>NZ_CP066339.1:2750878-3056531 GCF_016406125.1 Alicyclobacillus sp. SO9 | reverse complement strand
CTGATACAATAACCTCCTTTGTGAACGATTTGTGATCCTTTTGTGTCCATTTATTGAAAATTAATTGAAAATAATATGTTTTATAGTACAAAAGGAATTGTTGACTTCTTAGATTAATAAAATTATAATGCTAGATGCAGTTCCACTAATTTAATTACTAAAATTCGAAAGGAGAGAAACTATGGCAGGTTCTTCAAAGTTCAAGCAAAAGCTTACACTTCTTGACCTCACGCTCCTTGGTATCGGCTCCATTATTGGTTCAGGCTGGTTGTACGGTGCCATGAAGGGAGCGCACTATGCCGGTAATCTCGCATGGGTTGCGTGGCTTTTCGGTGCAGCAGCAATTATCCTTATTGGTCTGGTCTACGCAGAGTTGGCCGCTGCAATGCCTAGGGCCGGCGGCTTTGTCCGGTATCCGCAGTATACCCACGGTTCAATGGTGGGATGGTTTATTGGCTTTGCCTCAATGTTGGCTTATTCCAGTGTCGCTGGTGTGGAGACGGATGCATTCCGTGAGTACGCGACAGGCTGGTGGCACGCCCTCGGAACGGCTCACAGCCCGTCATTTCTTGGCATGCTTTTGCAGGTAGCACTTTTGTTTGTATTCTTTCTTATTAATTACTGGAGCGTTAACGTTTTTGGCAAAGTCAATACGATTGTTACGTTATTTAAATTTATCGTCCCAATTATCATCATTATCATGCTCTTTACACATATTCATCCAGGAAACTATTCTGTAACTGGTGCAGCACCAGGAGGGCTCCACGGCATCATGCAGGCTGTTACAGGTGCGGGCATTGTCTTTGCTTACCTGGGCTTTCGTCAATCGGTCGATTTTGGAGCCGAGGCGAGCAGACCACAGCGGGACATCCCGTGGGCCATCGTGCTGTCAGTGATTGTCGGCGCAGGGTTATACCTCCTGTTGCAGCAAGCCTTTATTGGCGCTATTCCACCTCATCTATTGGCAAATGGCTGGTCCGGGATTTCCTTTGATCAACCCTATGCAGATATCGCCAAGGTCCTTGGTCTGATGTGGTTGATGAACCTGGTCTATGCTGATGCTGTCATTTCACCTTCGGGAACTGGTAATGTATACATGGCAGGAACGGCTCGCGTGCTCTTTGCGTGGGCGAAAAAGGGTATTTTCTATTCCATATTTGGGAAAGTGAATGCACGTACAGGTATTCCGCGCGGTGCGCTGTGGCTGTCTGTATTGCTCTCCATTGCATGGATTTTGCCGAATTACGGACCTTTTCATTTCAACCAATGGGGTGTACTCATTTCCGCTGTTACATCGGCTACTGTCATGACGTACATGATTGGTCCAATTTCCCAGGCGGCATTGCGCAAATCTAGCCCGGATTTACCGCGTCCGTTTAAACTGAAGGGCTGGAAATTTTGGTCGCCTGTGGCGTTTATTTTCGCAACATGGATTATTTACTGGTCAGGATGGACTACGGATGCACTGTTGATAACCATGTCCTTGGCGTCTTTGGTTTTGTATTTTGCTTTCATGGATCGCGATGCTTCTTGGCATCAAAAACTGAAGACTGAGTGGAAAGCGGCAGCATGGTTAATTGTGTACTTCTTCTTCATATTGGTGATGGAACGACTGGGTTCATTCGGTCCGACGGGTGCAGATGGAAAAATTCACGCTTACATAGCAAGCCCCTGGGATACGTTGATTGTGGGTGCAGGCGCAATTGTTATCTACTACTGGGCTGTGGCAAGCGCGTTGCCTCAGCCTCAGATTGACACAGATGACGAAGAAGATGAAGCAATGCGGACAATGGAAGTGTAGGAACCTCTGTCTCATTTGGTCCCTCTGAGCGAACGTAGCTCAGAGGGACTATTGCATTTTAGGCACTCATCGGACAGCTTTTAGAAAGTCGTCCTTTGAAAGTAGATACATCCGTAAACATCCGTGAATGAGAGAGAATATGCGTCTGTGAAACCTAAATACCATAAATATGTGGTAACAGAAGAATTTCCGTCAATTTAGGGATTTGTGTTGTACGATTCCATGCATATAATGGGGATTATTGCGGCCCCCCGGGTCAGCCTTCTGTGGACATCAGTTCAAAGGGGATAGGTTTGTATGGTGGATATTTTTCGGGACGAAGCGACTACGATTCTTAAGGACAACGATGACATCATTATTTATCAAGCGGACAGCGAGCTGAGAATCCACGCCCGAGAATTGGAAACTGTTGTCGAGTTGGCACCTTGCGTCACTATGGGCAAGTATATCGATGTGCGGGTGGTATCAATTCGTGCTGCAGGACACCCCATCATATATATTCCTGTTTCGAAAGAGGGAGCTAAGCGGATTTTGACACAGCTTCAACAGTGTAAGTTAAATGCTGCAAAGCAAATAAGGCGGCATGATACAGCCTAATCTTGTCAGAGTAAATGAGTACGCATTAAGCGTACTCATTTTTTGATGCATCACCTCAGATCTTTGCGAATTTTAGATAGAGCACGTGGTGAATGTCCCCTTTGCATTCATTGAGAGTTTCATTCTCTCTTACTTTCTCTATACTGTTCCCTACATAAATGAAATCACTTGTTTGAACGTTTTGTAACAAGGATAAAATGGTACGAGGAAGTCGCAGGAAGGATTTGACGTGATGCACTTTGACGTTCAACACTTTATACATACATATGGCTACGTGGGTGTTTTTTTCATTCTGCTAACAGAAATGATAGGAATACCGTTTCCGGCCGAGACGACACTTACAATTTCAGGATTTGAGTGGACACAACACGTTTTTTCTCTCGTACCGTTGGTAGTGGCAGCCGTGATTGGGAACGTTGTGGGATCGACGGTCGCCTACGGTATTGGCCGGTATTTAGGAAGACCCGTTATTCTTGCCCTGGGCAGATACGTAGGAATCACAGAGGAAAGACTAAATGCCGCTGAACGCCGATTTCAAAGGTCAGAACTCTGGATTGTTCTGTTTGCAAAATTCATCGCTGGAATTCGTGTATTGGTGCCGTACTTAGCGGGCATTAACAAGATGCGATTTTATGTGTTTTCTATCATAAATGCAATCAGTGCAGTTCTTTGGGTGCTGTTTTTTGTTCTAATTGGTAAGTACATCGGGATTGCTTGGCGAAGATATCATTTCTTTTTTCACCGTTTCGCGATTCCTATTGTCATTTTGATTGTCGTCATGGGACTTGGTTATGTCATTTGGCGATGGATTCGAAAGACGAGAGGTTGAGGAAGGAGACGTAAGATGAGGCAAATTGAAGTGTTTCAAGTTGATGCGTTTACGACTGCTCCCTTTTCCGGCAACCCTGCAGGCGTCGTGTTATCAGCAAATGATTTGACGCCGCTGCAGATGCAGCACATTGCACGGGAACTAAATTGTTCGGAGACGGCTTTTGTGATTCAGGATGACATTGGGAACCTGCGCTTTCGCTATTTTACCCCTGCCACAGAGGTGGATTTGTGTGGTCACGCGACTGTGGCTACGCTCCACTTGCTTCACAGCGAACGAAATAGGACAGGCCTTTTGCGGGTTGGTACAAATGTTGGAGAGCTTACCATGCAGATTAGTGTTGACGGTACGGTCTGGATGAATCAGGCGGCGCCTAAGTTCCAACGTGTAAATGACATCTCATTAAAGGACATGGCTCAACTACTTGGCATCGACCCGTCTGCCATATCTTCCGAAGTTCCCTTCGGGCTAGCCTATACTGGACTCTGGGACTTCATGGTTCCTGTTACAGGACTTGACGTTCTAGAACATTTGCAGCCGAATTTTGATGCTATAAAGAAATTGAATGAACAACAGGGTGCGGCTAGTACCCACGTCTATACCTTTTCTACCAAGGAGAGAGATAGCACACTCCATGCACGTGATTTTTCTCCTGCCGTTGGCATTTTAGAGGACCCGCATACAGGCACAGCGAGCGGCGCTTTAGGAGCATGGCTTGTAGATCAGGGCAAACTCGAGCCAGGGGAATTTGTTTTTGAACAGGGCTGGTCGGTTGGACGTCCCGGATTCATTCATGTTGCCGTGTCAAAAATGCAGAATCAAATGCAAGTGAAGGTAGGAGGGAAAGCCGCAACGGTGTTAAAGGGACTTATGACCATATGATTTCCGTAATCTTCTTGGACTCCGGCCTTCGAGCAGCCTTGCACATCGCGTCGAACCCAATCCAAAATGTGACGATTGGGAGCGTTCAAGTATCCCGCTAGAACTTAGAATGGAAGTGATTGAAAGCATAAATGCGAGCGGCAGGACACACTGCCGCTCTTTTTGTAGTACCCGCGTCACGTTAATCCTTTCGAAAAAAAGGTGACCAGGCATGTTTGGGATGGCTGTGGTCAAGACTGGTTATATAATCCCGTGCTGCACGTTTTTGAGAACAGATGAAACACAAAGGAGTGGAGACCGTGAAACCCGAGCTACAGAGGTCGCTGCGGACACCTGCCATATTTCTACTTGGAGTAAACGGTGTAGTAGGGGGTGGAATCTTTCTCCTTCCTGGACAGGTTGCCAAGTACGCGGGCGCAAACGCTGTTTGGGCAGTGCTCACGGCGGGTGCATTGTGCCTGTTAATTGGGCTGGCGTATTCGGAAGCAGGTTCGATGTTTAACGAGACCGGCGGCTCTTACGTATACGCAAGGCAGGGGTTGGGTAAGACGGCTGGATTCAGCGTGGGGTGGATGGCATGGATTAACTATGTCGTTGGTTGGGCTGTATTGTCCAATGGACTTGCCGTTTATGCGGATACGTTGATACCCGCAGTAAAACCCTTTCGTTCAGTATTAATTGTTTTGGTTGTCGGAGGACTGGCTTGGTTAAATACGCATGGGGCGAAAAAGGGCGCATTGAGTCTGCAGGTCCTGACGGTTGCGAAGTTTATGCCCTTGATCTTATTAGTGGTCTACGGTGTTTTTTTTGTCTCTGCACCGGCCGGACTCTCAGCAGTAACCGTACCTCATGCAAATTTCTTAAAGGCTGTCCTGCTGCTGGTTTTTGCCTACGGCGGATTTGAAATGGCAGCAGTCCCGGCGGGAGAAATGGTCAATCCCAGAAAGACCGTTGCTGTGGCGATTATTGGTACACTCGTTGGCGTAACCTTGTTTTATATGCTAATTCAATATGCAGCCCTTCGAATTGACCCGCAGTTAGCGACTGCCAATGCACCGCTGGCTACAGTTGGGCGACTTATGTTTGCCGGTGGGCTCACTTTTATGACGATTGGCGCATTGTTGTCGATACTGGGAACGAAGAGCGGGGTGGCGTTGTCCTCACCGCGATCGCTTTACGCCTTAGCACGGGATGAGGTACTGCCCGGCTGGCTGGCAACCGTTCACCCGGTGTACAAGACACCTGTAGCAGCTATTTGGACCACAGCCGTATTTGCCATGGCCCTTGCTCTCAGTCACAGTTTCTCCAGTCTCATTTTACTCAATGTAGTAGCCCGCCTGTATGAATATCTTATGGTCTGTGTATCGGTTGTCGCACTGCGCTATCGAAAGCGAAGCCGCGGGCTTACCGGCATGCGAGTCCCAATTGCGATTCCTTCTACGGCCGCTCTGCTTTGCACAGTACTATTGACCAACGAGTCTGTGCATCAACTTTTAACCGCGGCCGCGTGTCTGTTCGTTGGAATGGGGTTCTATGTCCTGCAACGCTACCGCCAACGGAAGACAGAGGAACTGCGATATCCGTGACTTGTATAGGCGGGGACAACAGCATTTTTAAAAGTGAATCCAAGCAGCAGCTGCTAAGCCAACAAACATGGACGCCCCGACGCGCAGGAGTTGCAAGGCAGTTCCCTTAAAAGCCGCTTGAAGCTTGTTTGCATCTGCTCTGCTTTGCATCCAACCTTTGACTACGGCGTAGCCTGACGGAACCGTGAGTAAAACCAGTAAGGCCCATGGTGTTAACATTCCGAGGACAATCAAGGCGAGGATGATGATGTAGGTGATAACGTACACCCCAGCAAACAAGATTCGTCCGCCCTCAGGTCCGAGCAAAATGGCTATGGTCCGTCTCCCGCCCCGTTTGTCATGCTCGATGTCACGAATATTGTTTCCCAATAGGATGGCGCCAATCAACAGACCAATGGGCAGGGAAGCGACGACGGCTCTTGTAGTAATGTCCTGGGTCTCAATGTAGAATCCAATCAGGACGATGACAGGTCCCATTGCCACTGACGCGGCCAGTTCTCCGAAAGGAGTATAGGACAGCGGTTTAGGTCCTCCCGAATAAAAGTAGGCTACGGCGATGCAGACGCTGCCGAGCAACGCGATCCACCAAGTCGTCTGTGAGCAAATGTACGCCCCCAGCACAACACTTATCAGAATAAATCCCCATGCTAGCGCCAAAACGGTTCTCGGACGGACGCCGTCGCGTACAATCGCACCTGCAATCCCGGTCATTTTGTCGTTATCCAGACCGCGCCGAAAGTCAAAATACTCATTGAAAATGTTTGTTGCAGATTGAATCAAAATAGCTGCCAAAAGAAAACTGATGAAAAGTCCGGGATGGAAAGATGATTTCGTAAATGCCAGCCCTGTTCCAATCAGAACCGGAACGACGGCTGCAACGAGCGTGTACGGCCGCAACAACCGCCACAGGATGTGTAATCGATGCCGAAGGGTCACTGTTTCTACGCCTCTCTATGACGAATTTACATAATTAGGATATGGGCGGGTTCAAAACGCTACCCCCTCATGTCTCTGACAAGATACTATCAAATAATGTAGAAAGACGGCAATAACAAAGCCATGGAAGAAAGCCAAACTATAGAAATTGAGGGGATGAAATGCACAGAGTGCCGAAACATTCTCCAGACAAGTTTCCTCATTGCAATGGATGTTTGCTATACTGGATGTGGTCTTTTTCTGTCCAGCACAACAGACAAGCTGGATGTGCACCATCTTGAATTGGAGGAATGAAACATGCCTGTACAGTGGGAGATAGTTAAAGAATATGAAGATATTATCTATGAGCGCGCACAAGGTATCGCACGTGTGACGATTAACCGTCCGGAGGTACATAACGCATTTCGTCCGACGACGGTAAAAGAAATGATTGACGCATTTGAGCACATTCGAGACGATGAGACAACCGGTGTTGTCCTTTTGACTGGAGCCGGGGACAAAGCGTTTTGCTCGGGCGGAGACCAGCGCGTTCGCGGTCATGGAGGCTATGTCGGCGAAGACACCATTCCGCGTCTGAACGTATTGGACCTGCAACGACAAATTCGTGCCTTGCCTAAACCCGTAATAGCGGTAGTGAAGGGATACGCAATTGGCGGCGGCCACGTTCTGCACGTGGTCTGTGACATGACCATTGCAGCGGATAATGCCATTTTCGGACAAACAGGTCCGAAAGTAGGAAGCTTTGACGCCGGCTACGGGTCCACCCTGTTGGGACGGCAGGTAGGCATGAAAAAGGCAAAGGAAATCTGGTTCATGTGCAGACAATACAACGCACAGGAAGCATTGGAGATGGGTCTTGTAAACACAGTTGCACCGTTGGCTGAAGTGGACGAGACTGCGATTCAGTGGTCAAAAGAAATTCTTGAGAAGAGTCCAATTGCACTTCGTTTCATAAAAATGGCTTTCAATGCGGATACAGACGGGTATGCTGGTCTGCAGCAAATGGCCGGTGATGCAACGATGCTTTATTACATGAGTGAGGAAGCGCGTGAAGGCAAGGAAGCATTTCTGGAAAAGAGAAAACCGGACTTTTCAAAGTTCCGCAGACTGCCTTAAGCTTTGCATATGGATAAGAGACACAGATGACGGGGGATACGATTGTGGAAGCACCGGCAACATGGATTCCAGATTGGCTGCACCAACGGAAGCTGACACATCCGGATGTTGCGGCTCTGTCCACTCCGTCCGGCACCTTTAGTTACCGGGAATTGCATGAGCTTGCGACTGGGATGGCAGGCGCTTTGCGCCAACGCAAGGTCACAGGACGAGTTGGTGTCTTAGCGAAGGATGGGCACTTATATGCACTTTCGGTACATGCGCTGATTCAAGCACAGTTGACGATTACACCGCTCAACTGGCGTTTACGTGTTCCAGAGTTGGCGTGGCAGCTCCAGGATGCAAAAGTGTCCTGGTTGCTGCATGATACTGAGAAAGCAGCGGAAGCCAGGGAACTGCAGAAACACGTCGCGGGACTGCAGTTGATAAACTTGGCTGAGATGTCTCCGGTCAACCCGGGGACGCAGAATACGCATATCAATTTGAATCACGTTCATGCCGTCATTTATACCTCCGGAACCACTGGTAGGCCGAAAGGTGCGCAACTGACTTTCGGAAACGAGTGGTGGTCGGCTGTGGGGGCTGCGTTGCAGCTTGGAACTGTGCCTGGGGACAAATGGCTCGTTCCCATGCCCCTGTTTCACGTCGGCGGAATGTCAGTACTGCTGCGTTGTTTGATTTATGGCGCGACTGCGGTGATTCATAATGGGTTTGATGCTGCTCTTGTCAACGAGGCAATTGACAATGAGGGGATATCCCTTGTTTCCGTCGTTCCAACGATGTTACAACGCATGTTTGATGAGCACGGTGAGAGTGGGTATCCATCCTCGCTGCGGGCAGTCCTGTTGGGAGGAAGTGCCGCCTCTAAAGGCTTGCTCGAGCGTGCGCAAGAACTTGGTGTTCCGGTTGCTCAGAGTTACGGACTCACGGAGACGTCCTCACAAGTGTGTACTTTGTCGCCAGCAGACGGTCTGAAGAAAATTGGATCGTCAGGACTGCCGTCGGTGATGAATGAAGTCATCATTGTCAATCCACAAGCGCGACAAGATGGCCGAGACCCCATGGCGGCTCAGAGACCGCCCCTTGAACCTGGCGAAATCGTCGTTCGCGGACCCTCGGTTTTTGGAGGTTACTTAAACCGTCCTGAAGAGACGAGGGCTGCCATTTCCGGCGATTGGTTGTGGACGGGAGACGTAGGGTATCAGGACAGTGACGGATATTTGTACGTGCTTGACAGACGCAAGGATATGATTGTCTCCGGCGGTGAAAACATCTATCCTGCTGAAATTGAATCAGTGCTCGAAAAACACGAGAACATTGCTGAAGCTGCGGTGGTTGGCGTCACGGACCAGGACTGGGGACAGGTACCGCTTGCAGTGATTGTCCCTTGCGGGAAAGCCGTCAGCACTTCGGAATTGCAAGACTACTGTCGGAAGCAACTGGCTGGGTATAAGGTTCCGAAAGACTTTATTGAGATTGAACACCTGCCGCGAAATGCGTCAGGGAAACTATTGCGAAGGATCTTACAGGAATGGTTGGAGAAGGACTGGCAAACAACAAAACACTGACAGTTGATGTGACACTGTTTAAGGAAACACTGGCAGAACACATAAGACGTGCTTTTCATAAATATCCGGGACAGCTAAAGAATGTTGTCGTGAGGGTCTCGATGCCTGCACTGGTGGACTTCGAGTGGCTTGCTGCGGCAGTCAGTGCGTCACCTCTGTCTGCTTGGGACTATGTGTGGTATGCCCCTGAGCAGGAGATACTCTTGGCTGGATTTGGGGTCTCCGACGAGATCACTGCGTCGGGTGACGGCCGATTCGAAGACATACGAGAACAGATGAGCGGATACCATCTCGAACAAAGTGACACAGGGAACGAGTTTGTGCCTCCGTTGTGGTTTGGGGGCTATTCTTTTGATCCCAATCGCAGGGGAGCACCTTGGTTAGACTGGCCGGATGCTCGGTTTATTTTGCCTCGGTGGCAGTTTCGTGCCGGTCGGGAGCAAACTGTGACGTTTCAAACGCGACTGGACGAGGGTATTGATATCGAAGCGGTGGTGCAGGAGGCTGTCAGTGACCTCACAGCTTGGCTTACACCACAGGAGCAGCACACGGACGCATTTTCGCCCTTTTTGCAATCAACTCGGTTGTCACCCATTGGAAAGGATGATTTGAGCCAAGGGTACGAGCAGTGGCGAGATGCTGTCGAGGCAACAGCACGTGAAATCGGGAATATGGAATACCGCAAGGCTGTTTTGGCCCGATGCATGGAAATTCCGCTGGAATCAGGTGCAAACCTGGCTCTCGCTCTGCGCCAGTTGGTCACAAGCTATCCGCAGAGCGTAACCTTTGCACTGCGTCAAGGAGAACAAGTGTTTCTTGGTGCAAGTCCGGAGCGCCTTGTGCGAGTCATGAACCGGGAAGTTCACGTGGATTGTCTGGCAGGCAGTATTCGCCGAGGTGATACGGCGGACGAGGATACGGAAATGGGGCGTCAGTTGCTCGAGAGTGACAAGGATAGGCATGAGCACGCCGTCGTTGTAGACTATGTCGTCACATCCATAGCTGACAAAATCAGTGAGTTAGATGTCGCGAGTCAGCCCATCCTGCGCAGACTTGCTAATGTACAGCACTTATACACTCCTGTACGGGGCCAACTTGACAACGGAGACGTGTTGCAACTGGTGGAACGGCTGCATCCGACTCCGGCTGTTGCAGGTGACCCTCGTCCAACCGCATTGTCAGTCATCCAAAAAAGAGAACAGACCGTACGCGGTTGGTATGCGGGTGCGGTTGGGTTTGTCTCGGCGAGCGGTGACGGTGAATTTGTAGTTGCCCTGAGGTCAGGTCTGCTCGAGCCGGGACGCGGGTACCTGTTTGCTGGAGCAGGGATTATGGCAGAGTCGACTCCGGAAAAGGAATGGCAGGAAACAAAGCTGAAGCTACGCCCGATGCAGACAGCGTTACAACATTCACACATTGGGGGCAAGACGGATGGCTGAGAATGAGCACTTGGCACTCGTAGGCGCGTTTGTGGAACAGCTCTATCATGCGGGGGTGAGGGATGTGTGTATCTCTCCAGGATCGCGATCGACCCCGTTCACCATGGCCTTTGCACGCCATGGAAAATTTTCTATTTGGTCCATTTTAGATGAACGGTCGTCCGGCTTCTTTGCCGTTGGACTGGCGCGTGCCAAGCTGCAGCCAGTAGCACTTGTTTGCACCTCTGGAACCGCTGTCGGAAATTACTTGCCGGCTGTGATGGAGGCCCACAACGCTCGCTTGCCGCTGCTGCTCTTGACGGGGGACCGCCCGCCGGAGCTATATGACAGCGGTGCCAATCAGACCAGCTTTCAGCGGGGAATCTTAGCTCCTTTTGTAAAGTGGGAACACCAAATGCCTGTCCCAAAATTGACTGATGTCTTGAGGCGCCACGCGCGGGCTGCTGCAGTCCGGGCCGCTGCCGTTTGTGCTGCAGTACCTGCTGGTCCGGTACACGTTAACTGGCCGTTTCGCGAGCCCCTGATTATCCCGACAGAAACAGATGCGGCGGCGAGTGCATCTGCTTCTGTCGAGCAGCACTCACACTTCTCCGAAATTCGCGTCTGGCCCTCGCAGCCCAAAATCTCCGAAACCCAAATGACGCAGTTACATCAGGAATTCCATCAATATGAGCGCGGCGTCATTGTTTGCGGAGCTATGCACCAGGAAGAGAGTGCGCAAGCTGTCGTGAATCTTGCCTCAAGTCTTGGCTGGCCCGTCATTGCCGACCCATTGTCCCACCTCCGTACTGGTAATCATCGTAAAGAAAAGGTTATCAATACGGCAGATCTTTTGCTTCGTTCGCTTGAATTTCAAGCTGCCATGATGCCGGAGCTGATTCTCAGGTTCGGAGCCGCACCGACGTCAAAGGCACTGCTGCAATATATTGAAAGACACGCCGCATGCCGGCAGGCGGTTGTTGATGCAAATCCGCTGTGGCGCGATCCCGTTTTCACAACAACAGATGTGATCCAAGCGGACCCGGTCGACTTTTGCAATGAATTGGCAGCCTTGGCGGCGGGAACCAACCAGATGCGCTCTACGTGGCTTGAGCAGTGGCAGGCGCTGAACGACGCAGCAAATGACCTGTTGCAAAAAGCGGGTGCAGAGGAGTTTTGGTACGAGGGTCAACTGGTACCGGAACTCGTTGAGGCTTTGCCGCAAAGAGCCAATGTCTTTATCGGAAACAGCATGCCTATTCGCGATTTTGACTCGTTTTTGGCATTGACACAGAAGTCGTTGAAACTGTTTGCGAACCGCGGCGTCAGCGGCATTGATGGAGTGGTTTCATCGGCCTTAGGTGTAGCAGCCGCCAATCCCGCGGAGCCAACGGTCCTTGTCATTGGGGACGTTTCCTTCTACCATGACTTAAATGCCCTTTTGGCAGCTCAGAGAAACGATATCGATTTGCTGGTGGTTGTAGTAAACAATAACGGCGGCGGTATCTTTTCATTTCTTCCTCAGGCAGAGTATGAGGATACTTTTTACCATTTTCGCACACCACATGGCGTGAATTACTCGGGCACAGAACAGCTTTACGGGGCAAAATACAGTACGGCCTCCAGTTGGACTGAGTTTCGCACTGAAATGGATTCCCTTGTTCGGGAATCTGGGCTTCGAGTGCTGGAACTGCAATTTGACACAGATGACAACGTTCTGAAACATAAGGAAATTGTGGAGCGGATTGTCAAGGGTGTTGAGGCGCTGCTATGAAAGAGGAGATGCTTGATGTCAGAGGTGTCCGTTACCGTGTTTTGACGGCGGGGAGCGGTTTTCCGGTACTTTTGCTTCACGGTTTTACGGGGAGTGCGGGAGTTTGGCGGCCAGTTATGGAGAATAACGCTCAATTTCTGTGGATTGCTCCAGACCTGTTGGGTCATGGTCAAACAGATGCACCGATGCAAGCATCACGCTATACTATAGACCAGCAAATTGCAGACTTGATGGACATTGTGCGTCAGTTGGGCTTTGCCGCGTTTGCTTGCTTAGGCTATTCCATGGGTGGTAGAGTTGCTCTTGGTCTGAGTCTGCATTATAGTCAACATGTTAAAGCGATTGTTCTCGAAAGCAGTTCGCCGGGACTTGCGTCCGAGGAGGAGCGCCAGACACGTATCGCACGAGACGAAGAGCTGGCCAATCGCATTGAAGCTATAGGTGTCAAATCGTTTGTTCGAGAGTGGGAGCGCATCCCCCTGTTTGCAACACAGAGCAGGTTAACTGAGGCGACCCTACAACAACAGCGTGACATTCGTTTGCAGCAGATACCTCGTGGTTTGGCAAATAGCCTACGGGGTATGGGTACTGGGGTACAGCCTTCGTACTGGCTGGGGATAAGTGAAATGCAGGTCCCAGTCCTGCTTGTAACAGGTGAGGAAGACAACAAGTTTTCCAAGATAGCGGAGCGAATGACAGCCATCATGCAAAGTAGCGAGCACATCTCTATCCGTGACGCGGGACACACAGTGCATTTGGAACAACCTTCTCTTTTCTGGAATGCTGTATTTACATTTTTACGGTCTCGATGCAGATGACTTGTATTGAGATGACGATATGCTTCAAACGAAGGAGGCACCATCATGGGTTGGAGGACGAGCGCAATTTCGGCCGCCGCGTTGACGCTGCTTGTGACAGGATGTGGCGCGGCTGGAGCCACAAACACCAGTAACGGGGGCGTTGCGGGACAGAGCGGTGTTGGAACAGCGGGAAATCTGACTTCGGGATCGCCTGCTTCAGGCAGTGGTACAGGGTCAAGTAATGCCACTCAGGCCAGCACTTCGATTCCGGTAGCAAATTACTCGCCCCTCGTGGGGAAATCGGCACCAGCCTTTACGGTGAAACCGCTGAATGGAAAATCAAGCGTTGATTTAAAGAGTCTGCTGAAAAAGGGGGAGCCCCTCTTGGTCAACGCTTTTGCCTCATGGTGCCCTCCGTGTAATATGGAAGCACCGGATTTGGTGAACTTGGCCAATAAGTACAAGGGAAAGGTTCAGGTTATTGGGTTGGATATGACCTCTCAAGACACCATGTCTGGATTGAAGAAGTTTGTTAAGGAACACAAGATTGACTATCCTGTGCTGCTGGACACAAAGAATCAGTTTGAGAAGAAATACGGTGTTACGGCATATCCTTCCACATTTGCTATCAGTCCTTCAGGGAAGGTAATCCTGTTCCACCTCGGGTATATGACGAAGCAGGACATGAACACGATTGCACAGAAGCTTGAGCATTCATCATAAGCGCATGCCAGATACAGCAGAAGAGGGTAACGTCGCAACCGACGCTACCCTCTTGTGCTTCTTATGCAGTTGTCATGTGTTCTTAGTTTCCGCCGCTGGCTTTTTGTTTTACGAGCCAATTCACGACCTGCTGTACCTGTGCTGTACTTTGGAGATTTCCGTTTTTCGGCATTCCGCCTTTCGGATTCTCAACAAAGTGCGTCAACTGTGCCGTGTTCCAGTACTTGCCGATGGCGTAGATAGGAGGACCGAAGGCACCTTCCCCCTTATTGCCGTGACAGGATGCACACGTCTTCTCGAACAGCTTGTAACCGGGCATGCTCGTGTCTGTGAACTTAATCTTCGACGCAGGGATTTTTGCTACTGTCGGCAGACTGGAGCTCCCAGCCCCATTGCTTGATGAACTCCCGGCCTGACCCGCTGAACTTGAAGTGCTGTTGCCGGTTGATTTGACTGAAGTCAGAATCTTATTGTCTTTACTGATATCCTTGTGTGTGACATTATTGGGCAAAGCTTGATAGCCGACCGTCCAAAATACAATGCCAACAACGAGACCTAATAAAACTACTAAAATACCGATGGGTGACATCTTCATAGACATATCCTCCAATCAACAGCGGGCCACTTCTTAAAAGTATAGACGCATCAACTGGGGTATGCATAGGGCTTGGTAACTCAGTAGTTTAAAATTTCGTGTCGCTTTTAAAAATTACGTTGTAAAATTTAGACACGTTCAAAAGTAGAGGGATTTCCCATGAATTTTCAGCCAGGTTTGTGCCGCCTTATACTCAGGAAGTGCTTGCGACACCAAGGTCCAAAAGCGTTTCGAGTGGTTCATCTCCCAGAGGTGGCACAGTTCATGAACGACGACGTAGTCTTGAACAGATTCAGGAGCGCAAATTAAGCGCCAGTTGAAGTTAAGGTTTCCTTTTGTACTGCAACTGCCCCATCGTGATGAAACGTCTTTAATTCGAATTTTGGCGTAGGATGCACCTAACCGTTTGGCCCAGCTCTCAACGCGGTGCGGTAGACGTTCCCGTGCTTCGTACTTGAACCATTCGGTCACATACAGTTTTAATTCGTGTTCAGACGACTGCGGAACGCTGATGTGGAGTCGGTGTCCGTCGTATTTCATAGAGGCGTTTCTGAACGAATCGCGCCGATGCAGATTCAGCACGAGCGGGTTTCCTTGGTATAATAGATGCCGTCGCCAGCCGTCGTCATCCTGTGCTTCTGAACCATGTTGACTTGATTGCCGTTCCTCTATTGCGGACAGAATCCAGTTGTTGTGCTTTTGCAGGGCCTTCTCAATTTCTTCTGTAGAAGCGGTGTGTGGAGCTTGTACCACAATTTCGGTTTCCAGAACTTTAATGGTGATGGTCTTTCGTCGGCGTGTGCTCGTTTGTACACGAACGGGGAAGCCTTTAAATGATTGGATAGTGAGTTTGTTACGGTTCTTTGAAGAATGCACAGGAACACATCCAAATCGGTATGGTAGAAAATCCTTCATGTATACTCAAGTATACATCAAAATTTATTCGTAGGGGCGTTGTCGATTGTTACATATGGCTACATGGGAAGGTGCTTGGCGTGTCCTTCTCATTATCTTGGTTCTTGGTCTGTTTGCGACGAAACTTACGGAAAAACCGCGTATTCCCGACGTTGCAGCGTTTCTCATTGTGGGCTTGCTCGTTGGGCCCTATGTTTTTAATTGGATCTCGGAGCCAGGCGGTTCTAATGTCAATCAATTTATTCTTCGTGTCGGCGCAGCTCTGATTTTGTTCGATGGCGGATTGTCTGTAGAGCTGTCCATTTTGAAGAAAGTCTGGATAAGTATCACGATGCTAGCTACAGTCGGTGTCGTCGTGTCTGCAGCGGTGGTGGGCGTTGTCGCACACTATGCTTTTCATCTCCCGTGGCTCTTTTCTCTGTTGATGGCCGGTGTGATTGCGTCGACCGATCCTGCTACTCTCATCCCGGTTTTTAAACGGATCTCGGTATGGCCGCGTTTGAGACAGACGGTAGAGTCGGAATCTGCATTTAATGACGCAACGGCGTCTGTCATCGTCTTTACATTAATCGGTATCGTGAAATCTCATGCACAAATCACCTTGTGGGGCCCTGTTGGAACATTCTTTCAGGAGTCGCTGGTTGGGATTGCAGTCGGCGTCGTTCTGGGCCTTCTGTCTTTGTGGACAGTATCCAGAAAGGGTTTGGGTTTGTTTCACGAATTCGGTTCAATTGTCTTGTTGACAGCAGCCTTGGGTGCGTTTCAGTTGGCGGACCTCCTTCACGGAAGCGGTTATATGGCAGCTTTTGCCGCCGGCGTGATTGCAGGAAACGGAGATTCCTTCGGGTGGCCGTTCGCAAAATATACACAAGACAATGTTCATCACTTTGGCAACGGAGTCACGCTGATTTTCCGGATGCTGATTTTTGTCCTCCTTGGCACTCAAGTGGATTTTGGCGTTGTCTTCAGTAAACTGGGACTTGGACTCATTGTTGTGGCTGTCCTAATGGTGGTGGCTCGTCCATTGACTGTACTGGTATCTGTGCTCATAGATGTCAACGCCAAATGGAGTTGGCGAGAAATCTTCTTCATGTTCTGGGTCAGAGAAACGGGCGTCATTCCAGCAGCGTTGTCTGGCATTATTGTTGCAGCCGGCATCCCCGGCGGAAATATCATTGCGGCTGTGACGTTTATGGCAATTTTAATTACAATTTTACTCCAGGCCAGTACCACCGGATTTGTTGCAAAAAAATTACGACTTCTCCTTGAATCGGAAGAGGAGGATATTTAGAAACTGTGAGGAATTAATTAACTATTCCTGTATCGGACGTTTCTGGATGTCCATGTTGGAGGGGTAGAGTTGTTTGACCAATCAATACAGTCAAAACTGATACAAGTCATAGACGAGTTGGAAAAGAAAGTTATAGGACAACGCCAAGTGATTCGACATACACTGGCTGCCATGCTGGCTGGGGGGCATATCCTTTTTGAAGATATTCCAGGTACAGGAAAAACGACGCTCGCTACGTCATTGGCGAGGGTGCTCGGGCTGGATTTTTCCCGAGTCCAGGCTACACCAGACCTGTTGCCAAGTGAACTGACGGGGACTATGGTGTTTCATCCAGGAAAAAACGAGTTCCAATTTAGGCAGGGACCTGTCTTTACACAATTGCTACTTGTGGATGAAATTAACAGAGCTACGCCAAGGACTCAATCTGCACTATTGGAAGCCATGGCAGAGCAAAGTGTGTCCGTTGATGGGACAAGCCATGTTCTGCGGCAGCCTTTTCTCGTCATGGCGACGGCAAATCCAATCGAATCACAGGGCGTGTTCCCACTTCCCGAAGCACAGTTAGACAGGTTTCTTGTTCGTTTGCAACTGGGTTACACAAATGAAGCGGATGAAATTGCGATGGTCGAGCGCATCAGGTTTGGAAATGGTTTCGAACTGCAGCCAATACTAAGCGGACCCGATGTCATCGAACTTCGCGATTTTACACGGAAAGTACACGTAGCTCCAGATGTTTTGCAGTACATTGTTCGGCTGTGCAGACAGACGCGAGAGCATGAGCAAGTCGAACTTGGTGCCAGCCCCCGAGCGGTGCTGGCGGTGACGGCATTTGCACAAGGATTAGCTGTGGTTGCGAGACGAGACTACGTCATTCCGGATGATGTCCAGGAGGCCCTGGTTCCTGTGTTGGACCATCGCTTGAAAACGTTCACCAAGTGGGCACGGGGTACGGACACAGGTGAGGTTGACGTCTTACAGGAAGTTCTAAAACAAGTCCCAGTGCCGACAGAATTTGCCGAGGTTAAGCACTGATGTTGGCTCTCTTTGGGCTGTGCCTGGTTGCGGGCGTCTGGGGTTTCCCGTATCTTTGGTTCGCAGTCGTTCGCAACAGGATTGAACTTCGTACGAGTTTTACACCTCGCTATGTCGTCGTTGGCGATGAGGTGAAGCTGGGCTTTACATTTAGTAACACATCGCTGCTCCCATGTCCACTGGTGGAGTTGTCAGTTGAATTGCCGCCAGGTTTATCGGCTAATGAGGATGGAACCGGACGGTTCATTCGTTTCAGAACTTTCGTCGGGGCGCGCCAGCAGATGGACGTGACTGTCACATGTTATGCTACCAGGCGGGGGTTACAACGAATGCAGTACTATCCTGTCTACCTGACCGTGAACGAGGGTTTCGGACTTCAATCGCTTTATTTGCAGAGAAGAGACGAATCCATGTTACGAATTATGCCTAAAATGCTTCCCGAGTTAGCTTTTCAGCCTGAGTTTCAATCCATTACTGGCGACATCGAGCGATTTCACTGGATGTACCAGGATGAGACCCGTCTTCGTGGAATTCGAGATTACCAACCTGGTGATCCGCTCAAATACATTGCCTGGACCGCTAGTGCATCTCAAGGCAAGTGGATGACCAAGGAGTTTTCTGCTTCCACTGACGTGTCTGTCTGTCTTATGCTCAATGCCCAGATGTTTGAAGACTACTGGATGGGAGTACGTCAAAATGAGTTTGATGCACTCTGCGAGATGCTCTTAACTGTTGCCGTGCAACTGCACGAAAAACGGTTTCAAGTTCGTTTCGTTACCAACGCAGCGTTGCTGCGTCGACTTCGCAGCGGTACCTTGGGCAACCTCTCTGCAGCATCAATTCGCGCTGTGCTCGGAGAGGTTGATGCGATTGCAGTAGAATCCTTTACAAAGACTCTGATTCATCATGCAGCAGGGGAATCGGTTCAACAGTCGTTTCTTATTTTCACTTCTTACGAAGATGAGGAACTGCGAACCATCATGGACGAAGAAAGAAAAAAAGGAAGACTCATCAAGGTGTTTTACGGCCCTGACGCGAAAATCCACCCAACTGCTGAAAAACGGCCGGGAGGGAGCATTGCTCGGGAGGTGTACGGATGACTGACTTGAAACAAACCAGGATGTCGCGCCCGGTATTCTATTGACAGAGACCAGTAAGGTTCTGATTTTCGCATTTCTGGTTACCCAAGCGGTTGTTCCCGCGCTTGCTCTCTTCACCCTTGTCAGTACAAACACGACATCCCTTCAAGTGTTTGCTCAAGTGCTTATCGTCGCTGGGGTCGAAACACTGGCTGTGGTAATCTCGTATGCGTTGTGGCTGAACAGGGTCGGTGTACGGGTACCCCATGCTGTTGCAATCCTTTTACATCTGGTTCTGACGGCATATTGGTTTTGGACCCTAAAAGCCGATGGACTCCTGTACACGCTTGTAACAGGCTACATGGCTGTACTCTTTTGGCGAATTTACAACACAGAACGCGCTGAATCGCTTGCAGACTCCAATCGCGCTGCCTTCGTTGTTGACAGTGTAGGTGTATTTTTGTTGAGTGCATACTATTATGTGTGGGCCGTGCCGCTGGGAGGTGCACTTCCACGTGTCGTCAGTCCACTGTTTGCATTTCTTGTTCTGGGAGCGGTGTTGCTTCGCACCTATGCGCTATGGCGAGTGGAGAGGTTGACATTTAATACACGCGCCAGTATACCACCTTGGGTGGTGTGGGCTGTGTTTGCCGTCCCATTTCTGGTCGCTGTTTTACTTCACCATTCATTTTTCCGACTTTTGCAACTGGTCGGTTCCGGTATTGTTGCTGTGTTAGAGCCCCTGCTAGCGCATTTGCCGTTCCCTTCAATTCACCGTCACTTTGCTTTGCAAAGGCATCCCGGCTTAACTTCTCCTGTCATTAAGCTGCCACACAATCAGCCGCATCATGCGGTGATGCCGGCGTTGCTTTGGATCTATATCATTCTAATGGGTGCATTTATAGCAGGGGCGTTGTTTTGGGTGCTTCGTCGAAAAAAGCCTGCTGCAAAAGTAACTGTGACAGAGGAGACTCCGGAGCCGGAGATAGTTCGCTCATCCCTTCCTGGCAGCGGGAAGAAACTCTTTTTGCAGACAGACAACCCAGTTCGTTTGCAAGTACAACAATGGTTGCACAAACAACTAAAAAAAAGAGCGGATGTCAGCGAGACCATGTCTTTTCGCGGTATGGTTCAGCGCTCGCAAGAGCACAGTACACAATTAGAGCACTTGGTTGAGGTGTATGAACAAGAGCGGTATGGGCGGAATGGGAATGCGATGAAACGGTCACAGGAGCCATACTCTCATAAGCACCCGTGAACACGCAACCCGCAGATGTAAAATGGTCTCAGGCAGACCGTGAGATTCGTTCCAACCAGTGATATACTGGTATCTAATATGACTAACTACAATGTGCTGCAGAGGATTCTCAAAACGTGAAAACAAATAAGACGAAACTCTCATTTTCAAGATTTCTGCTGTTACTAAGTTTGGGACTGGTGGAATTCGTTCGCGGCGGATTCTTTATTGCGCTGTATCCTTTGTATGCGACCAATGTTTTGAAATTATCGGTCGCGTGGGTGGGGGTTATATTATCGTCGCATTATTTGGCGGAGACCCTCTGTAAGCCGCTTGCGGGCGTGATTTTAGATCGCTATCCAAGACGAAATGTCCTCGGCTTTGCTCTGGCTTTGGGACTTTTGGGCCTGCTTGCCACTGTTTCGGTAAAGTACCCTCTTCTTGGACTCATTGGCGCCATTATTTGGGGTGCTGGGGCGTCACCTATTTGGCTCGCGGTACTTGGAGCAGGCAAGGAGGACGGTGAACGCCAAGGGCGATGGATGAGTCGAGCCTATACCTTTTGGTTGATAGGTATTGGTCTTAGTATGTTGCTTGTGAATGTACTGATGCAGAACTACCTCTGGCTTGTTTTGACAATGCTTGTTGGTGTCTGGATCCTGGCAACCATTGCAGTGACTGGTACGGGACGTCGGACGATGGCGGGAGCTTCTCGCAAGAAGCAAGTGTGGGCGAAGGAGATGGCGTCATTTCTTCGGCGTCAGTGGTCCGTGTTCGGAGGCGTCTTGTTGCAGACCATGGCGGCTAGTATGTTGATACCCATACTTCCGCTGTTTGCGAGGAAAATCCTTGGCTTGTCCAATATTCAATACACCATTGCTTTGGCCGGAGGGGGAGGGTTTGCGGTTCTTGTCATGCTGTTGACAGGTCGGGTCGTCGATAGAGCGGGTCCGAGACGGTCCTTGGTTCTCGGATTTCTTTTGTGCGGGAGCGGCGTTGCACTCCTTGGCAATCATCCTCCATCCTCGATTGTGCTGATGCTGCTTATTTTAACTGTCTTGTCAATGGGGTATGGCCTGGTTTTACCGGCTTGGAACACGTTTGTTGCGACGATTATTCCTTCGGGTAGACAAGCCTCTGCTTGGGGACTTTATACTACAGCAGAAGGCGTTGGTGTCAGCGTCGGCCCGGCTTTTGGAGGAGTCATATCGGATGCTTACGGTCTTCCTGCAGCCTTTTTGGTAAGCGGCATTGTCCTGGCACTGCTGGGCGTGTTTTACGCGTTGCGCTTTTATTTTCAAGTTCAGTCGTGATTACTTTTCTATAGGACTGCATCGTGCTACAGTAGTCAATGCAGACCAAAAACGCATTAAAAATACGTGGGTGTACGCGTGACGGGAGGCGAACGAGGTGAAAGTACTACTTTTAACAGCCTCGTTTGGTGATGGGCATAATCAGGCCGCCTTTGCGGCAGCAGAAGCTTTGAAAAAGCGTAACATCAAAGTGCGTGTGGTGGATTACACGGAGTGGTTGAACCCTGCATTACGTTCATTTGCCAAATTTAGTTTAATTCAGGGGGTTCAACGAGCCCCGGTGCTTTACGGGCTTTTTTATCGGTCTATGTCGAAGTTGCAGTCGACTTCATCTTTACAGCGCCAGCTTAATCATTTGGGTATGGCACAAATGAAACGATATTTGCGGGCTTACGAACCGTCAGTTGTAGCGAGCACATTTCCAACTCCAACTGGAGTGATGTCAGAACTCCGAGAACAAGGATTTACACGTGTACCATCCGCAGCCATTCTAACGGATTACACGGCTCACGGGCAGTGGTTGCAGGACCATACTGACTTGTACTGCACACCAACGGACGCCGTAGCTTGCGAACTGGAGGCGCACAGTGTTCCTCAGGAGCGACTGGCCGTTACAGGCATTCCGATCCGCAGTCAGTTCTCACCTCAGAATTCGGCAGCAATGCTGCGTAAGCGGGTCTCACATCGCCGCGATGAACACTTTCGTTCCGATAAACCGCTGGTGTTGGTGATGGGCGGCGGCTCGGGGCTCCTTGGAGACGTTGCGGAGTGGATGGATGTGATGGAACATGTTAATCTGCAATTTTGTGTCATATGCGGGCGGAACGAACGTCTGTATCGGAGGCTTCAGCCGTTGGAATCCAATCGGGTTCGTATCTTGGGATACACCAATGAAGTAGATAAGTGGATGGCTATGGCGGACTTAATTGTCACTAAGCCAGGGGGTATCACTGTGACAGAAGCGTTAGCCATGGAACTGCCAATGTTGCTGTTAAAACCGATTCCCGGTCAAGAGGAGCAGAATGCAGCTTTCGCTCTGCATGCAGGGGTTGCGCGCTTGGCTAGTGATGTGAAGGCAGCAGGTGAATTTTTGCAAGGATTGACGGTGGCTCCTGAAACACTCAGCAATATGAGGGCAGCAACACGACGCATGAGCGTGCGTGGTGCCGCTGACACGATTGCAGATTTGCTGGTTGATCTAGGGGAACAGTACGAGTCTCGTCAGGACAAGGGTGCATGGGCCACCTGAGACGGGACTTTTAATATGGATTTAAATGAGTACTTTTAAAATCTTGTTAGTTACGTGAGATTCGGTTGGAATTTCGCAATTTCGCAGCAGTGGAGTGTCGTGAGTGCTTTGGATAACTATTATCATAGTTGCAGTCGTCTTGCTTTTCCTATACTCTGTTTTACCGAACATAGTAACTCGGCTCTTCCATTGGTTCGCAGTCGCTAGGGGTCCCTCTGTTTCAAGTGTTGCACTTACATTCGATGACGGACCTGACCCCGACTACACGCCGCGACTGTTGGATCAACTGCACGAGTACAATATCAAGGCAACTTTTTTTGTGTTAGGGGAAAAAGCACAAGCATATCCGGACTTGGTGCGGCGTATGCTTCGCGAGGGTCATGACGTTCAGATTCACGGGTGGAAACATCAGTTGGTCCCCATACTTGGTCCGCGTCAGACTGTGAGACAGTTTAAGGAAACCCAGTCTCTTCTCAAGCGTGAGTTTGGTGTTAGTGCTGTCTTGTATCGCCCCACATGGGGACTGTCCAACCTAGTGACGTTACTTACTTCCTTCAAGTCGGTTAAACTAGTTACGTGGTCCATCATGGTTGGAGACTGGCGGGTTACGCAGAGTGAGGTTTTGCAAGATAGAATTGTGCGTCATTTGCACAAGGGTGCAGTGATTGTGCTGCATGACAGCGACAAGACTGCCGGAGCTGAGGATAAAGCCCCAGAACAGGTCATATCATTAATAGAAGGACTGGCACAGACAGTCAGAGATAGAGGTTATCAATTTATAGTTTTTAAAGATTGGGTAAAATTCTAGATTTACGAGCGGTTCTGGGAGGAGAGTTATGGCACGGGGTAGCGTGATAGCTTGGCGTGTGTGGGAGGCTCTATTTAAGGTCTTTGCAGGCGTGAAGCCCATCCGGAAGACACAGGAGGACCTCTTTTTAGTAGCGGATCGCAGATACTTGGGGAGGTCGTTTACGATTGACGGCATCAAGGTGAAGCCGTTTGACAGAGTGCTAGAACTCCATATTAACAACGAATTGGTGATGGACATTTTAAAAGATCACCACAGTCTGATGGCGAGTACGGTCAAATTGCTGAGTGAAGCGCGAGACTCACTTCCTGCACTGGCAGAGTACGTGGAAAATGAAACTGGGAAGAACGTACGAGCTCTTTATGGTGTCACCTTTATTCACCGAGGTATCAGCAGACTCGGTTTCTCTTCCTTTCCAATCAGCAATCGTTTCATGCGAGAATTGTCCCGTTGGCATCTTCGCAAGCTGTTTGAAATGGTGAATCCCGGGGGGACCCAGGCTCTGACGAAGCATAGAGACGACTTTGTGCCGAGGGTTGTGGCTATCTCAAAGGACCATTTGCTGGAGCTTTATCACGCAGAGTGATATAGTTGAGGTCTCGTACATTACAAGGAGATAGAACGTTATGACCAGAGTTGCGCTGCTGACTGCGGGATTTGGCGATGGCCACGGGAAAGTCGCGCAGGCCTTGGAAGAGGCCTTTGCAGCTGTCACAAGTGTTGAAGTTCACACGTTTGATTTCTACCGCGGGGCGAGTGAGACCATGGCTGATTTCAGTGAATGGGTCTACGAATGGACAACGCGGTATACACCCGTTGTCTACGGCGCCAGTTATCGGTTGACGGCAGAATTCGGACCGGACCATCCGTTCTGGCGCCTTTTATCAGGCAACTCGTCCAAGCACATCCTCAAACAACTGCAGGACTACAATCCAGATATCATTCTTCAACTGTTTCCGGACCACAGTCTGCGAAAGCTTCCTTTTGATCGCTCCGACCGGCCTTTTATTGGAGCAGTGTTGACGGACTTTAGTGTGCATGGCAGGTGGTTTCATCGTAATATCGACGCATACTACATTCCTCACTTACTCCTGCGCGAGGGCGTCGAACGCTTTGCGTCGCAGGAGGCAGACGTCATTACTACGGGTATTCCCTTGCGAAAACAATTCGACCTCGCATATGGTGAGGAGAGCGAAGGAACAGACTCTGCTCTTCCCGTACAGGCGTATATTCTTGTTGCAACGGGCGGCAGAGGACTGTTTCCTGAGTTGAAAGAGACGATTTACTACTTACGTGAACACTGGCCCCAATCAGATGTTTATGTGCTATGCGGCCGAAACGTTTTGATGCGCCGAGAAGTTAGACAGTTGGGAAGAAAGGATAATGCGATACATGCACTTCCCTACTTGGAGAACGTGGCTGAATGGTACAAGCGTGCGGAGTTTGCTATCGTAAAATCAGGCGGGATTACCGTCGCTGAATGCTTGGCTTGTCACTGTCCAATGGTGCTGTATAAGCCGCAGCCAGGACAAGAGGCTGACAATGCTCAGTTTGTAGAAAGCCTTGGTGCTGCCAAAAGGGTGAATGACTTGTCCCAGTTGGCTGATGCTGTTTTAGAAATAAGAGAACCCGGTGTTCTTGAAAAAATGCGAGTGGCCTGTGACTACGCGGCTGTGTACAGGTCAGCAGAGGCTGTTGTCAAGCACGCTCTAAGCCGTGCTTGACATAGGGAAATAGAGAACCGCTAAAATGGAACAGTCTCAGCGTGACAAGAAGCTGAGACTGTTCTTTGTATCGCTCTTCATTCTTAAAGACAGAATGACAATCCATATCTCAGCGTGACAAGAAGCTGAGACCGTTCTTCTGCAGCTTGGCGCAGGTTCTTGACAAGCTCTACTCGCTGGCTCGCTTTAGTTCGTCATAGGTACCGTGAAAGTATAACAAAGGACGTTTTGTATCATCGATACCTGCGTTTTCGACCAGGCCTATTAGCAAATCGTGATCGCCGGCGGACACCTGGTTTACCACCTTGCACTCAAGAAATCCAAGGGTGTTATCGAGAACGGGAAGACCCAGCTTCTCAATGTGATGAGATATACCCTGAAACTTGTCTTTACTTTTCGACGCAAATTGATTCGACACATCCTGTTGATTGGCTGCCAGGAAATTAACGACAAACATAGGATTGTCTTTCAATATGTCGAGGGAATATGATTCCTTGTTAACGGAAATCAGGATGTACGGCGGATCTAATGAAACAGAGCAAAACGCCGTTACGGTAATACCCGTCTTTGTGTTTTCGTTAGCCAAAGTAACGACCGTAACACCGCTGGCGAAGTGCCCCAACGCGTGTTTGAATACATCTGCATGAACTGCCATGAAAAGCCTCCTCTCAGCTGATGCCAGCGCGACAGCTGTCACGCTTAACACCGTTCATTGTAACAGAGGGAGGCTCAATCACGAAATTCAAGTAGGTTACATAAGACTCACAACTCTATGAAACTGTTCAGCGCGTCAGAGGTATTTCTTTGACGCCGTCTTTTGGAATGATGAGGGCAGCCTCTGTTAGCTCTTGAATCTCTTCCGGAGTGTGACCAGGTGCGATTTCTCGGAGTACGAGACCCTCATCAGTCACATCCATGACCGCATAGTCCGTGATGATTCGCTGTACGACACCCTTACCCGTGAGCGGTAAAGCGCACTTCTTGAGAATCTTTGGCTCACGGCGCTTATTTACGTGGTCAGTTGTGACAATCACACGTTTGGCTCCGTGCACAAGGTCCATTGCGCCGCCCATGCCCTTAATCATCTTTCCGGGTATCATCCAATTTGCCAAGTCACCTGTTTCTGAGACTTCCATTGCGCCCAGAATGGCGACATCGATATGCCCTCCGCGTATCATTGCAAAGGATTCTGCGCTGCTGAAAAATGATGCTCCCGGAAGGATTGTAACGGTCTCTTTTCCGGCATTTATTAAATCAGGGTCTTCGTCACCTTCATATGGATAAGGTCCGGTTCCCAGCAATCCGTTTTCAGAGTGGAGTACGATATCAATGTCATCAGGAACGTAATTGGATACAAGTGTCGGCATCCCAATTCCCAAGTTCACATAAAACCCATCTTCGATTTCTAGAGCCGCCCGCTGGACAATCTGTTCTCTCGTCAACGGCATAATTTTCACACCTTTCGCATAAAAACTCTATGGTTCACGGCAGACAAAGCAAAACTCACGGGCGCGGCTTCGTGGTTCTGCGTTCAATCCTCTTGTCATAGGAATCACCAACGATGACTCGCTGTACATAAATTCCGGGGGTGTGGATGTAGTTCGCATCCAGTTCTCCCGGTTCGACGAGTTCTTCTACCTCCACAATGGTCGTCTTTCCAGCGGCAGCCATCATGGGATTGAAATTCTGAGCCGTTTCACGATAGATGACGTTGCCCAGTCTGTCCGCCTTCCAGCCTTTAATTAATGCAAAATCCCCAGTGATTCCGTGTTCCAGAACATACTCCTTATTGCCAAATTCTCGTGTTTCTTTACCTTCGGCAATCATTGTTCCAACGCCGGCAGGAGTGTAGAAGGCTGGGATTCCTGCTCCGCCAGCACGGACTCTTTCTGCCAGCGTACCTTGAGGGATAAGTTCAACTTCCAGTTCGCCGCTTAAGTATTGTTGTTCAAAGGTCTTGTTCTCTCCGACGTAAGAAGACATCATCTTCTTAATTTGATGCGTTTGCAGTAAGATGCCTAGTCCCCAATTGTCTACACCTGCATTGTTGCTGACGCAGATTAAGTCTTTCGTTCCTTGCTCATGCAGAGCCGCTATGAGCTTTTCTGGTATTCCTACTAGACCAAATCCGCCAACCAACAGTGTAGATCCATCTGGAATGTCTTTTACCGCCTCTGCAGCAGAAGCGAATACTTTGTTCACACTAGGTCCCCCTCTCAGAGTTGCGCTGTACTTGCTACCATTACCGCATAGTGGACGATATTTTGCAAGCGTTTTCCATAGTGACCGGGGGGTGTGTTAGCCATGTCTGTTGATGTGTTTTTGCAGGGTTTTGTTTGGAAAAGTGTGATGGATATCCACCGCTTTTTGAGGATATCCATCACTAGTTTCCGTTATGTTCTCATAATGTTCTAAAATTCCTATTGTGTGTTCTAAGAGACAGGCCTTATAATTTAACCTGAGTGTATTTGATGAGAAGGAGTCAGGCCTGTGAATCGAAGAGGACTTGGTGTTTTGTCTGTCTCAGCCCTATTTGTATCATTGACAACTGTCGGCGCGACCCATCAGTCACATTCAACCCGCAAAACACTTTCTAGTCAAAGACGGGGTATCGCAGTAACGACATCTGAATTGTTTGCACAGCTGCATTTGTCGTCCGAGATGTCCGGCAGCAGGAAAGAGCTTTCTCTAATTCAGCCTCTCAACCTGACCGCCGAGGCCGCAAGGAGAAACTCCTTATCAGATTTAACAAGTCGTTCAGCTACATTAGTCACTTTGCAGCAACAGACGAAGGCCGAGGTCTTGCAGGCACGAACCAAAGCGGCCATATCTCAACTTACCTTGAGCGCTGCGAAGCCGCCGCAAGGCGCCTCTTCTCCTCACTCTAAAATACATAGTACGGTTTCCCAACATGTGACAACTGCTACGAAGAAGCAAACCCTCCACAAGGCTACAGTCAAAGCGAATCTCCGGACAACAGTATCCAAAACGTCAACGTATCATCGGTCCGCCAATCCCGCAGGCAGAGATGTGCGGGCAGCTTCGATATCATTGCAATATGTGGGCGTTCCTTATAGATGGGGTGGAACTAGTCCAAGCGGGTTCGACTGTTCAGGTCTTGTACGGTACGTCTATGCGCGGGTTGGTATTTCGCTTCCACATTCAAGCTACGCGATGTTTAACGCAGGAAGCCCTGTGTCGCGTGGCAACTTAAGAGTAGGAGACCTGGTGTTTTTCAATACTGACGGCAGGGGTGCTTCTCATGTTGGGGTTTATGTTGGCGGCAATCGTTTTGTCAGTGCCGCAGGAAGCAGTGTCCGAGTGAGCGGTATTAGCGGGTACTGGGCACAGCATTACATAGGGGCCAGGCAACCGTAAAGCGCGGAGAACCTGGTCCTTTGTGTTGCCGAGGACAGCTTTCAGAATGAGGTCAATCCAGACTTAAGTCAAAGCGTGAAGCGACACATAGCCGACAGTGCCGACTACCAGTGCTGCCGATAAAACGACGGCAATTTTCTCGAACGCGCGCCACACCTGCACGAATGACTGAATTGGGTTTAAATTTCCTGTTTCTTTTTTCAATCTTATCACCTCGTATAAATTTGAGTGAAAAGAGAGAGGATAGTCCCTTCATCTGCATATCCTCTCTCACGCACGTGTTTTACAGCTTTACACTTCTATTATACCTCTAGACAGATTATACATCCCATATACCAAATTGTGCAATTTGATGGAGAGCTTCATCTGTATCTTTTGCCATTACGTTAATGTGGCCCATTTTTCGGTTGACTCGTGCCTCACTCTTATCATACAAGTGAAGCTTTACAGTATCCGGGAAGGTGTGCAACTGTGCCAAAACCGGAGCAACATCTTGACCTAAAATGTTGACCATGACAACGGGACTCAGGAGTTCAGTAGAGCCGAGAGGTAAGTTGCAAATCCCGCGAATATGCTGTTCAAACTGTGACGTCACACAGGCGTCCAGCGTATAGTGGCCTGAGTTGTGCGGTCGCGGTGCGAGCTCATTTACGAACAACTCCCCGTTTTCCATCAGAAACATCTCTACACCCATTACGCCGGCAAGTTCCAGTGATGCGGCAATACTTTCGGCCAGCGACCGGGCTCGTTCGGAAACCTCTTTGGAGACTCGCGCCGGAACAATAGACAAGTGTAAGATATGATTCTTATGGATGTTTTCTGCCGTGGGAAATGTCTTGATTTCACCCGAGGGGTTTCTGGCAACGATTACGGACAGTTCTCGCTCAAACGGCACAAACTTCTCTAAAATGAAACCGGGTTCAGTGGGTGAATCGTTGGCTGTGGAATCCGATGAGTCGACAGCGGGCTGCACAGCCCCGGAAGTCTGTATTTCTGACCACGCCGCAGCGACATCTTGAGTGGTTTTCAGGAGCCATTGTCCCTTTCCGTCGTAACCCCCGGTACAGGTCTTTAGAACACAGGGAAGACCTAGTTTGTCTACGCCATCATGCAATTCCTGCTCTGTACCCACAGGAAAATAAGGTGCAACTTGAACCCCAGCCTTTTCTATTGCTACCTTTTCACGCAAGCGATGCTGTGTCGTGTGAAGTAACTCGCTGCCTTGGGGTACATAACTTCGTTCTTGCAAGAACTGAGTCATCTTTGCATCCACATTTTCAAATTCGTAGGTAATGACCTGACTGCGGCGGGCAAGTTGTTCTGCCGCTTGAATGCTGCTGTATTCACTGACAATCTGGATATCGGATACTTGGCCGGCTGGGCAGTCTTCAGCGGGATCGAGGGTAACAAACTTGTAGCCCATTTTCCTGCCGTCGAGAATCATCATGCGTCCCAGTTGACCTCCGCCTAGAATGCCCACAGTACTGCCTGGCAGAATGGGAAGGGGAGGATGTTGATTTTCGTTTTTATTGTTCACCGGGATCACCACTTTCCAGAACAGATTGCTGTAGTTTTTGTCGTCTTTGCTTTACTTTTTCGGCAATGTCAGGGCGTTGCAATCCAAGAATCTGTGCAGCTAACAGTCCTGCATTGACAGCGCCTGATCTGCCAATGGCAACGGTGGCCACCGGCACCCCTCCCGGCATTTGAACAATGGACAATAAGGAATCCATTCCGGACAGGGCTGAACTCTTGACGGGAACGCCGATGACGGGCAGTGTGCTCTTGGCAGCAACCATGCCAGGTAAGTGGGCCGCACCGCCTGCGCCGGCAACCAGCACCTGCAGACCTCGTCCTTCGGCAGTATCTGCGTATTCAAACATCCAGTCTGGCGTTCTGTGGGCGGATACCACTTTTTTTTCATAAGGAATTTCAAGTTCATCCAAGACATCACAGGTATGACTCATGGTTTCCCAGTCAGAATGGCTTCCCATAATAACTCCTACTAACGCTGACAACGTAGCGAACCTCCTTTTCTCTATGACACATATTATCAACACCAGGTGAAGCCTGCCAGTCCATTAGGTAAAGAAACGGACATATGAACGGAAAATCGGGCTGCAGAGGTGCAAGAATGGCAAAACAAAAGCGGAAGGGGATAGGCCCTTCCGCTTTTATTCCCTGGTATCCTGCCCTTCATTTCGTCGAGAGTGCTTACCATGACTCAAATCGTCGCTGTGAACTTCGTACTGCTTGAGGTTTCTCTTGCGCTGTCGTTCGGTGCCAGCTACGTCCATCGGTCTCATTGCGTGACCTGGAACACGTCTTGAATCCTTCACAGCAATCCCTCCAAGTAGGAAGTAGGATCAAAACTGGGAATAAAAACGAAAAGGCGGCTGTGAGGCCGCCTTTTCAGGTGCAAGGTCTAGAAGATGTTTTACACAATAACCATTACCCTTACTGATTGTCAGTTACAGGTGCTCGGTTATCATCGCAACATCAACCTCCTTACAACACACAGTATGTCTCCGACAGGTTGCGGTTATGCATGTGATTTGTCCTGGAAAATGTCCCCTATAGGAACAAGTCTTCAAATGACAATTTGGACAAGTCGTAGGGTGTCTCTTGGTATACACAATAGTTCAGCCAATTGCTGAAGAGGAGGTTCGCATGAGCTCGCCACGTGTAGGCAGGTGCGGAGTTCACATCGTCTGCTGGAAAATAGTTCTCCGGCAGGGGAGCAGAAACTCCTTTTTCCACATCGCGGATGTATTCCTGCTTGAGCGTGTAGCGCTCATATTCCGAGTGCCCCGTAACATAGACTTCCCGGCCGTCCTTTGTTGCAATCAGATAGACTCCTGCTTGTGCAGACTCTGCGAGAATTTCAAGGTGAGGAATCACCTCCACGTCCTCTTTGCGGGTATAAGTGTGGCGTGAGTGAGGTGCGTGAAAAATTTCGTCGAAGCCGCGAACCAGCGGCGTAGGTGTGACGATGGTGTGCGAAAAGACACCAAACAACTTCTTCTCTAAAGGGTATTTTTGAATACCGTAATTCAGATACAATCCGGCCTGTGCAGCCCAACAAATATGCAGCGTGGAAGTCACATGGTCCTTTGACCATGCTAAAATGTCACGAAATTCCTGCCAGTATGCTACATCTTCAAAGTTCAGCTGTTCGATAGGTGCACCGGTTACAATCAAGCCATCAAGGTTCTTGTCTTTGATTTCATCAAAGGTTTTGTAGAATGTATTGAGGTGCTGTGCGGATGTATTCTTCGGTGTGTGTGAAGCAATGCGCAAGAGTGTTACATCTATTTGCAAGGGAGAATTACTCAAAATCCGAATCAGATGCGTTTCAGTCTCTTCTTTGAGCGGCATCAAATTTAGAATTCCTATCTGCAGCGGGCGAATGTCCTGATGAAATGCGCGTTGTTCGCCCATCACGAAAATATTCTCCTGCTCGAGTACTGTGCGAGCTGGTAAGTTATCAGGCACTTTGATTGGCACTGGGCGAACCCCCTTGGTGTGAGAATGTCAATAAAACTGTAAATACCATAGTAGCTTCTATTGTATGACTGCTCAAGTGTCTGAAGTACATTCTCTGCGAAGAAATGAATGGTACGGTGAAACTCAGCATAAAAAACCCCTCGAAAGAGGGGTTAGTGAACAGGTAAGGTCGTGCTATTCGAGTGCAGGCACCGTTTCTCCGGTGATTTGCCGTGTATCTGACTGACTGACCGGCGCATCCGACTTCTTACGGCGATTCCGCTCTCTTGCCTCTCTTTCAGCCTTTGACGCAAAGAAGATAACGAGTACGAAGGCGATCCCTGTGAGCAGTGTCGCGACAAAAAACGTATCATCCATCCCCTGTACGAAAGACTTTTGCTTGATTAAGCCGTAAACGAGGAGCGTTGCCTCCTGATGTGCAAGCACAGGCGGTGTTCCCATAGATTGCAGCATGTGTTGAATGTTCAACATGTGCTGTCCCTGAGGAGAAAACTGGGTAACGCCTCCTGCCAGCTTGACAGCATGAATTTTGTCTTTGGTTGTCATGTACGACGTCAGTACGGCCGTTCCGAGTGACGAGGCTATCTGCCGAACCGTGTTTGTCATTGCAGTACCCTGGCTCGTCAACGACACTGGCAGAGTATTCATGCCTGCTGTCATAATCGGCATCATCGTCATTCCCATACCAACGCTGCGCAGAATGTACAGCCATTGAATGTGAGCTCCACTGGAGGACAGGGTGAGTCCTGTAAAGCCGTAAGTAGCAATCGTAATCACAAACAAGCCCAGTAGTCCAAGCGGTCTTGCCCCAATTCTATCGAAGAGACGTCCACTGATGGGCATGACGACCGCTGACGCCAGTGCAGCAGGTGTCATAAACAGCCCTGTGCGCAGAGCAGAGAAACCCATGATGTTCTGTAAATACAGGGGCAATAAAAAGATACCGACGAACAGGGCTGTGTTAATAATGGATGTGATTAAAAGACTCATCGAGAACATGTAGTTGTTCAAGACGCGGAAGTTAATAACGGGATCTTTAATTCTAAGCTCCACAATGACAAGCGTAACCAGAGACACGACGCCAATGCTGACAGAAGTCATCACTAGCACGGAACCCCAGCCGTGACTTGTCACATTGTTGATACCGTAGAGCAGCGAAAAGAACCCTACAGTTGAAAGTCCAAATCCCCAAATATCCAATCTGTTCTTGGCTTCATGCGGGAACTCATGCATGATAAGCAGACCAACGATGATATCCACGATACCAATTGGCACGTTGACATAGAAAATCAGGCGCCAACTGGCGTATTGGACTAAGTATCCGCTCAATGCTGGGCCGAAAGCCGGAGCTGCCATAATCGCAATACCGAACACGCCCATCATCATTCCGCGCCGGCTGGGCGGAAACATACGGAAAATCATAGACATGGTTACAGGCATCATGAATCCGCCGCCAAGTGCCTGAATGATGCGGAAGAAGATAATGCTGCTCAGGTTCCACGACATACCGCACAAGATGGAACCCAACGTGAACATGAACATAGAGAACAGAAACAGCTTCTTCGGTCCAACTTTTTCTGTCATCCAGCCGGAAATCGGAACCAACACGCCAATGGTCAGCATGTAACCTGTGAGCACCCATTGAATTTGATCGGTTGTGGCTCCCAGTTCCGCCTCCATATTGGGAATAGCGACGTTGACAACACTCATGTCGAGAACGGCCATAAACACACCAACAATGATAATGATCATCTGGAGGTATGGCAGCCTCATTTTATGAAATTCATAATCGTCATCGTTTTCCTGCAGATGCTGCTGACTATCGTTTGAATCGGCCACTTCGTCACCTCCAAATAAACAGCCCGATTTTCACGAATTGAAACGGGTGTACGAGGGCAGGTATTAGGAATTCTTGTGAATCCGAACAGTTGCACTCATTCCGGGTGTCAAGCCAATACCTTGGTAACCCTGCAACGTGATTTTTACGGGAATGACCTGTGTTACTTTAGTGAAGTTTGCGTTGTCATTTGATGACGGCAGCAGCGAGAACGTGCTCTTTGTTGCCAAACCAATTTGAGCAATTGTTCCTTTAATATTCACGCCAGGGAATGCAGAGACGTAAACATCTACATTCTGTCCAACTTTCACATCACTAATGTTCGTTTCTTTAATATTTGCAGTTACCCAGAGGTCTTTCAAATTATACGCATATGCCAAAGGCGATCCCGGAGCTACATATTCCTTCGTCACGGCAGAGTTACGAACGACTGTGCCCTTATCAGGCATGGGAATAGTCGCAGTCTTGCCATTTGCGAGTTTGACAGTGCCGACAGCTTTACCTGAGTCAAAAGTAGTTCCGACAGTACCGTTCCACTGCGTCAACTGTCCTGCCACCGGCGACGCAATTGGAATCTCCTGACCAGCAATCTTTGCGTTGTCAGTCTTAAGATAGAGAGTGGATTGGTTGTAAAAGTAGTACGCGATAAATCCACCCACGATGACAACAATGAAAATCAGGATGTTCAGCAAAAAAATCCGTCTTGTGCTCATAATTCATGTTCCTCCCCACATTTGCGCAACACTGTTTAAACTCATGCCACAGGATTCCCGTCTACGCACATTTTAGTACAATAGAGATGGAGGTTTCCGTAAGCATGAGTTATGTTTATGCAGTATAATGTTTCATCACCAAAGTAAATAATGTCATGATTTGTTGTATACGTCAATCATAAATCTTTATTTCTAAGAAGATTATTGGTTTGCGAAAATAAGTGTTGCATCCCCCCACACCCGCTGATATAATATCCCTTGTCGCTGCTCCTAGCGAGCGGCTAAGACGACTTAAAACATGCGGTCGTGGCGGAATTGGCAGACGCGCAAGATTCAGGTTCTTGTGAGGGCAACCTCGTGAAGGTTCAAGTCCTTTCGACCGCACCAAAACAGTGATATAACGCGAACTACTCGTGTTGTCACGCGAATGTTTGTCCGAGTAGAGGACCACTTATCGCTTATGAAAGCGAAGTGGTCCTTTTGCTATGGAATTACTTCATGCAAGGTGTGGAGGGTTCGTCTTTCGCCCAGGCCGGACTGCACGAAGCGGGAGTAGGAGATATAATGATTTTATTGGTCGAGACGGTGTTTTCCTAATAGAGGGAGTGGGCTTGTGTCAGGGGAATGGATTCTATATGAAACGTTTGACAATGAAAGTCTGGATCCTCGGCTTCATTGGAGATACGAACCGGAAGACTGGTTTATTGATACTGATTGTTCACAACTTTCCTTAGAAACCGGTGAACAAACGGATTACTGGCAAAAGACACACTACGGATTTGAAGCGGACAACGGACATTTTCTGTACATGACAACTTGGAAAAATTTCAGAATGACGACGGGACTTCATGCTGTGCCAAGGTCAAGATACGACCAGGCGGGTCTAATGATCCGAAATTCAGAGAATGTCTGGGTGAAGAGCGCGCTGGAGTACATACCAAATGGGCCAAGCAAACTAGGTGCTGTTGTCACCAATAACGGGTACTCTGATTGGTCGACACAATATGTGAGTTGTCAAGATGTGAACCTGTACCTTCGCATATCGAAAATTGCTCAGAACTGCTACGTTGACTTTTCCTGGGATGGGCAGGACTGGAAACAGATACGGATTGCTCATCTGGATGTTCCTGCAGGGGCTCCTGTTGCGTTGGGGTTGTATGCTTGCAGCCCGCAAGGAAAAGAACAGAGTGTGCGATTCGATTTCCTCACTGTTGAGGAACTCTCTGATGACCCACAAGACGCGTATCTATAGTCCGTCAAAATACAAGAATGCCAGAATGGGATAAGGAGAAAGACTCACTTAAGAAGAAAGAGGTTGTCCTTCATGACGTCACATAAAGCCATTTCAGCGCTGATTTATGAAAAGGATTTCCAAGGTGCGCGTGATGGAGCGTTGTCTCATTTGCAGAGGAGTAAAGTTGACGGTCAAGCGTGGATTCTCCTGGGGCAGGCTCTACGCGGGATGTATAGAGGAGACACGGCTATTCGGTGCTTTCACAGAGCGGCCATTTTGAATCCTGCCGCACAACTCGATGAGGAAATTCAAAAATGTCAACACATAGCAAATGGCAACGTGGATTCGGAAGTGGAGCGGTTTCTTCAGGTCCCACAAAAAAGAGTCTCCGCGATTCTCATTGTCCGCAATGAAATAAGAACAATGAGAAAGTGTCTAGCTGCACTCACTGGTGCTGTTGATGAAATGATTGTGGTCGATACCGGTTCCACGGACGGAACGGATACAGTTGCAGACGAAATGGGTGCTCGCTTACACCGATTTGTGTGGAACGATGATTTTGCTGCAGCCAGGAATTTTGCACTTTCGCTGGTGCAGACGGACTGGGTACTATCGGTAGACGCTGACGAGATTTTGCATGATGAAGACATAGATAACATTCGCACGATTGCTGGGCTCTATGATGATATTCCGGGACTTTTTACGATGAAAGTATTGATGCTGAACACGTTTGGATCCTCGGCTTCAGTCAGTGAAGAGACACGCATGTTTCCAATCAATCGTGGACTCAGTTGGGTGCGTCCAATTCACGAACAAATTGCTGCAACTAATGTTAAGGAGGAAATCACCTCTGTTACTACGAAAATTCGATTTTTACATGATGGATATAATCCAGATGTCGTTAACGTTCGTGAAAAGTATGCAAGGAATGCCAGGATTTTAGAGAAACACGTGCAACAGAAGCCTAAGAACTACATGTCACACAAATTTTTGGCACGCGAATATCTGATGCTTGGGAAGAGTGACGCCGCGAGGGTTCATTTGAAAGCGGCAAGAGACCTGTGCGCGGGTTACATACCGCCGCTGTCAAATATAGACCTTATGCTAATCGGAACTGCTGAACAGGTCGGTGAAATACAGTTGGCGGAAGAACTTGCGTTGCAAATGACACAGGACTATCCGGATTTGGTGGACGGTTGGTATCTGTACGGCTTCTACCAGTTAAAAAAGTCGACGGTTTTGCAGAAAGCAAAGCAGTACCTCAGCCAAGCCGTAGAAATGAACTTAAATGGCAAGCAAAGTGCGAATTCAGCCGTTGGAGTCGCAAAGGCCAGGTTACACCTCGCGGATGTCGAGCGGCTCAGTGGAAATTGGATTGAAGCAAGGAGACTGTACAAGTTGGTTCTTCATGAAAATCCAGATTTTACAGAGGTGAAAAATATCTTGTCGTCGATGGACAAGCAAATTCAACAAATGGCTGATGAACTGAAACAGGAAAGACACGAGCCGCGTCACTGATAAAAGGCCAAATTGCCAATGGTGACAGTGTGCGTGAGACCGTTGTGTGAGAATTGCCTTGGGAAACAATACAAAGCCCCTTTCGATGGGTCCCAACCGTGAACGGCGTCAAGTACAGCTGCGTGTGCTTGGAATGAATTCTCTGTTGAGTTTTCTTGGTCTGTCGAAGGCAGGCCCTGTTTCTCGAAGTTCGCAATCACTGTCTCGACGCTATTTGGGAACTTAGCGCTGTGGAGTCGGTGCAGGACTACGGAGGCAATAGCGACTTGTGCTTTAAAGGGCTGACTCGCGGCATGGTGTGCGATGAATGCCTCAATAAGTAAGAGGTCTCGCGACGAGAGACGATTAGACCCCGTGTCCGTATGGAGCATTGATGTAATCGGCCTTATTTTATCTGTGCCGCTCAGCGTCTTGGCAGATGATTGGTCGTTGCTGTAGTAACTGACACACGCTCCAACAATGGCAATGACCAAAATCGTAGTGAAAAGTCGCTTCACAGGGACGGCACCCCTTCCCTTATGTGTTGTTTTCAGCATGTACATAAAGTTCTCTCATGAAACATCTGAGTTCGTGTAAGACGCCGTTGCAGTGGACAAATCGTTCGTTACTACGGTCCTATGACAGAAAAAAAGAAATCCAGCGCCGTTGCGCTGGAGGTGTCTCAATGCTTGGAGTGCTCTTTCTTTTTCTCCTTGTAGTCGTCAAACATTTCATTGACTGTTAGTGTGAGAAAAAAAGCGACGGTGAGCAGAATAACGAAAATCATGGGATTGGTCCAAACTGGAAGTCCCGGCTCCATCTGTGATTCCTCCTACTTGAGACGGGCGATAAAGCACATATGTAAGACGTCTGCTTCGTCCTGACTCAAAATAATGTAGAGACGCCCTGCACAGTGGCAACCAAAACAGTATATTCATTAGAGGTTCATTAAAGGTGCTTCGTTTCCTGCCGGGACGAACACAGAACACTTGCTTTCACAAAAGGTTCAACTTCTTTCACGTTCTGGACATGCAAGTATGATTCCGCTGCTGTTATGTCACTCTAATGGAAGTAAAAGGGGAAAAAGAGCTTTGCGAAGACTATCAGCTTGCAGAATCATACGGATTGAAAGTATAGTAACTTGGATAGTCTACTGGCAGGATAACGGTCAGTTCAAAAAATACGGTTTGTACAAGAGGTAAATAAACAGTGAGCTTTTTAACCCGACTGGTTTATGGCATTATTTTAGGATTTCTTTCCTTCCTCAGTGCAGTTTTCCTTGGTTTCATTCAAGGCAAGCTGGTTGCAACGTTTTCTCTAATCGGCACCTCAATTGTTCTAGAGGCCCAGCCTGCTGCCGTGGCCAGCCTCCCGCTGCATTTTCATCCGTTTTCAGGAGCTGTGATTAGCATTTTAGGCAATCTTGTTGTCGTTCCAGTCTTTAGCTTCACGATTGAAGAAATTATAAACCGATGGAAGTGGATAAGAAAGAAGTTGCAAAAGACTGAAAGATGGTCCCATACTTTTGAAAAATACGGGGCGTGGGCATTGATTCCGTTATCTCCAGTACTGGGGGCTTATGTCTGCATTGGTGTTGGACATTTACTTCGTTGGAAGCGCCGCAGAGTTCTTACAAATGTTCTAATTGGAATGGTCGTCTCCACCTTTGCAATTACGTATGGTGGACATTCGATTTTTATGCTGCTTACCTCATGGCTCAAATGGTTTTAACTATCAACGACAGTAGAATTATCCAACATAAACTGCTGGCTTGTACAACACACTACCGCTATGGGATGTTAAAGACGATGGAGAAGAGAGGTTACATAGTTTTCCAATGTCTATCAACAAGGTCCCCTTTCCCTCCGACGAATCCCTATTCATCAATCTGTCAGTTTAACCCGATTTCGGACGCTGCTTGCCCCATCCCTACAGAAATCCTAATCCTTTGAGAGAGAATACGTTCCTCGGCGCCATAGTCGGGGTGTAACGTAAATGGCCCGTAGGGGCCATTGTTTTTTAAAAGTAGAACTGGTTATGTAGATAATGTAACAAAAAATTCATGATTACGTTGTGCAAGTTGTAAGCGAGGTTGGGTCAACCGTGAAGCTTACTCACTTGCACTCTCTTTTTGACTGATTCGTTTTCATTCAGTTTTTTTTATCCAAGAGAGGATGATCCATTTATGATATGGGCTCTGAGCCACGCAAACCCGAGAGACTTGTGGCAGCCCTCGGTTCTAGCGGTTGCGGTTGCAATCCAGTTGATATATCTCATCCTGGTACACGGTCCGGCAGCCTATCGGCTGTTTCGAGTGCGGCACGTGACAACAGCAAAGCAAACCATATCCTTTTTAATTGGGTGTTGGTTAATGTACTTTTCCTTCGGAGGTCCTTTAGACTATCTCTCAGACAACTTTTTATTCAGTGCACACATGGTACAGCATATGATAGAAATCATCGTCATGACTCCTTTAGTTCTTAAAGGATTACCTTTACGCGCCTATCACTTTTTGTGGAACTCCAAGGCCACTCGCAGGCTCATCCGGACTTGGGCTCATCCTCTCGTGGCCGGTGCCGTCTTCAATATTGTCTTATCAATGTTTCATACCCCGCCTCTATACAACCTAACATTAATTAACGACCCATTTCACTTCTTCGAGCACAGTGTCTTCTTTGTGATTGCTTCCTTCATGTGGGCTCCGCTCCTGATTGAAAGCCCCGAATTACCGCGACTGAGTTCTGGTCAGCGACTGCTTTACCTTCTCTATAACTACAATCTCATGATGCCAATCGTTGTACTCCTATTCTTTGCAAAGCATCCATGGTACCCATTTTACGTTCACGCTCCGAGAATTGTTTCTTGGCTGACACCAATGGGAGATATGCAGCTTGGCGCAGTTATTATGATGGTGTTTATGGCGGGGGCTTACGGAACGTTTGCATTGAAAGAGTACTTCGCTCAGGACGAACTCGTGTGGTATGCGTAGTAAGACAAGATATGGTATGCGGGCTAAAACAAGATTATGAAACTTGCAGAGAAATGGTAGAATCGCCGCTGATTTCATCGTGCCGTATGTCCTCAAAAATAGATGAAACAGCGCGGAAAAGGGCGTGCGAAAGCCTGTTCGAAGAATTTCTCACGACGGACATGAAACAGAAATCTTCTTCGAATCGTCTATGTAAGTAGAAAAAGAGGAGGACGAGTCCAATATGACGATTCAATCAATGCTCTCTACAACTTGGCCGTACCTAATGATGTTGGTGTTTTTGGCCGGCGGAATTTACACTTTTCTACGAATGCCGGACGAGTCCAACTAGACTTTGGCTAGACTTGGGTTCTGAACTTTGACCTGAATCAAGAAGACTCTAATTCGTGCACACATAGTGTCATATGGTAAGAGAAACTCACTCGAAAAGGCTGTGTCAAAGTTGCTGCCAGGCAGCTTTGGAACAGCTTTTTCCTATTTAGCGTGCAGATTCCAACAGCAATTTGCGCAGTACTCTGTTAAAGTAGAAATCAAACAATCTTCTGTGAAAGAAGGCGCTTCTATGGGGGAACTGGTTTATGCGTGCATGGCGCCCCACGGGTATGAAATCATTGGTGAAATCGCCGGTCCAGAATGGGGAAAATTTGCAAAGACCCGACTCGGGATGGAACGGCTGGGAAGTGAAATGCAGAAGGCTCATCCGGACGTTGTTATCGTCGTGACACCTCACGGCTATCGAGTTGAACGCCATATTGCCGTTTCCACAAACGCATATGTTGAGGGTCGCTTGTCCAAGTTCGACGTGGAAGTTGCAATGCGGCTGGAGTCTGACGTACAGTTAGCGAACAAAGTGATTTCCAATGCACAGACTTCGGGGTTACCTGTGATTGAGGTCTGCTACGGGTCTGCTGCCGGATCGTTCTCGGTGTTGCCTCTGGACTGGGGTAGTTTTATTCCGCTGTGGTTTATGGGAGCGAACTGGGAGGCTCCTCCTCAAGTTGTAATCGTCACACCGTCCCGGGAAGTCGGTCTCGACAACTTGGTGGAGTTTGGTGCAACTGTGGCCAGTACAATTGCAACTTGTGACCAGCGGATTGCCGTGATTGCCAGCGCCGATCAAGGCCATGCCCATTTAAAAGAAGGTCCTCAAGGATACAATCCGGCATCCAGGGAATACGATGAATTGGTGCGGCAGGCTGTGGACCGCCAAAAGCTTCACAAGTTACTGGAACTTGATGCCGAATTTGTGGATGCAGCGAAACCGGACAGTCTCTGGCAAATCGCAGTGCTGGAAGGTATACGGCAGAAAATCCCCATGCAAGGGCACGTTGTTTCCTATGAAGTACCGACTTACTATGGACTCATGTGTGCGTCTTTTCAAATTGAGAACTAGTCAGAGCATCTACATTACCATTTCGTTAACGTGACAGTATGCAGAGACTGGTTCACTTCCACCCCTTATCAATTCCGCTGGAGGTGAGGCTATCGTGACGACAAGAAAAAGAACCCACATATACGAGACCCCAGAACAGAAGCTGGATACTCTGTTTCAACTCGTTCGAATCGAGAGTGTTACGGAAAGTGAAGGAGAAATCGCGATTGCCCATGAACTGGAGCGGATGATTCGAGACCTGCCTTACTATTGCGATAATCCGGAACACCTTGTTCTGCACGAAGTAGGCAACTACAGAAAAGTTGTGGCAGCCTTGGCCAAGTCTCCGAGAGCGACTCGTAAGACAGCTGTGGTCATCGCCCATTTTGACGTAGTGGCGGCAGACGAATTCGGTGTTTATGCTCCGTATGCGTTTCAGCCTCAAGTCTGGACTGAGATGATATATAAAGAAGAAGTACCGCTTCCGGATTACGTTCGCGAGGACATCTCCAGCGGAGACTGGGTCTTTGGCAGAGGCGTCATGGATATGAAATGCGGCATTGTTCTTAACCTTTCGCTGTTGGAGCAGGCTTGCAATGGAGACTTTGACGGGAACGTATTGTTTCTTGGTGTTCCGGACGAAGAACGCCATTCTGACGGTATGATTGGTGCCGGACCCTTGCTGCTGGAGTGGAAGGAAAAGTTCAATTTGGATTACAGCATTTGCATTGATACGGAGCCTGCCTTTGCGGAACACGAAGAGGACGGAGCCTTAATTTATTCAGGTACCATCGGTAAACTGTTGGTCGGTTCTTACGCCATTGGCCGCGAGACCCACGTGGGGTCGCCGTTTGAGGGGCTGAGCGGTGTTCGTATGATTGCAGAATTAACCCGGACGCTGGAACTGAATCCCGATTTAGTTGAGTGGGTGGGACCAGATCATACGCCGCCAATCGCCTGTCTGCAAAACCGCGATTTGAAAATGCACTATTCCGTGCAGACCCCCTATAAGGCGGGGGCGTATTATAACCTGTTCTTTCTGCAGAGGTCGCCGGCAGAAGTATTGACGCAAGTCAAAGCGCAGGCTGAGAACTCCATGTTTGAGCTGTCCTCATGGTACCAAGGACGAATAGAATCTGCAGGTTTGGCCTTGACCAATTGGGCCGACGAAACCCGTGTCATGACCCTTGCGGAGCTGGAGGATTATGTCCGTGAGGCGGCCCCGGAACTGATTGACCGAGGACTCGAGATGATATCCATATCCCACGGCACGGATCTACGTGAGACCACCATGTCTTTTGTCGATCACCTTGCCTCAGCGGTCCCTGAGCTCCACCCGCTGGTGGTGCTTTTCTTTGCTCCGCCTTTCTATCCTGCCATCAGTTCTGCAGAGGATGTGCTGGTACAGCGCGTCATGGACAGGGTGACGAAGCAAGCAAGGGACAGCCACGATGTCCATCTGCTCCGCCGAAACTACTTTCCCGGACTTTGTGACTTGAGCTATGTCGGACTGGGGAGCGCAGCCAAGGATGCCAAAGACCTGGAGGCAAACATGCCGCTCCTTGGCAGCGGCTATGACTTACCTTTAGATGTGTTACGGCAATTGGAGATTCCTGTGTTGAATATCGGACCGTACGGGCGTGATCCGCATAAATGGACGGAACGGTTGGAATTAAATTACTCGTTTGGCGTTACGCCAAATCTTTTGACCTCCGCTTTGCATGAGGTGTTTGAACAGGGAAGGGAGTAAGTACAAGTGAATATCAAAGTAACCAAAATGCACGGTTTGGGTAACAATTACGTTTATATTAATGAATTTGAAGAATCACTGGATGAATCACAACTCCCTCTATTAGCAGTAGCTCTCAGTGATGTGAGGAGGGGAATTGGTTCCGACGGGATGATTCTGATGGGTCCGTCAACAAAGGCAGATGTACGGATGCGCATCTTTAACACCGACGGCAGTGAGGCGGAAAACTGCGGCAATGGTCTTCGGTGCGTAGCAAAGTACGCCTATGAACACGGGCTTGTTCAAAATGAGGCTTTTCAAATTCAGTACAAAACCGGTGTCGCCGGAGCACAAGTGCATCCCGAGGAGGATGGCACGGTGGAGACGGTTACGATTGACATGGGTGCACCGAGTTTTGGAGCTGGAGCCGTTGGCTATGCAGGTACGTTTTTACACGATGAGGAACAATCGGAAACAAACAGTCTGTCCTTGTCCGTTTCGCAGGGCGAATTTCACGGAACGATGGTGTCCATGGGGAACCCTCATTTTGTTATTTTCTCTGACGATGCCAAAACTGTCCCTGTCGCAGAGATTGGTCCTGCTCTGGAACGACACGTTGCATTTCCGAACCGTATAAACGTGGAATTTGTGACGCCCTTGGGTCCGACAGAGCTGGATTTCCGCGTGTGGGAGAGGGGCTCCGGCATTACCTATGCCTGCGGCACGGGTGCGTGTGCCAGTGTCGCGGCAGGAATTCAACAAGGGCTGCTCTCCGATAAAGTGACCGTACACCTGCTTGGAGGGGACCTCCTGATTGAGCAGAGAGACGGGCGTATCTTCATGACCGGCGAGGCCAAGGAAATCTTCACCGGAGAGTTTCACTGGCACCCTGAGAACATCTGACTGCCGGAATGAGAGCGGCAATTCTCTAGTGGGTAAAACTGCGCAGGATGAGTAAGAGGAAGAATCCCAGAACGCCCAGCGTGGCGGCTAGGGCAACACCTGCCATTGCAGCAATAAAACCGGTCACAAGGGTTGCGCCGACAAATAGGAGGAAGCCTTTGACACGGGTTTTGTGAAAGATGTGATTATAGCCGCGGGCAGTCATCCATCCCGCATAGATAATACAAATGGCTAATATCAGGTTCCCGATACTTTCGCTGCTCGGCATGACTGCAAGTCCGACGACTGTCGGTCCGGACAGCGTGAGCATGGTTGTCTCCAGGTTTAAGAGACGAAGACGCTGCCCCCTGACTTTGAAGACATTTAAAGTGACAACATGTGTTAGTAGAATATATAACCGAAAGAGTCCATAAGTCACAGGCAATGAGATGAAGACAACGAAGAGGGTCATCAGCCATTGCCAACCTGGACTGACAATGCCTGCCTGGTGAGAGAGCCAGTGTATCCAAAGGCGATGTTGCGTTGTATACAGCCAAAAGGCCCAAATAATTGTGGACCAAGCTGTGTACCAGCGTGATCGGTTGAGCGCTTCTTCGAGTTGAATATCGATGTGTTGCTCTGCAAAACGCGGACGAATCAGTGTAAGAACCATGGTTGACCAATATGAGAACACAACTTGAACGTGACGCACAATCTGGACTCCTTTAAGTGCACAATTGCAGTTGCTTATTTTCACTGATGTCAAAGGCAGTGTCTATTATAGGCGATTTTCTAATCCTGTGGTATCAGTAAATGTGAACAGGAGGTGTTGTTTTTGCAACAAAGCCCTTCCAATGATTCAGTGCCAATTCGCCCCGCCGCATCCCTTCTTGTCTTGAAGAGCACCGCCAACGGAGTAGAGGTGCTCACGCTGCAGCGAGCAAAGAACATGCGGTTTTTGCCTGGCTTTCTGTCTTTTCCTGGAGGAGCCATTGACGACGGCGACTATCTCATAGCGAGAGAGCGGTGGAGCGGGACGCTGCAGCAGCAGGAAAACCGGGATGATGCCGTGTATGCGGCCGGAGCGTTGCGCGAGTGCGCAGAGGAAACGGGGATGGTTTTCGCACTGATGGATACCAGCAACCGCCCGTGTGCACTTGCACTGCCTGCGCCGGAACAAGGCCAACTTCTGTCCGGACAAATGTCGTTCATGGACTTTCTGAACGCGGGTCCGTGGTGGATTGCGGGAGGTGCCCTGCGGTTTGTCGGCAGTTGGACCACACCGCCTGGGGTTTCGAGTCGTTACGAAACCAGGTTTTTTGCTTGCCAAGCGGATGAAGCAACGGCCAGAATCCGCATTAATGAGCAGGAGAGTGCCTGGGGTGAGTGGCGGGATCCTGCGCAGCTGTTACAACAGATTCAGGCCGGCACAGCCAAGGCAGCACCCCCAACCGTAGCTATGCTGAAAGCTTTGACGGAGTGCGCCTCGGCAGAGGAGTGCATGTCAAAGCTGACGGTGCTGCCGCCGAGTCCTGAAGAGTTAGCCAGGCTCGCCCGAAATCTGATGCAGCAGTAAGAAATCACAACCCGGAACTGCGGAAAAGGGCCGGGAACAATTCGCTTCCTTGAAATCGGCGGCATGAACAGCGGCAAGCCCTGAGACGGGGGTGCCCGGGACGGTTAGCGGTGATCATCGAAACGCCGGTACTGTGTTCTCATCTGGTCCTTGTTAAACTTCTGAATGATACCGTCTTTTACCAGTAGGTATTGCAAGTGTGCTTGGACCGTTTTCCGTGCTGCCCACAGCGCAGCTTCGGGGATGGTGTCGGCGTATATGGCATCAACCAGATGGTCGACGGTTCTCCAATCCTTCAGGTGCGATAAAATCTGCTGTTGCCGGTCTTGACGATGCTTCTTTTGCTTCCGGGCAGCATCCTGCGCGTGCCGGATGACAGGTCCATGGCCGGGTCCTGCAATTTGGCAATTTCCGTAAATCACGGCATCCAATGAGTCGTAGTAGTCGTTCAGGTGCCCGTCAGGCGGCCCAATCCAGACCGATCCAGTGCCAGCCAGGTTATCTCCAACAAGCACCACGCTGTCTGTAGGAATGCGGACGTGGACATGACCGTGTGTATGCCCGGGACGATGGTCGATGTCAACGGAAACGCTGCCGAGTTGAAGCTGCTTTGGAACAGGTGAGGTGAGACCTGCGGGAACTTGCATCTCCTTTTGCGCGAGTTGAAGGTCGAGGGGATGAAGGTAGACGGGGGTGTTCAAGCGGGATTGCAGAAAAGGTAACCCCTGCGTATGATCACGGTGGTAATGCGTTGCCAGCAACGACACTCTGCTCAGTTTCAATTGCAGCAGGGTTTCCGTGACGGTGTGGAGGCTGTCGGGGTCTTGTGTACCGAGATCGACCAGGAGACCTTCACTACCGTCGTAAATCAGGTACGTATTGGTCTCGAATGCAGGAGGTATAGTGGGAGTTGGAACAGCCAGTTGCAGCACATGCTTCGAAACAACTGTCTTCGTAATCTTTTGCATGAAACATCCCCCTTTGTCTTCGGTTGACGCGCGTTGTAAGATGGACAGGCACCCTTTGCTGCGTTGCCTGAGAAAGGACATTGCCACTGAATTGCCACTGGTTTGTCGTATGTAAATTTACTTTACAAAATGGGGCTCGATTGAGCAAATAGAGTGACTTTGGGAATGAAAAATGGAGGCGAAGTTGGGATGAAAATTTATACTCGCTCGGGAGACAACGGAGAGACGAGTCTGATTTACGGACGTAGGGTACCAAAAGACGCCTTGCGCGTAGATACATATGGAACGCTGGACGAAGTCAACTCTGTCATTGGTGTGGCTGTGGCTTTGCTGCCGGATGAAGGTTTTGCAGACCTGTGCCAAGCGTGTCGTCGATTGCAGCGGGATTTGTTTGATCTCGGCCGGGATTTGGCAACGCCTGAAGACAAGCGAGACGGCTTTTACGTCAGCAAAGAGGACGTTGATGTCCTTGAGAAACTCATCGACACTTTTGATGAGCAAACCCCGCCTCTGCGTCAGTTTGTCTTACCGGGCGGTGCGCCGGCTGCTGCAGCGTTTCATCAAGCCAGGACTGTGGCTCGCAGGGCGGAGCGGCGCGTTGTCGAACTTGAAAAGAGTGAAGCGGTCCAACCGTGGGTGCGCAAGTATCTGAACCGTTTGTCAGACTTACTCTTTGTCATGGCGCGGCTGACGAATGCAAGAACAAAAGTCGAAGAGCCAGGAGTCGATTTCCAAGGAGAAAAACCGGATCCGTTTGTGGAGGATTCTTCTGATGTCTGATGAAGTATTATACAAGGCTGCATTAGCCAAGCACGGCTGGAAAGCAGCACTTATCGATTTAGACGGGACACTGTACCGTGGCGATATGGTCATCGAAGGTGCAGGTGAATTCATCCAGAGACTGCGTGAGTTGGACGTTCTTCCCGTGTTCTTCACGAACAACTCAATGCGGACACCGCTCCAGGTCGCTGATAAGCTGAACGGTATGGGAATAGACGCCCAGCCAGAGGAAGTGTGTACGTCCTCACAGATGGCTGCGTTTACTGTGCGTCAGCAGGTTGGCAAGGGGGCAGCGGTAGCTGCAATTGGTGATGCAGGGCTGAAAGTTGCGTTGCAGGAAGAAGGACTTTATCCTGTCATGGCTGATGACGATGAGCAGTCTGTTACGAGCGGGAACGCTCGGGTTCCGTCTGAAGCAAGCAAACTTGAGCCGGCAGGTGCTGTTGTGGGGTTAAATCTTCGCGTTACATATCAGCAGCTTGCTTGGGTCTGCGGGCATGCGGCGAGGTTGTCTCGATGGACCCTCACCAACGGAGATGTTCGGTTGCCAAGCACAGACGGTTTTCTTCCTGGAAACGGGGCCATTGCAGCTTTCGTGAAGGCGGCAACCGGGATTGAACCGCAGACCGTGGGAAAACCCAATCCTGCCTATGTGGAATTTGTACTTCAAAGGTATCATCTGAAAGCTTCAGAAGCTGTCGTGATTGGCGACAATGTGTTAACGGATGTTGCCTGCGGCAATGCGGCTGGAGTAGATACGATTTGGGTTCAGTCAGGTGTCAGTTATCAGCGAAATGAAGTCGCTGACAGCAGCACGGGGCAACAGGCACTTGAGCCCCTGTATACGGCACGCTCAGTAGCAGCTTTGTTTCAAAAGTAGAGTGGACCGATTTCGGCTAACACTCGTGTTACAGGGTGCTGACGTGTTCGCGAATGCACCCTAATTCGACACAATATCTCCTTTTCAGGTCCTTTTCAAGTTCTTTTCAGCTCCGCTTGCAGCCTCCGACTCTGTCGAAAAATATTCTCCTAATCTATCTTGATAGGCATATATATAGTGTGTATAATGGTCTTCGGGCACCTGATAGACGCTATATATGGTGTTCGAAATCTCAAAGGCTTTTCACTTCCCAGTAAAGAAGGAATGTAGAGTGCGTTGTCCCTATTGTGGATCTGACAACTCCAGAGTCGTTGAATCCAGAACGGGAGAAGACGGTTCCACGATTCGCAGGCGCCGGGAGTGCACAAGTGCTGGATGTGGACGGCGGTTCACGACGTATGAGCGAATTGAGCAACAACCGCTGATGGTCGTGAAAAAAGATTCAAACCGCGAGGAGTTTTCACGGGACAAACTGTTTCGAGGTCTGCTGAAATCCTGTGAGAAGAGACCGATATCGGTGGACAGCATCGAAGCAGTAGTATCCAAAATTGAGCGCCAATTGCGATTGGACTATGAGCGTGAAGTAGCATCTACTGTCATTGGGGAACGCGTTATGGAAGCGTTGAAAGACCTGGACGGAGTTGCGTATGTCCGCTTCGCGAGCGTATATCGTGAGTTTAGGGATGTGGAAACCCTTGCTCAGGAGGTAATGTCCTTCATCACTGATCCGACAGGCCGCTCGTCTGAATAGCACAGCGTCTGAATGGCACAGTCGACTCGGTGAATACGCACGTACATAGTTGGTTCCTGTTATTTGCGTGAAAATTCCAAAATATTAGGTGATACAGATACAGCACTTGAAAGATTAGGGAAACAGGGTCGGGTTATCCTAATGATATCCCGTACTTTGAATGATGGGAGAGTCGTGGATGGGTCAAACGGTCAATCAAAGCATGTTGCCATTTTCAGATGAAGATAGGTTGGGAGCGACTGGAGAAAGAATTGTTGCCGACCGCTATTTAATGAAGGATGTTACCAAGGAAAGTTTACAGGCCGGTTCACTTGTGGTGGCTGTTTTGGATAAAAAACGCGCCTATCATGAACTGGCTGCAGTGGTCAGTGTAGATAAGGACGCGCAAACTGCAGTGGTGGAACTAAAGGACGGCGTCCAAGAGACACTGCCTTTGCAGCAAGTGGACGTTTTGTCCGAAACTGCTCCCAGAGATATGTGGAAGCGTGTATCGCGGGGGGCCGCAGAAGTCACAAATAATCCAGATGTTTGGGCAGAACGGTTCTATGAACTGCAGACCGGATGGAAATATGTCCCTGGGGGCAGGATTAACGCTTCTATGGGATCAGGCATGCAGACAACCAGCTATAACTGCTTTGTGATTCCAAGTGTAGGTCCAACGCTTCGCGACTATGCTGAATCCTTCGGGCAGACACTCGAGATTCAAGCCCGCAGCGGCGGTGTTGGCATGAATCTCTCGAGGATTCCTCCACAGGGAACACTCGTGCCTGTTGCGGAAGAATCCAGATTGCAATATCTGAATCTGGTGATGGACGTATGGCACGCAGACATAGACGAATTTCTCGGAACGCCCTATCCCAACAGCACGAAGGTTGTGCGCATTAACCGTGAGTTCATTCGTGCAGTTGAGGAAGACGAGGACTGGCAGTTTGTTTTCCCTGACACCACCGTAGAGAACTACGATGAAATGTGGAACGGGCAGATTCAAAGTTGGTTGGAAGCAGGACTGCCTGTAACGAAATCTGGAAACGTATCTGCAAAGGAACTCTACCATCGAATCTTGGACAGCGGCGTCATGGTCCTGTCGGACTTGGTGGGCAGTGTTCTCTATCCAGGTGATCAGCGAAGCACCATTGCCTCCACTCTTGCCGACATGTGGGAGAAGATGCATGACGGCAAACGCGTGTCTGTGGTCCTGTCATCTTTGCGTCCCCGCTATAGCTATGTCAGGGGTGTTAACGGCCGCAGCTCCGGGGCCTATTCGTGGGGTCAATTGTACGACAAAGGGAATCTGGTGTTTGGCCAAGGCTTCGGACCTGTAGGCGTAGGGGAAATTATGAGCGTCGGGTGTCAATTGACACTGCAGGGCGGATCCCGCAGAGGCGCGCTCATGCTCATCCTGAACGACAGACATGCGGATATTCGCAAGTTCATCCGCAGTAAACAAGTTGACGGCGTCATTACCGGCGCAAACATTTCTGTCGGTATTTCTGAACGATACATGGAGGCGAAGGCGAACGGCGAGCCTTGGAATCTAGGGTATGTTTCGTTGGAAGACGCTGAACGGTTTACGGGAGACTTTGATTCCTTTGAAGCTGATGGAGGAACGGTTGAGGTGACAGAAGTCATCAACGCCAGTCAGTTGTGGGATGAGCTGGTTACGTCCGCTTGGAAATCGGCCGAACCGGGCGTCGTTTTTCTGGGGCGCGCCAATGCCATGTCCAATTCGTATTACTTCAATCCCTTGGTGGCCACCAATCCGTGCGGCGAGCAGCCCTTGCCTGCTTACGGAATTTGCAATTTGGGTGCCGTCGTGCTGAGTAAGTTTGCGGCTGGTTTTAAGGATTCAGGAGAGACTGTGGAATTTGAAGACAGGGACAAGCAAGCCTACGTGAAAGAGTGGCTTAGCAAATCCTTTGATAACGAAACAACAGAATTTTTGTTAACTCATATTAAGTGGGAAGCGTTGGAAGAGACGACCAGGCTGGGCATTCGCTTTCAGGATGCCGTGATTGATGCGACATACTATCCATTTGACGAAAACCGCCGCAATCAAATGAGCGAGCGCAGAGTCGGTCTCGGCATTATGGGTTTGCACGATTTGCTGCTGTACTGCGGAGTGAAATACGGATCGGCCGAATCTGTAGACCTTATCAACATTGTGATGGGTCTGATGGCAGAGTGGAGCTATCTGGAGTCTGTAGAACTGGCAAAGGAGAATGGCCCGTTCCCAGCTTTTGATGCGGACAAGTTTCTCAATTCCGGTTATATGAAACAGATGGCAGCGGAAAGGCCCCACGTCACAGAGGCCATTCGGCGGCACGGTGTCCGCAATGTCACCACAATGACCATTGCGCCAACAGGTACAACAGGTACCATGGTTGGATGCTCCACAGGCTGCGAACCCTATTACGCGTGGTCCTATTTCCGAAACTCCAGACTGGGAATGTTCGAGGAGAATGCGGGTATCGTGCAGGAGTACTACGATGCACATCCTGGCGAGGACTCTTTACCCGCTTACTTTGCGACATCGATGGAACTGACCCCAGAGGAACATGTCCGGGTGCAGGGCGCACTGCAAAAGTGGATTGACAGTTCCATTTCGAAAACCTGTAATGCACCGAATTCCTACACAGTGGAGAACACCAAGCAACTGTACGACTTGGCTTATGACTTAGGGTGCAAAGGTGTCACGATTTACCGCGACGGATCGCGTTCAGAACAGGTCCTGTCCCTTAAATCCGAGGATGATAAGGATGCTGAGAGTGGATCAACCGACAGCCGTACGTCAAATCTGGAGACCCCCGAGTCAACTGAGCAGCAAATCCAAGAGGCGGTACAAGCCATGGAGAGCACCCAGTCGTCTCGCAGACAAGCATACGTAAAGACCAGCAGGCCTGATGTGTTGTACGGCGCAACCTATAAGAAGACTACACCGCTTGGCAAGGCGTACATCACAATCAATGATGACCCGGTCTATCACGTTGCCTCCGAGATGTTTGTCAACATCGGCAAGGCTGGCAGTGACGTGTATGCTTCCAACGAAGCCCTTGGCAGAGCCATTACGCTCTACCTGCGGGACTCAAGCAACCCCAACAAGGAAGCAGAACTCGTCAAACACTTCGGCGGCATCGGCGGTTCCAGTTCCGTTGGATTTGGCGACCGGCGCATCACATCCGTTCCGGACGCCATTGCAAAAGCCTTGATTGAGCATTCGGAAACATTTCCAATGCGAAAATCCGCGTTTCAGGAATGGGCCTCCGGCCAAGAGTCTGCAACGATTGAGACACAAGCACAGGAGGAGACAAAGCCTTTGGCCCTGCGGTCGTTCAGTGTGGAAAAAGACTTGTGTCCCAACTGTCACCAGCATTCCTTCATTCATACCGGAGGATGCTATGAATGTGAGGCATGCGGCTACAGCAAGTGTTAGCGCGGAATGTGAGTCGTCCGAAAGAACGAAGTGTGAGAATGAGGAATGAGAGGCACATGTCCGCAGTAAGTGCAAGGATGTAGAATGTGAGCAGGGGTAGCAGGAGTAGCGGGTCCGCAGATAAGCTCCCCTCGGATCGCTATTTTGCAATTTGTGCCGCAAGCCGCAGAAATAAGCTCCTGAGGAGTGCTAATGTGGCCAAAACACGGCTGTTCAGGGTAGCTGGGCTGCAGATAAGCTCTTTTGGGATCGCTATTCTGCTATTTGTACCCCAGATGTTGAAGATAAGCGTTTCTCAAACGCTTATCCTCTACTCAATCACTAACGGTGAGCCGGAGGCCGGACTCGCGCCCGCATCGAGGCTAATACTCTGGCTTCGTCTATATCTTTTCTACAGATTCGCGGCAGTCAAAATCTATTGTCCAGCCGACTGTGACGGTCCCAGCATGGATGAAACCATTTTGTCCATTGTGCTTGTACCAATTATCTTCTGGTTGGAGGGCTCCCAACCTTCTACGTCATAGAAAACGCCCGATTTGGAATCATTCCATTGATACACATATGAATTCAAGCTACCCGTCTTACCGGGTCGCTTTTCTTTAACAAGGTGAATGCGTTGTCCTTTGATGACGTGAAGTTTCCCTTTAGGAATCATTTTATCGGCAGCCGGAGTGTAGCCTTCATGAATATCAATGGTGGCTTGCCCGTTCTTGTAGATTAGGTCGAATGTGCTCTGAACCGTCTTCGTTACCCCCCCAGCGGTCTTTGCACGGGAGGATGGAGAGGATGTTTTCCAATTCGGAGGTCCGTCCATTGTTATCGTTTCCCCGGTAACTGACGCAAGTTTGAATCCGCGCGAAACAAATGAAGGAATCGCTGGCTTGAAGTAGTGTACTGCCTGTACCGCGTTTGCAATGGTACCCGATGCGGTTACATTGACTTCCTTTGGCTTTTTCTGTTCGGGTACAGTTAAACCCTCGAGAATTTGAATCACTTTATCCGCTGGAGGTTGGTTTGCCGCACTGCCCATATACTGCGCACTGTACTGTATACCGTGTTTCGAAAACGTGATAATGACGTTGGTCGGGGGCTGAGAAGGATGCAGTTGTTTGGGAACAGTTTTTGGTTTGAATCGGTAGATGGCTACTGTTAATCCATTACGATGAATTATTGTCTTCTTTTCTGACGAGGAATCGTTGAGTTGTTGTTCGTATTTTTGATACTGAGCCGACAACATCTCAGATATATTCATCCCCATGGACTGGGTCTGTTTATTGGTTGACGCTTGCGCCGAATAGACGAAGTTAAAGCTTGCGGAATGACTACTGCGATTGTTCGTGATAAGTAGATCTGAATGCGAAACTGTCAATCCCTTGGGATAGCTTGGTAATGTCGGTTGAAATCCAAGCCTTTTTTGATAATACTTCTCTATTGAAGTGACAGGAACATTTGTCTTAGTTGTACTCACATCTGTGTTACTTGGTTTGAAGGATGTGGAGTGCAACATGTGTACCTTATATAGCAATGTGCCTCCTATGGTAACCGCAACAAGGGTACCGGCAGTTACAGCAGAACGCCTAATCAGCACATTTTTCCGTCGAGCGTGAGTGTATTTCTCAACTGACTCACTGGCTACAGCTGTCAAGATATTATTCCAAATGTGATGCAGCTTCTTATCGGAGAGTTCTACTTTATCAATACTATTCCGAATCACTTCATCAATGTAGGTTTTCTCCATGTAATTTACCCCCTTCATCTGCACTATCCGAGAACCATAGCTTCACAATCAGTTTACGCGCGCGATAGAGTGAAACTCGCACGTTCATGGGTGATACCTTAAGAATCTCAGCAGTTTCCTTCGTTGAAAATCCCTGGATGATTCGCAGAAAAATAGTTTCACGTTGCATAAGTGGCAATAACTCAATGATTTCTTGTAGTTCAAGGGATGAAGATAGGCTTGTGGACTGGCGAGAACTAGATTGTAGACGGTACAGTGATTCAGACTCTCTTTTCTCCTTGCGATACATATCCTTAATGTGATTTCGGGCAATTTTGAAGAGCCACGTTCGTGCACTGGATTTGTGGTTAAATTTGTGCCAATACCGAAAAGCCTTTATGAACACATCCTGTACCACATCTTGGGCGTCCATCCAAGGAGGACACATGTGCGAAACATAGTTATACAAATTAGTTGCTTCTAGTTGAAACAACGAGTGAATCTCCTCGTATCTGTCTTCACTCACGTGCATCACCTCGCTTGCTGTCAATTTGACGAACCGCATTGGCAGTTGTTACAGAGACTACAATATTTAATCTTCGCATTGCGATGCACAAGCTGTATGTTCTTCGTTGCCAGTCTATTGCCGAACTTTGGGTCATTCAATACAATCTAGATATTACAAAGGGGGAGCAGCACAGTGGATATCATTGCAATGCGGCGTGACTTGCACAGGCATCCGGAAGTCGGATTTACGGAGTTTCGCACTGCAAGCATAGTTGTTCGCAGGCTGGAGTCATTGGGGTATGAGGTGCACTATGGGCCTGAAGTGATGGTAGCGCAGGAGCGCATGGGGGTTCCATCAGACTCCGAACTTCAGGCCGCCTATGAGAGAGCTCTGTCAGAAGACGCCAATCCTGCTGTTCTCAAGAAAATGCAGGGCGGTCTTACGGGCATTGTTGCAACTTTAGCGAAAGGGAGCAAAGGTGAAGTAATGGCAGTTCGCTTTGACATGGATGCGTTGCCAGTACAGGAGTCTACTAGCGAACATCACCGGCCCGCTCAGTTGGGATTCGAGTCGCAGCACCCTGGACAAATGCACGCCTGCGGACACGACGGTCATACGTCCATCGGATTAGCCTTTGCAGAGAAAATGGTGAATACTCCTTTTGAAGGCGTCTTAAAGCTGATTTTTCAACCTGCCGAAGAGGGGGGGCGCGGTGCCTATGCCATGGTTCAAGCTGGTGTGGCAGACGATGTGGACTACTTTTTCGGATTGCATTTAGGCCTTGATTTGCCGGATGGTGCAGTGAGTGGAGGAACACATGAGTTCTTGGCTTCGACGAAAATGCAGGCACACTTTCAGGGTATTGCGGCCCATGCAGCAGCGGCACCGGAACAAGGGAGAAACGCCTTATTAGGAGCGGCCAGCGCCTTGATGAACATACATGCAGTCCCACGGTTCAGCGGTGGTCCCACTCGCGTCAATGTGGGTATGCTGCACGGGGGGACAGCGGCCAATATTATTGCTGAGCAAGCAACGATGACACTCGAGTGCAGGGCAGAGTCGTCTGATATTCACGCGGATTTAGAGCACCGCGTTACATCTATTTTGGAGTACAGTGCAAAGATGCATGGTTTAGACTTATCCATAACGGTCACTGGTAAAACCATTGCGGCAAAATGTGACGACGAACTTGTCCAGATTGCCATGGCAGAGGCGCAACAAGTAAACGGCTTTACGTCCGTGAAGCCGTCTCATCCGCTCGGTGCCAGCGAGGACGCGACCTTTTTCATGGAGCGTGTCCAAAATCGGGGCGGAAAGGCAACCTATATGGTAGTGGGCACGCCGATTCCGGCACCACATCATAATCCCCGCTTTGATATTCGGGAGGACGCTCTTGAAAGAGCCGTCAATGTGTTGGAACGCATCGCGCTGAAACTACTTTCGAGTAAAGGGAAATAGAGATGAAAATACATTTAGGGGTAATCGGTGCGGATGACTCAATGAAGAGAATACTTGAGGTTGCTCAAGGCTATCCGTCTTTGGAAGTTCATCCATACATCTACTGGGATGAGAATGAAGTCATTCCGCTTTTGTCAGAGCACGCTCATACATCAGATATGTGGCTGTTTAGCGGCAAAATTCCCTATGAAATTGCTAGGGCGTGGGGTCAGCTTCACGTACCGCTGTTCTATTTAGAGCACACGGGTTTCAGCTTATACCCTGTACTCCTCTATTTGGCTCATGAACACGACATTTCAATTCGAGAAATCAGTCTGGATACCATCACAGCCGAAGAAATCAGCAAAATGCTGCACGAGACCGGGATTGTCAGCGAATTCCCCCGTGAGTTCTACAGTTCTGCAAGAACTAGAGAGACACTGATTCGCCACCATGAAGAGTTGTACAGACAGGGGCGTGTCAAGGCAGTAGTCACGTGTCTCCGATCGGCGCATTTAGCATTAGCTGACAAGGGCATCCCGGCACACCATGTCCTTTCCACTCGATTCGCCATTGAACGTGCTTTATCCGACGTCATCCAAACCTTTGAGATGCTGCACTTTCGCGATAGTCAAATTGCAGTACAACTATTCGAGTTTACCTCCGTTCAGCCAACAAGCGCGACGCCAGCGGAGCCGAACCGGACGCCAACCGAGCCGGAATCCATCGAAGGGCAGTCCAGAAGGACAGAGTCCATTCGGACAAGACAGGTAACTGCAGCCATTGAGGGCTACGCCAAAAAGCTGCAAGGATCGGTACGCTGGATGGGTGAGACTGAAGGGATGATTCTGACAACAAGAGGCGCATTGGCAGACGTGACTGAGGGGTTTCGTAAGAAAGCCAGTGACCTTGAGGGCACCACTCAATCGCGGGCAGGACTGGAATCTATGAGTTGTGGTATTGGGATTGGCAGAACGGTCTTTGAAGCACAGGAGAATGCGACTATGGCCATGCGGCATGCGCGAAAGTACAGAAATGAGAACTGGGTCGTTGTTTTTGACAACAAAAAAATCAAGGTGTTTTCGGACAAAGACCGCACAGAACAACAAAGTCTCTCCTATGACTACGCAGATGAAGGATTGCAGAACGTGGCCGATATTGCTGGCCTGAGTGTTTCTACGCTAAGCAAGGTTACCCATGTGCTTCATAAACTCGGTACTGATGAGCTGACCGCAAATGAACTAGCGCAAAATCTTCAGATTCTTCCTCGCAGCGCCCGGCGTATCTTGGGAACCCTCGAAAAAAGTGGGTTTGCTAAGGTACGCGGGGAAGAGACACCGTTCATGCAAGGACGGCCCCGAAAGCTTTATCAAATCACACTAAGAAAACAAAAATAGCACAAAAGCATCTAGACGTCTCCATATCTATGATGATATAATTCTGAAAAATAAGATTAACCGTAAATCAACCGAAAACATTTATTGGTATTTGTGGTGCGTATATTGGAGCGGCTTATAGCGGCGGTAAGATTGTAAACAGAAAGCTCTATATGAAGGCTTTGCATCAAAAAACCTTATAGCAAAAAGGCGTACCCAAAGAGGATGAGATGGATTGACTCTTAACGCAGACAGGTTGTGGCATCGCTTGAAGGCTTTGCACGAATATGGACAGAGTCCGGACGGCGGTGTGAATCGCTTTTCGTTTACAGATGAAGAACGTGCTGTGAAAAATCAGGTGTCAAAGTACATGAGGGCTGCGGGTTTGGAGGTTCGTGAAGATGCAGTGGGTAATTTAGTTGGCCGTCTTGAAGGAACGGATCCCGCAGCATCGGTGATTCTAGTAGGCTCTCATGTGGACTCGGTGCCAAACGGCGGAGACTTCGACGGCCCGCTTGGTGTCCTTTCTGGCATAGAAGCGGTGCAAGCAATGCAGGAGGAAGGTCACAAGAACAGGCATCCTATCGAAGTAGTGGCCTTCACTGACGAGGAGGGATCTCGCTTTCACTTTGGTATGATTGGCAGCCGAGCGGCTGCCGGAACTTTACGGCCGGAGGACTTTGACCGGACGGATAATAACGGCACTAGCATTGCGGAAGCCATGAAAGCACAGGGCTTCAACCCTGAAGGGTTTTTGGATGCGGCGCGGAAACCGGGATCGGTTCGAGCGTATCTAGAAGTACACATCGAACAGGGCAAGGTGCTGGAGTTGAGGAACGAACCGGTCGGTGTCGTAACAGGGATAGCGGGGCCTGTGTGGCTTCAGGTTCGGGTTTACGGTGAAGCCGGTCATGCCGGAGCGACTCCAATGAATCTTCGCAAAGACGCCCTGGTCGGTGCCAGCGAAATGATTCAATTTATTGAAGAGGAGACTAGCAGACACCCAAGGACGGTTGGCACAGTGGGGCAATTGAGGGTCTCCCCTGGCGGGGTCAATATCATTCCTGGAGACGTGGAATTTACGTTGGATTTGAGAGACATTGATGTTGCCCAGAGAGATGCCGCTGAAACTGCGATTCGAGCATACATCCGTAAGGTTTGCACGGAGCGCGGCCTGAAGTCCGAAATCAAAGAACTGCAGCGGATTCAACCTGTGCAGTGCGACGAAACGGTGCAGATACTGATGTCCGAAGCCGCCAAAGAAGCAGGATTTACGGCACCGTTTCTGCCCAGCGGCGCGGGTCACGATGGCATGCAGTTGGCAGTTTTGTGTCCCATTGGCATGATTTTCGCGCGGTCTAAAGATGGGATTAGCCATCATCCAGACGAATATACCAGCAAAGAGGATTGTGCCGCGGCTGCACAAGTACTCTACCGCACATTGAAGAAGCTGTCCTGACTTGGAAGAAGCTGTCCTGATTTGATGCCTGCAAGAACAAAGAGACTAGGCCAAAGGCCTCATGATAGGTCTGTGAACTAGGCCTTGTCCACGCTTTGGGAAGACATTTGAATGTAACGGGAGGCGTTATTGATGTCTGTTATGTTGGAAGATTTGGAATCGAGAGTTGAATCTGTCAAAGAAGAAGTTATCGGCTGGCGTAGATATTTGCATGAAAACCCGGAGCTATCCTTTCAGGAGGAAAAAACCTCTCAGTTCATCTATGACACATTGAAGAGTTTTGGCGGCAATCTGGAGATAACTCGTCCCACGCCGACCAGTGTGGTTGCCAAGCTGAAAGGCGGAAAGCCTGGCCGTGTCTTGGGAGTCCGGGCGGATATGGATGCACTGCCCATTACGGAGGAAAACAGCTTTGAGTTCAAATCCAAAAACGACGGCGTCATGCACGCTTGTGGTCACGATGGTCACACAGCCATGCTGCTTGGCACGGCCAAATTGCTGCTTGCGATGCAACCGGATATTCCTGGGGAGGTCCGTTTCATCTTTCAGCATGCCGAGGAGTTGTTCCCCGGGGGAGCAGAAGAAATGGTAAACGCGGGCGTGATGGAAGGTGTGGAGCAGGTCATCGGGATCCACCTGTGGTCGCCTTTGACAGTTGGCAAAATCGGGATTCGGGCTGGAGCATTCATGGCAGCGCCGGATACCTTCTATATCACAGTCAAGGGCAAGGGTGGTCATGCGGCCCAGCCTCAGGAGACGGTAGACAGTATTGCAGTCGCAGCTCAGGTGGTTACCAATCTGCAGCATGTTGTGTCACGCAATCTCGATCCCGTTGACCCAGCGGTCCTATCCGTCACCAAGTTTGTTGGGGGCACCACACATAATGTCATCCCAGGCAGTGTCGAGATGATGGGTACCGTACGCTCGTTCCGACCCGAGCTTCGCACTGAAGTTCCAGCTCTGATGGAACGGGTTATCAAAGGAGTTACAGATGCCCATGGTGCAACCTACACGTTCAAATACGAGAGAGGGTATCGCCCAGTCATTAACGATGAAGCTGTCACAGAAAAACTACGAGAGTGTCTTGTGGAAGCATTCTCGGAGTCTGTAGTGCAGGAACTGCCACCGACCATGGGCGGGGAGGATTTTTCAGCATACCAGCAAAAAGCACCAGGAGTTTTCTTCTATGTGGGCGCTCGAAATGAGGAGAAAGATATCGTTTATCCGCACCACCACCCGCGCTTCACGGTAGATGAAACTGCGTTGCCCATAGGCGTAAAGGCGTTTATCCACGCTGTTTTTAAGTTGAATAGCGAGGAGTAGATAAACGATCTGAGTCGAGGAAGGAGGGATGATAATGAGGCCGGTAACCTGGTTGGCGCTGTTGCCGTTTATCGGGATTTTGGGAGGCATTGGCTTTGCAAATCGTGTGACTCCATACGTTTTGGGTATGCCGTTTATTCTGTTTTGGATTGTCATGTGGGTGGTTTTGACGTCTGTTGTGATGTTTGTGATTTATCGATTTGATCCGAAAAACCAGGGAGGTGATGTAGAGTGAACAGTGCATTAGCGATAATTTTTTTGTTCCTGCTGCTTTCCATTTATTTGGGTATTCGTGCAAGGCGCGGCAAGACCATGAACCTGGAACAATGGACTACTGGCGGACGGAGTTTCGGTACCTTGTTTGTGTTCCTGCTCAGTGCAGGTGAAATTTACACAACATTCACATTTTTAGGGGGAAGCGGCTGGTCTTACGGAAAAGGGGCGCCGACTTTCTACATTTTAAGCTACGGTGCACTGGCCTACATCATGTCCTATTGGCTGCTTCCGGCAATTTGGCGTTATTCAAAAAAACACAGGCTTGTATCACAATCGGACTTCTTTGTCAGTAAATACAACAGTCCTAGCCTCGGTGTCACGGTTTCCATCATTGGTATTGTAGCCATGGTCCCGTATCTTGTTCTGCAGTTAAAAGGCTTGGGGCTGATTGTGCAGGAAGCGTCCTACGGAACGATTTCCTCGACCTTGGCCATTTGGATTGGCGTCATCGCAGTAACCATCTACGTCATGACGTCCGGCGTTCACGGCTCTGCCTGGACTTCCGTCGTGAAAGACGCCATGGTATTGTTGATTGTGTTAATCTTGGGTATTTACTTGCCCTTTCATTTCTATGGTGGATTCGGTCACATGTTTCAGCAAATCAATCAGGTAAAACCAGGCTTCCTCACCTTGAGCACCAAGGGAATGAGCATTTCCTGGTTTATCTCAACGGTTCTCTTGACCGCCCTTGGGTTCTACACTTGGCCGCACTCTTTTGGTGCCATCTTCACGGCAAAACACGAGAAGATTTTCCGAAGAAATGCGGTGATCTTTCCCTTGTATCAACTGGTATTGCTGTTCGTTTTCTTCGTTGGATTCGCCGCGATTCTGCAGGTTCCGCATTTGAACAATCCAGATTTGGCGCTTTTGGCTGTCTCGAAAAAAGCATTTTCACCTTGGTTCCTGGGTGTCATTGGAGCCGCTGGGTTGTTGTGTGCAATTGTCCCCGGATCGATGTTGATGATGACGAGTGCAACCATGATGTCGAAAAACATCTATAAGGTTTTCAACAGCCAAGCAACCGATGCCCAAGTCTCAGCACTTGCGAAGTACTTGGTCCCTGTAGTGGCTCTGATTGCACTGTACTTTACCTTCCATGGCGGTGACACCATTGTGGCGCTGCTGCTCATGGGGTACAGTTTTGTGACACAGTTCTTCCCAGCCATCCTGTTTAGTTTGGCTAAGCGCAACCCAATTTCTAAAGCAGGCGCATTTGCTGGAATTCTCACTGGTGAAGTTGTAGTGGCTGTCGTCAGTTTGTCGCACCAAACTGTAGGAACAATCTTCCCCTTCCTGCCGCAGTGGGGCAAGGACTTGAACGTAGGTATCGTGGCTATGATACTCAATTTGATTGTGACCTTCGCGGTCAGTGCATTTACGAAGAAAGTGGAGCTTGCGGTAGCACCGGAACTAGAGGCGTAACCCCCGTCGCAAATGCGAATAACGATTGTTCTATAGTATCTGCAGTAATCATGAGGCACTTGTGAGCCTGCCGCACACAGGACACACAGGTGCCTCTTTCTCGTGTGAAGGTAAACAAACGGTGAGCGACATTGAGCAAAGCCTACACAAAAAGTTCACTTGAGCAATATATAAATATTACTTATGATACTTATATGAAAATCAAATAGAAAAAGCGAAGAGGTGCTGCTGTGGAAACAACTGGATTGAGTCAAGAGCAGTGCAACGAACTTTCAAGCGTGTTTGAAGCACAGTCTCCTGAAAGGACGATAGACAAAGCTCTGAAGGTCATTCCGAGTCTTGCCCTTGCCTGCAGTTTCGGTGCTGAGGATATGGTACTTCTTGATATTGTTATGAAAATCAATCCCACAACTACAGTCTTTTATTTGGATACGGATGTTTTGTTCAGAGAGACCTATCAATTAATAGATGAAGCAGTCAACAAGTACGGAATACCGAACTTGATTCGGGTTACACCACGTCTGTCATTGCAGGAACAGCAAGAGCAGTACGGTGACAGGCTGTGGGAGAATAATGCCACTTTGTGCTGCGACCTCCGAAAAGTGCGGCCACTTACAGAGTTCCTGAGTTCGGTGGATGGATGGGTCACGGGAATCCGACGTGATCAAGCGCCAACACGAGCGAATGCTCAGGTATTTGAACGGGACGCAAAATTTAATGTTGTGAAAGTGAATCCACTGGTTCGGTGGACGGAGACTGACGTGTGGTCTTACATTCGCACCCATAAGGTTCCTTATAATCCCCTGCATGACAACGGTTACCCGAGTATAGGCTGCGCCTATTGCACACTGCCCGTGAAACCTGGAGCAGATCCGCGCAGCGGGCGGTGGGCCGGGCAGCTTAAAACTGAGTGCGGCTTACACAAATAGCGTGCGCGGTAATTGTCCGTCTATCTTCCTGAAGCAGATCTTCAAACGAGGTGACGCAGTGACAAGAGGTGACGCAGTGACAAATTGTATGGTTCCAGACAACCTCGAGGCAAAGCTAAAGAAATACGCGTTGGGGCTTAGGCATGTGGTTGCAGATGAAATTACGGAATCTGACTTGATTCAAATCGGGGTTGGTGCTTTTTCTCCGCTGTCCGGATTTATGTCGGAAGGGGACTACAACTCTGTAGTCGAAAACATGCGTCTGCAAAACGGATCGGTTTGGCCCATCCCCATTACTTTGCCGGTAACAGACGAGACAGCGGCTAAAATCAAATTCCAGGATGACATCGCTATTATCCGGCAGGATGGAACCTTGGCAGCTGTGATGCGTGTTGAAAGTATTTATCAGCCGCAGATTCTGCATGAAGCGCAAAGGGTGTACAAAACCACCGATACTGCACATCCTGGTGTAAACAGGCTGTATACCCGGGGTTCCACGTACTTAGGCGGACCTGTTCAAGTGTTGCGGGACGAACGAACGGATGCATTTTCCGACTCCTTTTATACCCCAGAACAGACCCGTCAACAGTTTGCGAAATTTGGATGGAAGACAATTGTCGGATTTCAGACGCGCAATCCGATTCACCGAGCTCATGAGTATATTCAGAAGACGGCACTGGAGACGGTTGACGGTCTTTTTCTAAACCCTCTGGTCGGCCCGACGAAAAGCGATGATGTCCCGGCTGAAGTTCGCCTCCGCGCCTACCAAGCGATACTCCAATACTACTACCCAAAAGATAGAGTGTTTTTCGGTGTGTACAAGGCTGCGATGCGGTACGCTGGTCCGAGAGAAGCTATTATGCACGCGCTGGTCCGTCGGAACTATGGTTGTACCCACTTTATTGTCGGGCGCGATCACGCTGGAGTCGGCGATTACTACGGCACATATGACGCACAGAAAATATTTGAGAACTTTTCAGCAGAAGAACTAGGCATCACACCGTTGTTTTTTGAGCATGCATTTTACTGTAGAAAATGCTCTGGAATGGCCACAACAAAATCTTGTCCGCATTCTGAAACAGACAGAGTCATTCTTTCTGGTACAAAAGTACGGCAGATGTTGCGAGAAGGGATTGCACCCCCACCTGAGTTTAGCCGGGCAGAAGTGGTCGATGTGCTGATGGAGCATTATCAGCATCACCCCTCTATTCGCTGATTCAAACGGGACTACCTCAAGGCCACACGCGAGAAGAATGCGGCGTTGCTGGAGTACTCTATCAAGGCAGTGAAGTCTCTCTCAGGCGGTGGGATCAACTGATGGATTACAGTATCGCAGGGTTTGCAGTGGGTGTTCTGGTAGGTGTATCAGGAATCGGCGGAGCTCTGGTGATGACCCCGCTTCTCATTTTGTGGTTTCACATGACTCCGGAGATGGCGGTGGGAACGGACTTGGCGTATGCCTTTGTGACAAAGGCGGTTGGGTCGTTTCAGCATATGCGCCAGAAGACGGTGGATTTTTTTGCTGTTCGTTGGTTGTCCTATGGCAGTATACCTGGAGCTGTGCTCGGATCTGTGACAATGTCCGCCTTGAAGTACTTCACATCAGTGCAGGAAGTCAACCGGATTGTTTCCCATGCCCTTGGTGCTGTGTATATCGCAACTACAGCCATACTCGTCTTTCAGTGGTTTATTCGGAGACGTACCACAATCCGTCCCATGACACGATTTTTAAAACCAATTCTAGTTGCACTGGGAGTTTTTACAGGAGTGATAGTGGGGGTTACTTCTGTCGGGAGCGGCTCATTGTACCTAGCTGTTCTAGCTGTTGTCTATCCCATTTCTGCCGCCAAACTGGTAGGGACAGATTTAGTTCAAAGTGTGCTTATGACCGGGATTGCCGCAATTGCTCACTGGGCTGTCGGAGCAGTCAATCCGATTACACTGTTGTATCTGTTGATTGGATCCATCCCCGGCATCATGATTGGGAGCAGGCTTACGCTGCGGGTGCCAGCAGCGGTGATTCGCATCATGTTACTGGCACTCCTGGGATGGTCTAGTGTCAACATGCTGTCTGCGTGGTAAGCACAGTGTTGACATGATTCCGGAGTTTGGGGCACTGAACGAAGACACAGTGACATCCACTCAACATTGCCTGTGAGGTGCCCCTGACATCGGCGAGACTGGAATTTCTGTTGGTATAGGTCGGACATGGTACAATAAGGTACGGAATAGACTGATGACAAGTCTAGCAAAAATACACCATCGGATTCAAAATTTTGTAATCTTGCGGGAACTTCAATGTGAATGAATTCCTCTTGCCTTTGGGAGACGTCTATGCAAATACGACATGAGGGCTTATCTATCTTTATACGGAGCAAATTCTTTCGAAACCTGTGGCTCGGATCCGTAATCTCTGGACTTGGCAACGAACTCGGAGAGGCAGCAGTGCTTTGGATGGTCCTGGATAAGACCAATTCACCGGCCGCCGTAGGGTTAATTTCTCTGTGTGTTGGTGTCCCGAGAGCGCTTGTGAATCCATTTGCAGGAGTGCTTGGAGACAGATACTCACGTCCAAGATTGATGGTGCTGGGGAATTTGTTGCTCTCACTGATTTACGGCGGCATTGCCGTAACGAGTTACTCCGGGGTTCATTCGATTTGGATAAGCTTTGTTTTATTGGCGTTGGGCTCGGTTGTCTCGCCTCTGACTTCGACAGGACGTTCACAACTGATTGCCGAACTTATTTCTAGGGAAGAGAGAAGTGCAGCAAACTTTTTCGACGATGTCTACCTCCATCTCACATGGCTCGTTGGTCCGGCGATTGCTGGATTTTCCGTGTCCTGGCTAGGCTATGGACCTGTGTTGGTGATTGATTCCCTGAGTTTTGTCCTTTGCGCTGCTTTTTTGTTTTCTATTCCATCAGCTCTGCACACCCCTGGTACTCCGTTTTCTCAGCTGTCCAAAAATCTGTTGGACGGGGTAAAAATGCTGAAGGAGCGTTCCTTGCTCCTGCAACTTGCAGGGCTGACTTTCTTCTTCAACTTTTTCTTTGGCGTCTATGCTGTTTTTCTACCGTTAATGGCTCGCAATCATTTTGGAGGTGCGAGGGCCTACGGAGTACTGTGGTCGGCTTTCGCGATAGGCTCCTTTGTTGGCGGAATCATTTTCTCGAGAAAAGCTTGGATATGGCCTATCGGTCCGTCGATGGCGGCAGTCATTGTGTTTTGGGGGATACTAACGGGCCTGTTAGCATTCGCCCATCAGTACTGGATGGTTCTTGTCATCATGCTGGTGAATGGCTTTGTCTATACGCCCTATGAACCACTTTATAAGACCGTCATTCAACACATCATTCCAATTCGAATGCAAGCAAAAGTGTCAAGTACAATCCGCCCCATTACCGGCCTCGGGCAGCCTGCCGGCAGTTGGTTGTCTGGTTTGTTGGCAACGCCCCTTGGAATTACAGGATTAACCTTTGTGTCAGGGGTCGCAACCGTTGTAGTCGGCGCTTTTACCCTTATGTCTCCGCATATTAGGAGCTACAAGGGAGGGGGTGCTGACAGCTTAATGTGAATGCGTATGGGGTTGGGAATGTCTCCTAACCTAACAGCTAAAAACTCTCAAAGGTTGCAAAATAAGAGAATTGCTGCCTGAGGGCTTTTCTAAAACTGAGGTGCAGGAAATCGATTATGGGCTTGAGGTTGTTTATATGAACATTTTGCCTCCCTATGGTACTAGCAGCGGGTCTCTTGTCTCTGTTAAGCATGCAAGAGACTGGATTGCCATGTTCGCTCATGCGCTTGTGATACAATCGCCGAAGCAAGAGAACTACGTAGCGCAACTACGGTCTAAGATTCCTGCAATTGCGGCAAAATACTCGTCGTACAAATCCGACCCGAATTTTCAAGTATTACCTAACTGGAGTTAGCGAAAATTCTTTGTTGAATTTGCCTCCGCCGCAGTTCACTTGTTTGACGATTCGATACCGAAGAGGCGACGCGCATTGTCACCGCTGAACTTGTTGCGTTCTTCGTCATTGTCAAACTCATTTAGCAACTGCTGAACATCGGACTGGGTGGGCCGTTGGAACGGATAATCCGTGGAGAACAGCAGGTGGTCAATCGTCGTGGCCTCTAAGGCATGATGGAGCAGCGCCGGGTTGAACATGCCGGAGCTTGTGATAAAAACGTTCGAGCGAATGTAGTCCGACACCTTACGCTCTAGGCCAGCGATACGAGACAAGCTGTCTGTCCTGTCCTGCCAGGAAAGGAGCAGTTCACCCCAGTGCCCAAGGATAATCTTGAGCTGGGGGTGTCGATCGAAGGTACCGCGTGCGATCAAACGCAGAGCGGCGGTGGCAGCCTCGAGGTGCCATCCCCATGAGAAGGTCGAAAGCGCCAGGTCTGTCAGATTACCTAACCCCGAGTAGGATGCCCTACGGACGGAATTTGATGGAATCTGGGGGTGGATGAAGATTGGGTGGTTGAGAGACGCCGCTGCCGCGAACAGGTCCTCGTAGCAGGGATCGTCAAGTGCCGTCTCTCCCGTTCGACCATAAACCATAGCCCCAACAAAGCCGAGCTCAACGGCACGCTCTAACTCTTTCGCGACGGCCTTTGGTTGCGCCATGGGCAGGGTTGACATGGCCCGAAGACGCGAAGGATGGTTTCGCACCGCTTCCGCCGCGATGTCGTTTGTCTCCCGGGTGAGCGCTGTTGCCTCGTTGGGAGCGAGAGGGCCGGTGGCTGGCGGAGCAAGCGAAATGATTTGCATGTCGATGCCCACCTCGTCCATATCCGCAATCCGCGCGTCGGAGATGTCCTCCAGTCTGGCGAGATTGTCACCCATCTCGTTGAACGCCAGACTCTCGTCACGGATCCCGTTCGGGAGTCCCTTGAGGGCTGCTGTCAGTGCTGCGGTGGTCCAGTGCTCTTCTATTCCAATCAATCTGGTGGTATCCGCCATAAGAGGTACCTCCTCAAGTTGATAAGGCTGGTGCTGATGCCTCTCGTGACTCAACGAGATGTGCATTGCCCACTGTTGCGTCCATCATAAATCAGTTTTATGATGGATTCCAATACATTTAAAGTCATAAAAATATGGACTGTAGAGAATGGGTGATGCAGCGTCATGGAGCTTCTTCAACTGCAGTATTTTCAGGTGGTGGCGAGATTGGAACACATGACGGAGGCCGCCCGCAGTTTGCACGTAACCCAATCCTCGCTCAGCAAAACCATCCAACGGTTGGAGGAGGACTTAGGTGTGCCGCTGTTCGATCGCCGTGGGCGATCACTTCGACTGAATACGTTTGGTCGGACCTTCCTCATGCGTGTCAATAAAGCCCTGTTTGAATTGGAACAGGGTCGACAAGAGATTTGTGACTTGTCGAGTCCTGACCGTGGTTCGGTGGAATTGGCCGTGAACACTGCTGGCACATTACCAGCAATCCTGAAAAAATTCCGAGGTACGCAACCGTTTGTCCATTTTCACGTACAAATGTTGAAGGTCGAGGAGATGCATGCACTCCTTGAAAGAGGTGAGGTGGATTTCTGCTTATCCTCACCACCGATTCGCGGTGACGAAATTGAATGTCAGGTGATGTTACTTGATTCTATCCTCGTGGCGGTTCCGATAACGCACCCTTTGTGCGATAAGCGTAGCACCACGATTGCAGAACTGAAAGATGAAACGTTCGTGGGCTTAAAGCGTGGTTACCCGACTCGCGACATAACCGACCGTATTTGCAAGTCGGAAGGGTTTGTACCCAAACACGTGTACGAAGGTGATGAACCAGCGCGGCTCCGGGCTTTGGTTGAAGCAGAAATCGGCATAGCGTTTGTCCTTGAGTCATCTACATGGGGATTCAGGGAGGGTAAGATGAAATGCATTCAGATTGAGCAGCACGACTTTGTCCGAGAAATCGGGTTATCTTGGCATAAAAGTCGGTACCTATCGAAGGCTGCTATGGCGTTTCGCCAAATCGCAACAGATTACTTCAATAGTTAGTTTTCTTGGTGTTGTTTAGTTGTAGATCCATATGCGCTGATTGGCCTGCTTGTGACAATGATTGCATCGCTATTTTGGAAACAACTCAGACCTTGGATAGGATGTCAGGAGGCATGTTCCGCTATGAAGGATGAACAGAGACTGCTGCAAGCCTACGACCGACAGTTACGCACTGATGCAGAAACCCAAAATGCGTTATCGGTGACCCACCTTGGTCCATTACACTTGGCTACGCTCGATGGCGGTCAAGGGTTCGTGACCTATCCACACCCTGATGACTTCGTGGCGACGCAAATTCCCCATTTGGTACCACGAGTTCTCGATTACTACCGTCAGAGCCCAATTATCAGCCAGGTCGAGTGGAAGACGCGCGGTCATGACCGTGACTTCGGACTCCATCAAGCATTGGTGGGAAACGGCTTCCAGCCAGATAATCCCGAGTCAATCATGATTGGAGAAGCCAAAATGTTGGACGTCCGTGTGCCGCTGCCTGCTGGGGTGGCACTGCGCTGTGTGACTGAAGAAGCAGATATTCGTGCTATGACGGCGATGGAGTCGCTCGTTTTCCGAAGGCCCCAGAACGATATGGTGGATGCTCTACTACGTCGACTAGCGCTTGGCGACGGAATGCAACTATGGGTAGCGGAGGCAGATGGAGAGGTCATTAGTGCAGGTCGCTTGGAACCAGTCGCTGGAACGAACTTCGCTGGTATCTGGGGCGGAGCCACACTTGAAGCTTGGCGTGGTCGAGGTATCTACCGAGCGCTCACCGCAACTCGGTCCCGTGCTGCACTAGACTTGGGCAAAACACTTATTTACAGTGAATCTACTGAATACTCACGCCCAATCTTAGAACGTTCCGGACTCGTTAAGGTCTCCACAACAACCCCATACCGTTGGTACCGCTAGAGTTGCTTGCAATGAGTGCAAACAGAAGATACCCTCCGCAGATAAAATAAATGTCACGGCAATTTTCTGATAACGGCATTAACCGCTTATACGTCTATTCAAAAGAGAGACGGCTTCGGTTAGAGTCGGCAGGCAGTGAATTGAATTAGAAGTGCTAGTCGACCTCTGAGGATTTGAAAGGTTGTGGTAGGGTATCTGGCGATTTAGCTTCGTCTTCGTTGCTGTAATAGCTCTCGTGACAATGACAAGTGGATGTTCAAGCACTCTGAAAGGTTCCGGCGAGTCGCCCGCGATTGTAAAAAACATTCACTCGAAAGACATTAAGAATGTCAGTATCAACGGCTGGGGACCAGGAGCATCCGGCAACTTTATAGAATTTTTGTATAGTCCTTTTGGCCCTGCGCAGGCGGAGGACTTATTAAACGGATTACAACATGGAACTACCTTTACGATGAGTAAGAACAGTCACATGGCTGAATCTACAGGTGGCGATGAATGGTTAGTTTTCCATTTAACAAATGGACATATGTTAGCGGTTAAGACTGCTATGAAGGATTTCTTCAGGGTTACGCTGGCCAATCAACAGCACGGGACTCTTATTAAAGTCACCAACAAACCAGCTGAAAAAGCGTATAGCAAGATGCTTGAAAGTAATCTAAACACTTCAAGTCAAATGCCAACGTCGTTAAAGAATCTTTCAAGTGCCGATGTTCAAACCATGGCTATAGACGGGAATCGCAATAACACTTGGCTGCATAAACCTTTACCGGCCAAGAGTCCCACAGTCTCCAGTATTGTGTCAGTACTAAAGCAATCTCCGGTAGTTGCTGAGAGAGATGTGAATCAAAGAAATACTGTGGGGTTCCATAGTCATTGGCGCACCAATTCAATTTCGTTGTCTCTTAAATTGAACAACGGTACAACTATCCATATCATCGGACCTTATGAAACCATCCAGACCAGCAAAAACAAAGGAATCGCTTTGGCCTTTAGAGTGACCGTCGCGACGGAGAACTCGATGAAAACCCTATTTATCAAAGATACTACAAAAAGGATTGCTGAGTATTGGAATGAACTCAATTTAAATGAGAAATAAATCGTCGATTCGCTCCAAGTTATCGGTCATTTAGGTGCTTGGGGCGGGGGATTCCGAAGAACTCAAAGCAAGATTCATATTGTAATTTGGATTCTGCAAACATATATCGGTCAAGGCGTGGGTGCCGCGCTATTTAACGAAATTGACATTGGCAGTAGCGGTTGGGAGCTTTATGTCAGTGTAGGGCAGATATGTTTGGGAAAGAGGAAGCCTTGTGAAGTGGGATAAATTGATGGTAGAGACACACCGTGGTTCTTTCGAGGTTTTTACGAGAGGTGATGGTAAACCACTTTGCATCACCCATTTATACTCAGAGTTCAACGAGACGGGAGACAACCTCGCTGAAAAGTTTGTGCCCGAACGAAGAGTATTTCTGGTGAACCTCAAAGAGGCAGGAAACTCCCCACAAGCGGTATCGGATGATGAGCTAAGTATGAAGTCAGCCGTCGAGGATTTAGAGGCGATACGGAGCGCACTCGGATTTGACTCGTGGGACTTCGCTGGTCTTTCTACGGGCGGGATGTTAGGACTCCTTTATGTAGTAACTAGGGGAACGTCACTTAAGTCGCTAGTTGTCGTTGGTTCCGCTGCATCCCGAGAGTATAGCTCCACAAAGGAGTGTATTTATCACACTGAGCATCCCAAATTTCACCGGATGCAAGAACTCATCGAATCGCTGAAGGCTCCTGATTTGTTGTCCGACAAGAGAGCAGAACTGACTATCGAGAGAACAAAACTCTCCTTGCATATACCAGAAAGGTACCATGAGTACTTCTCGGGAGACGCAAGTAAACGCATAGCGGCGAAGAGGTTGGACTACTTTGGGGCGCATGATCATCCTGAGTTCGATGTGCGAAGTCAGTTGCCTGCAGTGACTGTTCCGACCCTCATCATATGTGGGCGGCACGACGTTCAATGTCCGTTATGGTGTTCCGTTGAAATGAATGAGCTTATCGCAGGTTCCAAGTTGGTCATTTTCGAACATAGTAATCACTACCCGTTTCTCGAAGAAGCGGAGAAGTTCGCAGCAGAAGTTCACACCTTCTTGAGTGCTGTACATTAGCCTGCCAACATGGACTAAGGCAGACAGTTTCATGCCTTGTGATTGCAGTGCCATCGTGAGTTTACTCAGGGTGGCCCACGATGGCTGGGTGCAAAGAAGGGGATGAATGTCTCTAGCCTCTCAGTTGAATCTCATAATCTGTGACAGTCTTTCCATCGTACTGAATCATTTGCCCGTTTTGATTCTTGTCAGACAGGATAATGTCGGTACACATCCGACCTGCGGCTTCGAGTGATTTGACGAAGCCGCTGTGTGCACCAGCTTCCATTCCGTTCAAGTCGGTCGCTACAGCACCAGGCATGATGCCGAAAATCTGGCGGTGGCTGCCCATTTTTTCAAATTCGTAAGCGTAAGTCAGCGTCATCACGTTGAGTGCGGCTTTGCTCGTGATGTAAGCGAGCGGGTGCCAAAACTCGGTCGGTGAAATCGGAACGGTGATGTTGACGATTTTCCCGGTGTCTGTCAGACGTGACAGCAGATTCTTGGTGAGTTCGTGTGTGCCGAGAAAATTCGTTTCCATCGTGGTGCGTAGATCCTCAGTTGTATAGTCAAATGTGTGCTTGGTGATATCAAGCGCCGCGCGTCCAGGCTTGAGACTATCAGGGATTCCAGCATTATTGACCAATATATCGAGGGAATCAATCATTTTAGCCGCTGTGTGTAGGCTAGCGAGATCATTCAAATCAATCTTGATGAACGCCGCTGATATCCCTTCTGCGGCAAGTTTCTCCACTGCTGCTGGACCACGGGCTTCATCACGCGCCCCGACGAGAATGTCATAGCCACGTTTTCCAAGATTGCGAGCGATTTCAAAACCGATTCCTTTATTTGCGCCTGTGACGAGTGCTTTCATTGCGGACTTCCTTCCGTTTTTTACTTGGTTCAAACACAGTATAACTTAACTCGGAACCATCATGGGGATGGATGACATGGCTGATTGATTCTCCTTAAGCTCTATAGAGAGCCGATTAAACAAATCTGCTTTGGTTTCGAAGTAGGTGAATAACGCTCCGTTAGAGACAACAGCTTCCTTTGCAATCAGAGCCGTCGATGCACTCAAACCTTGAGATGAGATGACGCGGATCGCTGCTGAAATAATTGCATTTCGCTTGTCGTCACTTAGTGGTCTCGCCATATTTCACCTCTCCAATTCCTCCATATTATAACAGTTAGCATTCTAGGCACTGTCATACCTGTAGAGAGTAATTGTCACGTCTTGCTGACAAGTTTCGTCTAATTGATGAGATGAAATGGAGGCCGAAAATGAGGGGTTCCTCTACAATTATGATTGCAACAATGGTTGCAATGACATTGTTAGTATCAGGCTGCGGTTCAACTGGGTCGGTAAAGCCTACCAATGTCAGTGCTTCAGTCAATGCTGTCACAAGTTCCAAAAGTGATGACAGTGCAACCACCACCAATTATACCTTCGCCGTCTCTAATTCCTTACAGATGCCAAACACAGTCCAAAACAGCATCAGTTCACACTCCAAAGTTCTTGTGTCACTGCCTAGAGCGCTGAAATTAGACTCGAGCCTATCCGTAAAACGTCAATTGGCAATTGACTTACATGTTTCACCAGACTCTTATGCAATGGACATCTTTGAGCGATCTAAGACTAGCAGTACAAATAAGTACACTATGGCTACGCTGGTTGGTAATATGGAGACTGTATCCCATCTAAAGTTCTACTCTATTCCGCATGATTTTGCCACACGGAGGTTTACCACTCACAAACCGATAATACTGGTGAAGAATACATCCGCCACTAATTATCTCAACGCGAAGTCATACGACAATGCCATCATTTGGAACGATAAAGGCTGGCACTTTGTTGCTGAAGGGATAGGTACTACATTTGAGCCTAAGGCTTCACGAATGGCGAACACCATTGCAGGCTTCATAGCAAAGACCGGGTTACCGGTTCCAAAGGCATCACGCGGATATGTGCAAGCGATATGGGCTGGCAACCGACCTAGTTTTCGGGTGACTTGGACGTACAACAATGAGCAATGGTACTCCCTCTCTATGGCGACTCTTTCTGAAACGCTAAAAACTGCAAGAACCGTTGTTTACGCAAATCGTACAACGCATTCTGGCTACTCATAAAATTTATACTGGTCATAGTGACATGCCTAACATGGAAGGAACTTGAGATCACAAGGAGGTGGGCATATATGTCCGCGGCGATGAATTATTCTTGTTTAACGCTACTTTGCGACATCAGGGGATACGTGTGCCCATTTCTCCCTATACATAGGTGACTGGGCATATGAGTTGTTTCAACGGTACATCCCCGACCGTAGCAGAACGTCTGCTGCGGTTTTTTGTTTTGGTAGTTCTCGGTGAACTAATGATAACTATGTGGGAGGAAAGGAGTCTTTGGTTATCGCCATGACAGCGTTGGCGATGTAATCACCCTATTCCCTGTGGTAACGATCCCGTTTTATGTTGTCGGACCGACCTACAACATGGATGTGGTTGCACCCTCAAAACATGGTCCAGTTTCCCTGTTTTCGGGCGTATTGTTCGGCGCGTTTCAACAACAGTTTTGTACCCCAAATCAGTCCGGCGTTAATGAGCAAAAGGGCCGCCATGACAATCCACCAATTGGCGGTAATCGTACCATTGATGGCAGAGCGGATGAGAAATAAGCTGTAAGTAACAGGAAAGAGCAATGCAAGACCTTTTGCCCAAATGGGAAAGACAGACGGCGGGATGCGGACGCCGCCAAATAGATTCATGGGTTCACCGAAAGCGTAGTAGACAAATCCAGAGTCGCGTGAAAACAGGGAGATGGCACTGAGAAATGCGCCCCACACGAGGGCCGAGAAGAGGGACAGCAGAATGGACAGTAGTAGATACCCTGGAGCAATATGGGCTAAATTTGCAATAAAGATAAAGGTCAACGTTGAAAACGCTGCAAACATCCACATGCCGCTAAACAGTCCATATGCGGATCGACCCAGCAAAAACGCCATTTTTGACGCTGGTGTCAGAAAAATTATTTCCAAGGTCCCCATCTGTCGCTCTTGGGCAAAAGTCCAAGCAGACTGGACGACGGTCCAAAACAGCTGAAACACGAGGAATCCGCTCAATAAAAACAGTACGATGTTGCCCCCTGGTATGACGTGACTGAGGACAGACCCCTTACCAATACGATAGGGTTTCATGGCATAGTATGAGGACAAGAACCCAAGTACGGGCCAAAAAAGCAATGAGAAAAACACTGCCCGACTGCCAAACGAATCATGGTGTTGCTTTCTCACTTCAGCCTTGAATGCCTGCCAGAATTGCGACATCTTTGCCACCTCCTTCGGACAATCGGATGATGGCATCTTCCAAAGTCGGTTTTTCTACCTGCAGGGAGAAAATATGTGTATCCTGCTCTGCTAACCAACGAAGGATCTTTGGTATCAAAGCGTCTGAAGATTCCGTTGTGATGGACAGACGACTTTGCTGCGTCGCCTCGTCAGTCTGGACATGGATAGCTTCGAACGGCACTTGATGTGCATGATGCAAGTTTTTTGTCATCAAGTCTGACCATTGGCTCAGTTGCAAATGAATCACCTCATAGCCCGCTACGTTTCGAACAACGGTTTGTGGCGTCCCACTGAGGATAACTTGACCGTGATTGATGACATAGACGCGATTGCACAGTTCCTCGACTTCTTGTAAATAGTGGCTGGTGAGCAGTATCCCTTTGCCGTGTTCAGTGGCGAGTCGCTTTACCATTTTCCGCAGCTGACGTGCAATCGGCGCATCGAGTCCGAGGGTCGGCTCATCGAGGAACAGGTACGACGGATTGTTGATGAGCCCTCGGGCAATTTGCAACCGTTGCTTCATGCCCTTTGAATACTTTTCGACGGGAATGTCGGCAGACTCCAACAGGTCCACCTCGGTGAGCAGTTCTTCGATGCGCTTCGCAATCTCTGCTTCTGACAGACCATAGAGCCGTCCAAAGTATTCAAGATTCTCTCGGCCTGTCAACCGCCAGTAGAGCATACGTTCGCCGCCAGCAATCATGTTTACTCTCGCCTGAATGGCGCGGCGATGACGCTCACTGTCCAGGCCGTCGATGGTGATGATCCCGCTGGTTGGTGCAAGCAGCGTGGAGAGCATCTTGATGGTGGTGGTCTTCCCAGCTCCGTTGAGGCCGAGTAAACCGACGATTTCCCCTGGACGTAGTTGCATCGACAAGTTGTCTACCGCAATTTTTTGCTCTTTGCGTTTGCGCAGCCAGCCAGCTTTCATTTTCACTTCATAAATCTTCGTAACAGAATTGACTTCAATCATACGGAGACCTCCTCATCGCTCGATAGGCGAATTTCGTTCTAAGCAATACTGCGTTCAAACACGTGCCTCAGGACATGCTTGATAGCGATGATGCCGACAAGGCTGTAAATGATACATAAACTGATGACGTCCGTCACTTGCTGCCATGCGTCCCAGATAGAAGTGCCGGAAAGAACGCTGTCTCGTAGTAATTGTAGTGATTGGGTAAGGGGGAAGATTTGACCAAGCCACTGTAGTGGCGCCGGTAAGTATTGAGTCGGAAATTGAAAGCCGCAGACCAGTGCTGTCATCGCAAACAGCGTATTTTGGACGATGTAGGTGTCCCGAGTTGACACCATGACGGCACCGAGGACAAGTGCCATAGCAAAACAGGCAAATAGGTAGAGAAGCAGGGCAGGGAAGACGGACATCCAGTTGGCGTGTGTCAGTCTTAGCCCCAAGAATAGTCCGAGTATCATGACGGGAATAAACTCTAAGCCAATCCGATACATTTGCTGAATGGTGGTACCGAGAAAATACCCTGATTTGCGCGCTGGCGAAAGTAAGAGAACTTCCAATGTTCCTTCGCGCAATTCGGTAATGAGCGCTCTTGATACATTCATCAACATGGAAATGGAGAGCGTACCTAGAAGTCCGCCGATGATGGCAAAGCTCAGATAGTCATGACTGCCGGCGTATTTTGCAAATCGTGCGTTCAACTGACCATGAATGAGGTAGTGATAAGAGAAGAAGGACACTAACACCAGATAGATACCGCCGACGATATGTCCCAGCGAGAAAGTCCATGGGTAGGCACGCTGGTTTGAAATATGATTGCGAACGATGGTTGCTTTCGCCACTTGCCACATGATTGACCCTCCTCATTGCTCCAAAAAACTTCGCAGATAGACGATGAGTAGTTCCATTTCTTTTGTTTCGAGTTGATAAAATACATAATTTCCACGACGCCGTGATGAAATGAAATTGGCCTCTTGTAACTGTCGCAAATGCTTTGATATGGCCGCCTCAGAAATGTTGTGGATATGTGCGAGTTGTTGCGTACAGTAGGGTTGCTCATATAGAGAACGAACGATTTTCAGCCGTGTTGAGTCGGCCAGCACTTTGAACATACGTACCAGGTCGGACGGCACTTCTTCGTTCTTTGAAATCCCAGGCACATGCACAGGTAGTGCAAAGGATAAGCGTTCGGAATTGATGCCAATCAACAAGTGTGGATCAATAAAAGTTGTCGGCCTGATATCAATTCGCTGAATTTCATCGTATGACCAGCGATAAAGTTCAGCCTTCTGTGCATAGATGGCATCTTCTTTAATGTGTAATCGAGGGTGCAGTTCACCTAGTGCGTGCGTTGGATTCTCACGCAACTTGTCAAAAAACTCACGACTGGCTTGAACAAGCCATGGTTCAATACGTGTCCATTCCTTCTGAAAATGGATGTCATAGTAGTGCTCGATGCAGTGGCTAATTCGCCTGCGTATCGTGGGCAGGTTTGTAAAGAGAAAACGCTGTGCCTCGGATATCGGCATGTGCTTTCGTTCAGAATCGCTGTGTAGAGCCAGCAACACTTGTCCTAGGGAGAATCTCTGATTCAGCAGGGTGACAATTAGTTCTGCATCTGGCATCGTATTCAGGCGTGACAGTGTTGTCTTTATGGATCCGTTTCGTTCCTCCGACCGATGTAGATCGAGCAAAGCTAGCCATTGATCTGTGATTTCACCGAGCATGTGGATTTCACTCATCAATGTGGCTGGTAACAATGTTCTTACTTCGTGGGCCCATTCCAACCGAAATGGGTGATGGTCAGGCCGGGTGAGCACATGCAAGCTGCTAAATGTCTCAAAGTATTGGGCGACCTCAACGTGGACAACTTTGCGCAGCCTATCGTCTCTTGACTGGTCCTTAATAACACTCACTCCAGATTAACCATTTGGTTAATCAAAATCTGCATTTTGTAAATGCGGTAATATAATAGAGAGCACGAGTGTGAATGTCAACAAGTATCGACATCGTTGATTCAAAGTCCATATCGATCTCTGTTGCGAGAGGACGAGAATTGATGTTCTGTTAACTTATGCACAGACACATGAGTTTCCTCATTCATACGGGATGAATCGTCTCAATGACTCGTCATCTTGGTTGAGAGCCTCCATATACGGATTTCGATTAAGGACGTGATATTGCCAGGGGAGGGACAGACAAGTGCCAAGACTAGAGACAACACGACTGCTGTTACGACGATGGACTGAAAAGGACATTGTGTCCATGTCACGCATAAACGCTGACCCAGAGGTAATGCAGTGGATTGGTGGAGGGGACACACGGACGGAGGAGCAGACTAGAATATTTGTCAGGCGGTGTGAAGAGACGTGGGAGGAACTTGGCTTTGGCTTATTTGCAGTAGAGATTGTTGCCACCGGTGAGTTAGCTGGATTTGTTGGACTGTCTGTGCCTGCTTTTTTGCCTGAAATCATGCCTGCTGTGGAAATTGGCTGGCGGTTAGGTAGGTCATTCTGGGGAAGAGGAATTGCCACGGAAGCTGCAAGAGAGGCTTTACGCTTCGGATTCGAAAATTGTGACTTGAGTGAGATACTGAGTATTTGTCAAATAGGTAACACCGGGTCCGAACGCATCATGTACAAACTTGGAATGCATTTGGAGCGGGAAACTGTAGACCAGTCCTGTAACCGCAGGGTACGAGTCTATAGCATCAAACGTCAGCAATTCATGTTGTGACACAAAGGAGAGCCTGGTGTCATTATACATAAATGGGATGAAAACCAGACCTTATCATTGAAGCAATTGACGAACTCTTGGAGTATTGTTCATGGTTCGAACTGGAATATATGGATGAATACAGGGGGTGTTTGATTGGAAAAAATATCGAAATGTCCTTTTTGTCACCCGCAGCAAGATTCGCACCAACACATCGTGTTTGAAAATGACACGTGTTACTTTCTACAACACGATGGTCACCAAGACGTTTTGGAAGGCAGTGGCGTTATTGTTCCAAAGGAGCATAGGCAAACAACGTTTGACCTGTCGCTAAATGAATGGACCGGAATCTATGAACTCTTGCACCAAGTAAAAAGTAATCTAGATGAGCGGTTTCATCCGGATGGATACACTCTGGGATGGAATGTTGGACTGGTATCGAATCAAACGATTCCCCATGCCCATTTTCACGTTGTTCCTCGTTACACAGACGAGCCATACGCGGGCAAAGGACTTCGCTATTGGCTTAAACAGGAGGACAATCGCAGAATCCGATAGCGATTTGAATAGTACGTCTATGAAACAACCGAGGATGCCTGAGTGGATGTCCGTGTTGTGTACAGTGCCGTATCACTGGGATGGAGGTGCCCACAAGATTCATGCTGAAGTTTAAGTCAAGGTTGCTCAAAGGTGCGCTCCACAGCCCTCAGTTCCGATGGTTCTACTTGGGGCAGTCCGTTTCGCTATTTGGCAGTGGGATGACACCGTTGGTTCTTGCCTTTGCTGTTCTCGACACGCCGCATGGTCGCAATCTATTGGGATACATTTTGGCTGCGGAAATTCTCCCACATGTTCTAATGGTGCTTGTAGGGGGCGGAGTTGCCGACCGCTATCGCCGGGATAGGTTGATGGTCTTAAGCAATTTAGGTTCTGGGTTCTCTCAGGCAGTCATTGCGCTGATTGTTCTGATGGGTTTCAATCCGCGTTGGATTCTTCTCTTTGCTCTGATAAGTGGTGTGATGAGTGCCTTCACATCTCCTGCTATGCGCGGAATTGTTCCTGAGGTCGTTTCCAGGGAGGATATCAGGCAGGCTAATGCGCTGCTCAATACATCGAAAAGTGCTGCCAAGATTGTCGGTCCAGCAGTTGCCGGGGTGTTAGTTGCGACTCTGAATGGCGGGTGGGCCATCTTGTGGGATGCTGTAAGCTTTTTTATAGCTAGCTTTACTCTGAGTCGTGTTCGCATTCCTTCACATCCTCCGGATACCGGTACGTCGATTCTTCAGGACATGCGTGCAGGATGGTCCTATTTCCGAAGTCGCCGCTGGATTTGGTCAATCACTGCGGCCTTTGCTTTTATGAACGCCGTACAGATGGGAGTGTGGCGGGTTCTTGGGCCTATCATAGCCAAGAACACTTTTGGCTCAAGTGGGTGGGGGCTGACACTGAGTGCAAGGTCAATCGGACTGCTAATAGCAAGTTTATTCATGTTGAGGCTCTCGCTGCGATACCCTTTGCGTGCCAGTATGATGGCAGTGGCGGTTGGCGGCATACAAATGATTGTCCTTGGTCAGGAGTATGCTTTGCCATATTTAATAATTGCAGCTGCGTTGGGTGGAGTCGGTTCCACCATTTCCGGAATAGGATGGGATGCCACACTCCAGCAGGCGGTGCCCAAAGACAAACTTTCACGAGTATGTTCCTTTGACGACTTTGGTTCGTATATCACCATCCCTATTGGCGTGTCACTCGCGGTACCCCTTGCTCAAACCTTCGGATATCAGACGATTGCGACCGCGGGTGGCGTTATTTTCATTGTTGCTGCTCTCCTTCCTTTGGCAGAACCGTTAGTTCGAAATATGAGATCGCAAGACCTGTCATCCATGAGAGCAAGTATCGACGATAATAGCTAGGGGTGGACCTGTACTAAACAAGAGTCGCTGATTAGAGACCGTCAAATTCCAATACTTCGGGTGGTAAACCCTCAAAGAGTCCACTGACGGATTGATGCATGTAGATTCGTCTGATGGCTTCCCCAAAAAGTGGTGCTGCCGAAATGATGCGGATCTTTGCAGTATGGTTCACAGCGTGATTTTCTACGGAGTCCGTTGAGATTACATATTCAATCGGACTAGCTTCAATGCGTTCTACGGCTTGAGGAGATAACAGAAGGTGTGACAGACATGCAAAGATGGACAAAGCACCTTTTCGTTTCAGCAGATGAGAGAGATCGATTAAAGTACCGCCTGAGGTGGAAAAATCGTCAACTATAATGGCGTTCTTGCCGTTGACTTCTCCAATTAGTTCCAACGTCTCCGGATTTTCATCATGTCCAGTTCTTCTTTTGTCGCCAATGACCGTTGACACGCCAAGGTATGAAGAAAACTTGCGTGCCTGTTTCGCGAACCCAGCGTCTGGAGACACTATCACAAAATTCTCTATTCCTTGTGCCTTAATGTATTCACTGAGAAGTGGAAGAGCAATGAGGTGGTCCACGGGTTTCTTAAAAAATCCTTGGATTTGCGGCGCATGCAAATCCATCATAATGATACGGTCGACCCCTGCCGTCTCAATCGCATCGGCACATACTCTGGCCCTAATCGACACTCGAGGCTCGTCCTTCTTGTCACCTTTCGCGTAGCCGAAGTACGGTATAACAACCGTTACAGAATTTGCGCTGGCTCGTTTGAAAGCATCAATCCAGAACAAAATTTCCACAAACTCGTTGTTGGGAGACAGCCCTATGGGTTGGACAAGGTAGACGTCCGTACCCCGTACGTTCTCCTTGATTCTGACGAAGGTGTTTCCATCCGAGAAGGTTATCGCTTCTGAACTTCCCAGACTCATATGAAGATAGCTACAAATACGCTCTGCAAACTGTTTTCCGCTTGATCCAGCAAAGATTTTCATTTCGTTATGAACACTCACTTGGAGAACCCCCACAGTTAATATGTGTGAATGGACTATAGTAATAGAAGCAATCGTAGTCGGGACGCAGGTGCATTTCTACTCCATGGATTCGATATGGACAACCAGCCGAGTGCTGTCAGTTCAATGACAAGTTTGTAGGGAACCGGTGGAGATTCTATACATTGTTACCCCGATATAAAGGTGCAGTAGAGGTGTTCCAAAAAATGTTCCGGGGAATATCCTCTTATTTGACGTTGAAATCGGTACGAAGGACTCTGTATGGCAGTTAACAACATGTCTGCGACAAAGATGCTGTCACGATTTGTGCTCTTTGCGCTATACATTTCGTCTAGCAGTCCTGTCACGATTTCATGCAACTGGTTATATAGCGGACTTCTTGTTTGTTGGTTGTTATAAGTCTTACCGCCGGAGTTGGAGTCCTCAACACCTGTGAGCAACTCTGCTCTCCTTTCACGGAAACGGATGAATAAGCGTAACACTTCTTTCAATCTGTTACTGGCAGGTTCGCCCTGATTAGCCTGCAAGTATGCTTCAATTTGCTCGAACACTTGAATGACATTGTCCCGAATGAGTTCTAAGCACAGCTCACTCTTGTTGCTGAAACGGCGGTAGAGGGTGGCTGAGCCAATCTCCGCTTCAAGTGCAATTTGATTCATACTGACATGCTCGACTCCGTGCTGCTCAAACAGCTTTAAAGCGGTATCCAGCAGCCGTTGGCGATTGATAGCAGCATCTCTGCGTTCATTGTGCGGATATTGAATGTTCCAATCTCCCATGTCAGCACCACTCCCGACGCCACTCAATGAATGTGATGAGTTCGAAAAAGTGGAGAATTCCCCACTTATCTTACTATAGAGAACACGTGTATACAACACCTAAGTTCTAGCCCTAGTTTTACTGCAGGGAAGATATTCACTAAACTTAGAGAAGCCACGGTTGACGGGCACTGTCCAGCCGTGGCTCTCACTCAAATTGGCCTAGATAGGACAACAGTCGGCTGCGGCCCGGGGTATGTCGGAGTCTGCTTTGGTGAAGAAAAACTCCCATTCATGAACACTCAATGGCAATTATACTTTCGGTTTTGTTACCGGGAACTAAACAGAATGCGGTATAATTATCCAAGGAAAGGGACGGCACAGACCGCTTTGCAGATATAGCGCTGAACGTACGCTTCCGTTTAAGCCGTTCCACCTCTGGAGGTAAGATAATGTCCATGAATCTTCCAATTTAATTCATCTCGTTGGGGGAACTCCCATAGTGACAAAGCTGAGCCGCTTTTGAGGGGCTCCTAACGAGGTGAATCGAACATGCAAGTTTATATAAATTTGTTTCATCAGCGCAATTTCTCACTGATGATGTTTGCCGATGCAGTTTCTGTTCTGGGTAATCAAATTGGATGGGTTGCACTGCTTTGGTTTGCGATGGTCACAGTCAAACACCCAGCAGATATGGGACTGCTTGCTCTCGCCTTTGGCGTGCCGGGAGTGTTCCTCGGACCTGTAGTTGGGAACGTTCTCGATACTGTTTCTCATAAGGCAGCATTACTGACCGCAAATCTGCTTCTTGGCGTTGTGTTTATGTTCATTCCGCTGTTATATGCACTCCATGCCTTGTCGATGTTTGTTCTGCTTATGCTTGTTCTCCTGGTAGGGGGAATCAGTTCTTTTACCACTGTTGGCTGGATGGTCCTTTTACCCAATTTGGTAAACGATAGAGAACTTGGATCCGCCAACGCCGTCGGTGAAACGGTTTGGAACGCAGCGATGCTTCTTGGGCCGCTTCTGAGCGGATTAATGATTGCAAAGTGGGGAGCACAAGTTGCCGTTTTGTTTGATGGAGTCTCGTTTTGGCTGGCTGCGGTGTTTATCGCTTTTATCCGATACACGCCTTCTGTGAACGAACTATCAGGCATGACAACTAGGCAAGGTTCCTTCTGGCAGGATACATGGAGTGGTTTGAAACTGCTTTATGAAATGCAGGGCGTGTGGTGGATCACGCTAGCGGCACTTGCTATAAATTTGGCAGAGGGCCAACTTGAGGTATCACTGCCTCTACTCACGCATCGTGAATTTTCGATGAGTGCGATAGTGCTTGGCAGCTTTTGGGGCGTCTACTTCGGACTGTCTCTCCTTGGCGCAGTGATAGCTGGACTTCTTCGTTTGAAAAATCAGGGGCAAGCATTCGTTATGTCAATGGCTTTTGTTGGCTGGGGACTAAGTTTTGTGCCGTTGTTCTATCTCAAGTCGGAATTGGTAGTGTATATGTGTATGGCCTTCAGTGGATTCCTGTTCGGCGGGTATCCTCTATTGGCTCGAACCGCTGTACAAAAGATGGTTCCAAAGAATTACCACGGGCGGATAATGGGAATTAGGGGATCCCTTATTGCAGTTGGGCCGCCAATCGGTGCTTACATGGGTGGACTATTGGGGAACTGGGTCTCGGCATCCAACGCCATTGGAATGACCGGTGTCGCTGTTGCTGCCATTGGGGTGGTCTTACTAACTCGGCGTGGTTTCCGTGAAATCTAGTGTCAACCCAGTTCCGTTGCTAGGCAAGGCAGTCTAACACCTGCCTTGCGGCTCCTTTAACAGGGGAGTTTCACAATGATTTATTTGGTAGTGCAACGAGATTTTGCATTTGATTTGTAACTCCAAATCGTGTTGTCTCGTCTGAATACTGTAAGCAAAGACGAGGGGGGCTTATCATGAACAGGCGGCTCACATTGCTCCCGCTCTCGGGACTGATGTTGTTGACTTTAGCGGGATGTACGACTAACTCCCATGGCACTGGTGCTAACGCTGCTGGGCACGCAATTTCAACAACAAATACGTCTGAGACGAATGTTGCATCCAGTGTCACGAATGTGACAAACAGTGCGGATTCTCGTAAGGGCACAGCACCAACAACTTCACAATCTAGATATAATGAGGAAATCGCTGTAGTTAAGAGTAAAGGGTATTCGGTGAACAAAGCTGCTCCAAATGCGAGTATTAGGACTACATCTGGTGGAACAGTGTCTGCGTGGCTCGGAGTGTCTGGAGCAGACGGATATAATCAGTTTGTTTTCTTCTTTCTCAATGGGAGGTATCTGGGAACCGATACTGCAAAACCGAGTGTAGAAATTACCAGTGTTTCGTCCGCAGGAAATGCCATTATTGTTACTTATCCCGTCTACAAGAAAAATGATGCGCTTGCTGACCCAACTGGCAAGCCTATAACAATTACATATACTTGGAATGGTTCAAAATTGGTTCCTAACAAACCTTATCCGAAGCAATTTCAGGGCGCAGACACCGCATTTCATCCCAGTATACGTAAGCCCGCTCTAGATTAAGAGAACGGACTTGACTTACAGTCTAATTGGATCCTTATTTTGTAAGATGACCCAACAGGTGAAGGGTGTGGGAACAAGATAGAACAGCAAAAGGTCCCTATTGTTATTGTAAATACCGAAATTGGAGGTTATCACTATGAGTAGTATATCCAGCACCGAGTTCTATCAGTATTATTCTGGGCTGACCCAGGGTTTATTAGAGCACCTTGTCGATGAGCAGTTACAGTATCGTCCATATGAGTCATTAAAGACCTTGGGTGAAGAACTTCGTCATATCGCCGATGCCCGTGAGATTTATCTGAGGGCAATGGTTGACGGGACTGGGCCTTCGTGGAAAGAAAAGCGGATGGACCCTGAGATGGCCGTGAGCGTGGAGAAACTGCGGGCTTTCTATGACGAACTTGACCGGCGTTTTAGAGATTTTTTTCATAGCGAGATTGAATGGAGTAAGGCGGTACCATGGAAGGGAATGGGGGAGAACTTGGATATTGAAGCCTGTTTAGACTTGTTGACGCACTTTGAATGTACCCACCAGGGCATTGTCAGTGTCTATCTGTCAGGACTTGGTATTAAGTATGATATCGCCGGCTGAACGCGCGGTGTCTGACGCCAAAATACGTGGTGGTTGCTGAAACGAATGGTGAACTGTACTGTCAGTTGTATGGTAATGTCAGACTATCATGACGGCGTATGGAAGGAGTATTTTACGTGAAAGCAGTGGTTGTAACCGCTTATGGGCCGCCTGATGTCATGCACTACATCACAGTAGATGCGCCAGTTTACGGGCCAAACCAAGTCTTAATTCGCACCTTTGCAACCAGCGTGAACTTTGCTGATATTAAGGCGCGCTATGGTAATAAAAATGGAAGTCATCCTCCTTTTATCCCAGGATTAGATGTTGCGGGAGTCATAGAAGCGGTTGGTGACGGCGTTCAAGACCTCAAAATTGGACAACGCGTTATCGCTTTTCCTTTGGATGGCTCCTATGCCGAATTTGTCGTTGCAAATGAGGCGCTCACATTTGTTGTTCCAGATGGTTTAGATATGACAGTTGCTGCTGCGTGTCCTATTGTATCCTTTACAGCTTATAAGTTGCTAGCAGATGTCGGAAGAGTCGTGCAAGGGGAATCCGTTCTAATTCATGCGGCGGCTGGTGGTGTGGGAACCACCGCATCCCAACTGGCCAAAATTCTGGGAGCCGGTCTTGTCATCGGTACGGTCGGTGACGAATCAAAGGTACAAACAGCCATGGATGCTGGGTGTGACCATGTAATTAGTTATAAGACAAGCGACTTTTCAAAGGAAGTGCTGAGTATTACAGGAGGAAAAGGGGCCGATGTTATCTTAGACTCAATTTCGGGAGTTGTCTCGGAAAAGAGTATGCAGTGCCTTGCCAAGTACGGGCGGTTAGTTCATTTTGGCAATTCAAGTGGTGACGTCGGATACTTTAAAACAATGGACCTACACTCTAGTTGCAGGTCGGTTTTAGGCTTTAGCCTAGGAACCACACGTAAGGAAAGACCCTATCTCCTTCATGATACCGCAAATCACGTTCTTCGGTATCTATCTGATGGTCAACTGGATATCAAAATTGGACAAAGATTCAAATTGGAAAATGCAGCGGAGGCACATAGAATGGTCGAGAGCAGGAAGAGTGTGGGGAAAGTAGTTTTGACGGCAGACTGACTGATGTAGAATCATGACGGAGCTACAAGCCGATAACCCACCCCTGGTTCCGTGATAATGAACTTCGGACGCGTTCTATCAATCTCGATTTTTTTCCGTAAGTGTCCTATGTATATTCTCAAGTAATGACCGGTCGTTTCGTAGCTGTGTTCTCCCCAAACTTGTTGCAGCAAGTGCCGATGAGTTACAACTCGTCCCGCATTTGTGACGAGTACCTTCAAAAGGTCGTATTCAATTGGCGTAAGGCGAATGGAGGTCCCGTCGCGTGTTACTGTTCTTGCAGCGAGATCGACAGTCAACGGACCTACTGTCACGATGGGGTTATCTGGCTGGTTTGCCATATGGCGCAGTGCGACACGGATTCTCGCCATGAATTCACCCATACCGAAGGGTTTGGTGATGTAATCGTCCGCTCCATGATCGAGCGCAAATACCTTTCCGGACTCGTCATCACGCACTGTCAGAACAAGAATGGGATTGGTATACCACTCGCGCAGTTGAGACAAAACCGTCGTACCATCCATATCGGGTAATCCAACATCAAGGATAATGAGGTCGGGGCGTACCATCGCTGACTGGAGAATACCGTCCTTACCGCTTACTGCTTCGCTGACAGAATAACCGTGTGCTTCTAGGGTCACGCGGAGAAACTTTCGAATTGAAGATTCGTCGTCAATGATTAAGAGCTTTGCTCCCATCCGGAGACCTCCTTGCTTTATAGGTTGATGTTGCTGGGCTGTTCCTCACAAACCCGCAACTCAATGGTTACGGCGAGGCCGCTTTCGACTCTGTTTCTTGCAAAAATCTTCCCTCCGTGTGCCTGAATGATACCTTTGCAAATGGCGAGGCCTAACCCGGTACCTGGAATACTGCGTTGGGTACTCGAACGATAAAACTTATCAAAGATCTTTTCTGCGTCGTCCGGCGAAATGCCGTCACCCCAATCCTGAACACTCAGCGATATCACTCCATGGTCTTCTTTGATCTCTATCTCAATGGGACTTCCTTCTGGGGAATACTTGTTGGCATTACTGAGCAAGTTGACGAGAACCTGCTCCAAAAGCAATTCGTCGACGGAGATAACTGGTAAGTCTTCAGGGATCTGCACGGTGACTTCTCTTGCATTCAATGCATCTTGCGTTTGTCTCAAGGCGACACCGACAATATCGGCAACATCGCACCATGACTTGTTGAGTTGCAGCATCCCGCTCTCGAGCCGTACCATTCCCAGGAGGTTTGTCACCAAACGATTCATTCGCATGGAACCTTCAAGAACGGTTCCAAGCAGTTCGTCTTGAGCTGTGGTGGATAGCACTGTTTTGTTCTCTATCAGCGAAGTTGCCGATCCAATAATTGTTGCAAGCGGTGTACGCAACTCGTGCGAAATAGAATCTAGCAAGACGGTACGTATGTGCTCGGATTCTGCTGTCAGATGCGCAATTTGAGCTTCTTCTTCAAAGCGTACACGAGCAATTGATACGGCGGCAAGCCCTGCCAATGCGTCGATAACGTGAGAGGTATTACTAATAGCACGTGTGGTTCCAGGATGCTTGTCTAAAAAGCACATCACCCCATGAACTTTGGTTTCTGTTTTTAGTGGTACGTAGACGATGGGTGCACTGCCGTCAGTATCCGTTCCACGCCCCGCCAGTTCACCGTGGTTGTACACCCATTGTACGATTCTGGGTGCCACTCTCTCGAACGTGTTGGCATCATGAAACCCATCTGAGGCACGTGCGTTGAGTTGACCTTTGGCGTTGGGAAGTAAAACCGTTGCGCAAAGTCCAAAGGTTCCAAACGCCTGTCGAACAATCGCTGCGAGTATGGAGTCTAGATTCCCAGAAGCGGCTACTTGTGTGCTCAGTAAAAAGAGAGCTGATGTAACGGCCGCTCGCTCTCTGGCCTCTCGAAAATCCTGACGTAACTGAGACGCCAGAGTTGCAGTGAATGTGGCAACTGCTAAATAGACTGCGAACGAAATCAAATACCGTGCGTCAGAAACGGTGTAAGTGTACAGAGGCGGTACAAAGAAGAAATCAAACGCCACTACCCCAATGCTTGCTGCATAAAATGAGGTCCAAAGGCCCCAACGAACAGCTGTGATAAGGACTGGCAAAAGATACAGCAGTGCGATGTTGACTAGTGTAAAGAAATGTCCAATTTCCGAAAGAATCATAGTTAACCCAAAAACGACAAGTGTCGTGATGACATAAGGCAAGAGTTTTGCTTTCTGCTTCTCGCTTCCATGGAACGTGTCTTCAGGGGTCGGAAAGGATATGAGATAGGATAGAATACGCCATTTCGGTCGCTGGAATGTTGTTGTTTTCATCACTTCTAACTCCGTTCTCTACACACAGATTATCCTCTATATACCTCTAATTCACATGCTTCGTGTATATTTTTACAGTTTTTTTACACTGCACGTCTATTTCTTTACAGCATTTTGACACAACAAGAGCTTACAATCATCCTGTGTTCCGCAAGAGTAAGCGGACATGGGGGACCTTAAAGAATATCAGGTTCCAGCCGCGTGGATAGCGATAAGTATTTATCAAGCGTACGGTTTCTACAATTGACTTTGAATCTCTTGAGGTGATATCTATGGGGAATGGACTGCGCAAACGCAGAGACAATCACGACGACTATATTATCATAGCGGGATGCAGTCGGGCCGGGGCCAAGATTGCATCGACCTTGTCATCACGCGGAAAAGATGTAGTTATCATTGACAAAAACAACTTGGGATTTCGGAAATTATCACGTGACTACGCCGGCTTTACGATAGAGGCGGATGCCACGGACGTTGATGTACTCAAAGGTGCCAACATTGGTAGAGCTGACGTGGTTTTCGCGGCGACGGAGAATGACAATGTCAATATTATGATTTCACAGATTGCCAGTCAGCTGTTCGGCGTTCCAAAAGTCATCACACGGCTGTTCAATAATGACAAAGAAGTGCTGTACAGAGACTATACAATACAAACAATTCATCCGACGAATTTGACTTTGCTTCGGTTTGAAAGCTTGCTTTCACAGGACGTTTTGGAGGTCACTGGGAAATGAAGATTATGATTGTTGGCGGTCGTAAAAAAGCGGACTTTCTTGCCTCTTCATTGTTGTCTAAAGGACATGCGGTGACAATCATTCAAGATGATGAAAGCTATGCCAAGGCTTTGGCAGAGAAGCATGACGAAGCGTTGGTGATCTGTGGAGATGGAAGTGAACCGGATGTACTTGAAGATGCCAACATTGAAGACACCCATCTTGTGATTTCCTTAACTCCTCAAGATGCTGACAATCTCGTTATTTGTCAGCTTGCAAAGAGAATTTACGGTGTCAGACGAGTATTTACAACAGTCAGTAACCCGAAAAATGTAGAGGTGTTTAGGCACCTTGGTATCAACTCGGTCATTAGTGCGACGCATATTGTGTCCGATATGATTGAGCAAATGGCGTCAGTGGAGGAAATTGAAAACCTCATTTCCTTTGAACACGGAACAGTCGTTGCAATGGAGGTCCGCCTTAACAAAGATTCTCCGGTCTGCAACACAACCGTGGCTGAAATTGACATCCCAGAACAAAGCCTTATTGGTTGCATCATTCGAGGTGTGCAAAGCATCATTCCTAGAGGGAACACGGAGTTGCGTTCCGGGGACAAATTAATCATTCTGTCTCCGCTAAGACTACAAGAAAAAGTAATTCAGAGAGTTGTTGGGAGACGCAGCAGTTGATGATGGTCAACCGTAATGTCATTGACGGGTACAAAACGGTATGGGGATACATTGGTGTGTTAACCATGATAACTGGCGTCATATTGCTAACGCCTTTGCTGGTTCTCGTCTTCTATCCTTCGGAAACGCGATATGCTGCCGATTTCCTCATTCCAGCGTTTACTGCGCTTTTAGTTGGAGGTTTATTAAGCCTCTTGATTCGTGGCCGACGCGACGTGAAATTATCGCTGCGCCAAGATACGATTGTTATTGTTCTTGCCTGGATGGTTGCGGCTTTTTTTTCGGGGTTACCGTTCCTGTTATCAGGGCAGTTAAATTTCACCCAAGCTATGTTTGAAGCGGTGAGCGGTTGGACCACAACGGGATTGTCTGTGGTTAATGTCACGGTTACTCCTAAAATTTTTTTGATGCATCGCAGTATCATGCAGTTTTTTGGCGGGATAGGTATTGTCCTGGTTATGGTATCAGCTCTATCAAGCACCTATGGTATGCAGTTATACAGTGCAGAAGGACATTCTGACAAGTTGTTGCCGAATCTGGCCAAGTCCGCGCGCATCGTCATCTCTATCTACTCTGGATATATTGTTGCAGGAAGCATTCTATACGTAGTTTTTGGAATGTCCTGGTTTGATGCAATTAACCACTCCATTGCGGCGCTTTCGACAGGAGGATTTTCGACAAGAGCAGACAGTATAGGGGCGTATAAAAGCACCCCAATAGACATTGTAACCATTGTTTTAATGCTGCTTGGTACCACCAATTTTGCAGCTCACCTCCTCTTAATCAGAGGCAAATTCAAGGCGTTTTTTCGGATTGGAGAAATTCGATTTATGTTTCTGGTGCTGGCGATTGCTACTCCGGTCTTAGCCTTTTTCTCCCTGGCCAAAGTCTATCGAAGCATTCCTCAAGCACTGCAGGCAGCGGGTTTTAACGCTGTGTCGGCTCTCAGTACAACCGGCTTTTCAACGGTGAGCTATAATAATTGGGGTCCGTTGGCAATTTTAATCATGGTAGTTCTCATGCTAATTGGCGGAGGTATTGGATCGACTGCAGGAGCCATCAAGCTTTATCGAGTACACGTGTTGTTCAAAGCACTGATTTGGAATATTAAGAAGAATTTCTTACCTGAAAACACGGTGAATGAGACGTACGTATGTCGCCCTGAAGGGAAAGTGTACATCGATGCAAAGCGAATTTCTGAAGTATCCATGTATGCGTTCATATATCTGGTTCTTTTCTTTATCGGGACAGCCGTGATGACTGCGTACGGTTATTCTCTGGAGGATTCACTGTTTGAGTTTGCTTCCACTATAGGGACTGTGGGATTATCCATTGGAGTGACATCTCCTCACTCACCTGCTGTTGTACTGTGGACTCAAATTGCAGGTATGCTTTTCGGCCGCCTGGAGATTTATGTGATTTTTGTGGCGGTTATCAAAGCTTCAAAAGACCTCAGAGCATCTGTAAAAAGCAAGGTCAAATAGATTGCTAAAGAAAAAGTAAACCGGCCGTTAGTCATGAGTACTTATTCCTAGGCTTCGAAGAGGCGATTGGCTTGTTACATTTAAATTCATGGGAAAGTTCCATACAGGTGTTGATTATCATTCTTGTCGGAGGACTGTCTGTGGCCAAGCTAACGGAGCGTCCCCGTATACCTGATGTTGCAGCATTCCTGCTGTTTGGTATCCTCATTGGTCCAGCGATTTTAAATTGGGTCAGCGAACCCAATCAAGCTCAATTGAATCAATGGATTTTGAACGTTGGAGCCCTGTTGATCTTATTTGATGGAGGACGCGGTGTCCAGTTTTCGGTACTGAAAAAGGTCTGGATTAGTATTCTCATGTTAGTTACTGCGGGCGTTTTGCTAACGGCGCTCGTGGTGGGGATAGCAGCTCATTATCTGTTGGCTATGCCGTGGACTTGGGCGATTTTATTGGGGTCTATCCTTGCATCTACCGATCCCGCCACACTGATTCCTGTCTTCAAACGTGTATCCCTTATTCCTAAACTTCAGCAAACTGTGGAAGCTGAGTCTGCCTTTAATGATGCCACAGGCTCAGTATTAGTGTTCACGATAATTTCTTTGATTGTTTCGCACAAGCAATTCTCCTTAGCTCCTCCGATACTCTCCTTTCTTCATTCTTCAATTGTGGGGATGGCGACAGGCGCATTTTTTGGACTCGTCTGTTTGTGGCTGGTTTCCCGCCGCGGCTGGGGAATTTTTCACGAATATGGTTCTATTGTCATGCTGGCAACTGCATTGTCTTCCTTTGAAGTTGCCACGCTTCTTCACTCGAGCGGGTTCATGGCTGCGTTTGCCGCCGGAATGATGACTGGAAATGGAGAAAGCTTTAGGCTGAGCATGGCACAACACACTCGGGACAATGTCGATCACTTTGGAAACGGGATCACTCTGATTATGCGCATGTTAATTTTTGTCTTATTAGGTACACAGGTAGACTTTAAGCTCATCTACGAGCACTTGTGGATGGGGTTGGTTGTTGTTGCCATCTTCATGGTCATTGCAAGACCGTTAACTGTCTTAAGTTCAGTCCTGATAGACCGGCGGGCGAAATGGAACCGCAGACAAGTGACTTTTATGTGTTGGGTAAGAGAAACTGGAGTCATCCCAGCCGCTTTATCCGGAATGATTGTCGCTGAAAAAGTTCCTGGTGCGCCGCTGATTAGTTCCATTACTTTCATGGCTATCCTTTTGACGATTTTGGTACAAGCAAGTACGACTGGATGGGTCGCAACGCGATTGCGTGTACTACAAGCATTTGAAATGGAAGAAATCTGAGCAACTCCAACCAGAGAACTTGTATAAGTATAGATACGTGATGCGTATGTACCCTTCGGGACTGTGTGGGGGTTAGTGCAGAAGCCAGCAACTGCGTGAGTTGGGATGCTGGTCGGGGATGAGGCACAGTTCAGTCGTTCGAATGGTCGAGCAAAGAAACAGGGAGCCAGCACAGCTGGCTCCCTGTTTGTGGTTGTCAAAAGGCGTAGTATAAGCTTGTAAGAAATATGAAATTAAGCCTCACTTATACAAGGAGTGCTATACTAAATATTACGACAAGGAATAGGGGGATTGCTATGGTCAAGTTAGAATCAATGGGACATGAACGGTATGAATCGTGGCTTAAAGCTAGCGTTAAGCATTATGCTGAAGAAAAGGTCCAAGCCGGTAACGTATCGGCTGAGGAAGCGATGCAGGTTGCAGAGCGAGAGTTTGAGCAGATAATGCCTGAGGGATTAGCCACCTTGGACACCTATCTCTTTAACGTCAAAGATGAAGACTGTGACCAAGTGGTGGGATCCTTATGGCTAAAGGTACGTGATGAAGGGAAAGAAATGTTTATTTACGGTCTTGAAATAAACGAGGACGCAAGAGGCAAAGGCTATGGAAAACAAACGATGCAATCTCTCGAAGCCTTTGTAAAGCAGATGGGTATCCCCAAAATATCGCTCCATGTATTTGGCTATAACGAGGTTGCAATCAAGTTGTACAGGTCTTCGGGATACGTTGCTACCAACATTCTCATGTCCAAAGTGCTTTAAAACAGAGTGACGCTGAGTGCTTTAGCGCGAAGGGGGAGTTGTACAAATGGGTAGTGCTGATAGTGCATTACTGAATAAATTGGAATCGTATGCAGATGTCGCGGTCAAAGTCGGAGTGAATTTGCAGGCTGGTCAGAATTTGTACATAGAAGCGGATGTGGAAGCCGCAGATTTCGTTCGAATTGTTGCGAAGAAAGCGTATGAGGCAGGGGCTCACAACGTCCACTTCCGTTACAGCGATGGAGAACTAAGACGCATGCGTCTCATGCACAGTGATGAAGCAGCATTAGTTGAAGTCGGAAAATGGAATGTGGAATGGTATCAATCTATTCTGGACGAAGATGCGGCGAGACTGGCTATCTTTACGGTGAATCCTAGTCTGTTACAAAATGTCCATCCGGAGAGGATTGCAATAAACTCTAGAGCAACGGCAGAAGCATTGAGTTTCTTCAACGCCAGAATTGGGGATATAACTTGGTCTGGGATGGGGTTTCCTACGGAGACCTGGGCCTCACTTTTGTTTCCAGAACTACCTGAGACCGAGCGATTGAATCGGCTTTGGCATCTCGTCCTTAAGATAACGCGTGCTGACCAACCCGATGCCGTAGCCGCGTGGAAGGCACACGTCGAGGATCTGACATTTCGAGCGGACTATCTGAATCAGAAAAACTACCGAAAGCTTCATTACCGAAGCACAGGCACAAACCTAACGATTGAGTTGCACAAAAAGCACCGTTGGATTTCTGCCGGAGGCAAGAATTCACGCGGGGTACCGATAGTTCCGAACATCCCTACTGAGGAGGTATTTACGGCTCCGCTCCAGACAGGTGTGAATGGTGTCGTAAGGAGTACGAAACCGCTAAACTACAATGGAGCGACTGTTGATAATTTCTCTCTTACATTCGAAAGTGGACGTATCGTCGACTTTGAAGCAGAGAAAGGATACGAAGTATTGAAGTCAATCATAGGAATGGATGAGGGCTCCCACTTCCTCGGTGAAGTGGCACTGGTGCCTCACGACTCGCCAGTTTCACAGAGCAACATGGTATTTTTACACACGTTGTACGATGAAAATGCATCGTGCCATCTCGCCATTGGACGTGCTTATCCGATGTGTGTCGAGGGCGGTACGCAAATGAGCGCAGACCAGTTAGCTGAACACGGATGTAACTACAGTCTTGCGCACGTGGATTTCATGATTGGCTCAGACGAGTTGGATATAGATGGCATTACTGCAGACGGAGTTATCGAGCCGCTCTTCCGAAATGGAAAATGGGCATTTTAGCTACGAAATTTCGCGCCACTTCCGCAGCGATTGACGGAAGTTGCGCGAAACCGTTGTTTGGTCAAATGAATTCACCTTTCACCTTTCCAAACCAGAAAACGAAGTACAAAGCGAAGCAAACGGTATAGGCTAGCAAGCAACCACATGGAGGATTTCCCTAACCATTCGAAAATACTTTCTATTACCGCTCCGAAGACAAACTCTAAAAGCCAGTCATGATGGATGTCGACCCGACTGTACAGGACCTCAATTGGCTCAGCTTAAATCATCAATGGCGGTCAGACAAGGCTGTCGATAAGGTTTGTTGTAAGTTTTGAATAGGAACGACCGTTACATGTCCCGTCTTTCGGTCTTTTAGTTCTATACCGCCGCGTTTCAAGGATGTGGTGCTGACGGTTAGGCGGTAGGGGAGACCTACGAGATCGGCATCTGCGAACTTCACACCTGGGGTTTCGTGTCTGTCGTCGTACAGGACTTGATTGGTCCCAAGCTCATTGTAAATTTGCTCGGCCGTCCTCATGACCTCTTCATCCTGTCCGATGCGGACTAAATGGTATGTGAACGGAGCAATGGATTTTGGGAACACAATTCCGTCCTCATCGTGGTTGTCTTCGACAATGCAGGCAAGCATTCTTGTGATGCCAATTCCATAGGAAGCCATGGTGAGTGGACTGACCGAACCGTCCTTTTGTGTGAAAGTCGCTCCCATAGGAGATGAGTAGCGCGTTCCTAGTTTAAAAATGTTCCCAACTTCGATGCTTCTGACGGTGCTTAGGGATTCTCCGCAATGCAGGCATGGGTCGCCCTCCTCGACTGTAATAATGTCTGCAAATTGGTAGACTCCAGTTTGGCTCATCGAGTGCGAGGAGAAGGAGTCATCAAGTATCACAGTAAGTTCGGTATGCCGGATTTTTTCTCCGTCCAACCAACCGCTAGAGGATAGTCCAAGTTGCTCCAATTCATGTACGTCTAACTCCTGAATTTCTCTTTCGCCTAGTGTATGCGCGAGTTTCACAGCGCTGATTTGGGAGGATTCAGGTGCACCTGCAACGATACGACGTCCGTCAGAACCCTTGTAAAGTGTCCAAGAGGCCATCTCTTTAGAGCCAAGACTCGGTTTTTTTGAGACCGCTACTTCGTTATTGGCCGCGTAGCCGCAACCGCGGCAAGTAACAAGTGTGTCCTCACCTCCGTCAGATAGGACCATGAATTCATGAGACGCACCTCCGCCCATCATCCCGGTGTCTGCCTCGACGCGAAGAACAGAAACCCCGCATCGGGCGTAAAATGCTTCATAAGCTTCTATCATCTTGTCATAGAACACATCCAAACTCTTTGTGTCTGCATGAAAGCTGTATGCATCTTTCATCAGGAATTCACGAAGCCGTACAAGTCCCCCTCGAGGGCGCGCTTCATCTCGAAACTTTGTTTGAATTTGATACAGGATAAGGGGTAACTGCCGGTAAGAGCTTACAAAGTGACGGACAAGGTCTGTAACAGCCTCTTCATGTGTCATTGCTAGTACCATCTTGTGCTCATTGCGGTCTGTCCATCGTACCAAGGACGAATCGATGTCTTCATAACGACCGCTTTGCTTCCATAAGGACGCTGGTTGCGTGACTGGAAGCAGAACTTCTTCTCCTCCTACTTTTGACATCTCCTCCCTGGCGATTTGTGATATGTTGGAAATGGTTCTCCAGGCCAATGGGGTTAGGCTGTAAATTCCCGCCGCAATTTGCCGAACAAAGCCCGCTCTGATTAGTAGTTGATGGCTCTTCAATTCAGCATCACTTGGCACCTGACGCTCCGTTTTGAACAGTGAATGTGACAGTCGCATCTTCATCACCTCGTGATAATAAAATAACCCCCGTCCGTAAAGGACGGGGGCATACCCTCGTGTTACCACCTTCATTGGTCACAAACGTGACCCGCTCAAATCGCCGTGAGGCTCCCTTGTAACGGGGGGATCCGGATGATTTATCATCATCTGCTCAAAGGTGGGTTCCAAATGACTTGAAAGACCAACCTTTCACCAAGCGGTCGGTTCTCTGTACATCCGCACTCATTTGTACTGGCCTTCTCAATGCAGTAGGACAGGTTCAGTTTTGTGTACTATACACAGCCTTACTTTTTCTGTCAAGCAGCAACTGCAGGATAGGCTAGTTCTCTTTAAGGTACGTTCTATGCAGGGTTTGAAACTGTTTGAAGGCTTGGTTGCTTTTTGTAAGATATGTCAAACTTCTCTTTGCCTCCGACGGTTTTGAGATCTTGAGGCTGTACGCTAACACCTCGATGTACCCATAAAAATACGTTGCACTGTGATTCAATTCTGTCGTCATTTTCTTTGCGTTGGCAGGTGCAACCATCTGGAGATACCTCAGTTGGTTTCCATCGGCCTCCAGAGGAGAAACCAGACGGCTTATATCGCTGTAATACTTGGATTCTGTAATCGCCTTCGTATCATATTGGCTATGATACCGCGTGTACTGTGCTCGTATCTCAGTATAATTTTGCAATGTCTTATTGAACTCTGTCTTAAACTCCTGCACAGGGTTGGGGCGACGAGGAGAGGTAAAAGTACCTGTGCTCGAGTGGGCATCCGATACTGCACTCGACGGTGACTTAGAAGTTGCCGTTGAAGACGGCTGCGACATCCCGCTTGGGGCGTTCGAAGTTGTGCCTGCGTTGTGGCGGCCATCTGCAGCGGTGGTACCTGCTGAAATCCTCGGTCCCGAGGTAGAGTTTAGTTGAGATGAATTAGCCTTTGAAAGTTTGCTTAGAATACTAAGTGGATTACTACGCAGCCGGGTCTCGGTATGCTGCCCGTTATGATAAGCTAAAAATAACGCGATTACTGATAGAATTGCTGCAATAAATCCTGTGACATTTACTACATGTCGATATGAAATACGCTTCATTTGTAATAGCGGCCCCGCGAGCAGCAACCCAGTAAAGAAGCCGCCGATATGCGCGCCATTCCCGATATGCGGTGTGGAGAAACCATACACGACATTGACTACAAATAGAACAATGACTTGATTTCTGACTGCGACAGGAAGTATTCCCTTTATCCCCATATACAAGGCCATCCCATAAAGCCCCATAATAGCCCCGGAGGCTCCTGCAGAAACCGTGTTATGAGGATATAACAACACTTGGGCGAGATTGCCGATGATGCCAGAGAGGACATAGACTGTAATGAATGTCCACGATTGCGCTACCACTTCAATTCCTGCAACAAAAGCCAGCGCAACCATGTTAAAACCGATGTGCGTAAGATTCAGGTGGACAAAGTCTGCTGAAATCAGCCTCCACCACTCATGTCCGATTACAACATCGTGGTAGTCAACGGCTCCAGCCGCTATCAATCCTAAGGGTGAGCGACCTGTCTTGCCTTCAACCACCAGGTACCAGAGAACATTCATTGTAATCAATATCCAGGAAGCATAGGAACGACCATGTACCCATTTTACGCGGTACTCCAAGTAATCCCCCTCCTGTAAGACCCTGTTGTTTCTGACACCTAAATAGACGATTCTTACCACGGAAACATTACAAATAGAGTCCAGGTCCATCTGGTTGTGGTACGACGTTGAATAAAAGCCGTATAATAGAGGCCAGCCAGTCCACAGGATTGACTGATCTATTCTATTATATTTTACTCGTGTTATCTTAGTGTATGGATCACATGTATGGCTCGGCTGGTTTGACTGGCCCGCTTACAAGGTACAATGTGTAGATTGGTGAATTAAAGGAGGATGTGTGTTGGAGAAAACACTAATTTTTGGTCACAAGAGTCCTGACACAGACGCCATATGCTCGGCTGTAGCGTACGCTGATTTGAAAACCCAGTTGGGTACATCGGTCGAAGCAGTACGGTTAGGTCAAGTTAATGACGAAACTCAATATGTTCTCGACTACTTTAAACAGGAAGCGCCTAGGCTCGTAGAAACCGTTGGCAACGAAGTGAGCCAGGTCATACTGGTCGATCACAATGAAAAACAGCAGAGCGTCGAAGACAGAGACGCAGTATCGGTAATAGAGGTGATTGACCACCATCGCATTTCGAATTTCGAGACCTCCGGTCCCTTATACTATCGGGCGGAGCCGGTCGGTTGCACGGCCACTATATTAACCAAAATGTACAAGGAAAATGGAAAGACTATTCCCAAACAGATTGCCGGTCTTATGTTGTCCGCCATCATTTCTGACACCTTGTTACTAAAGTCACCCACCTGCACTTCTGAAGATGTGGAAGCTGCCCGTGAATTGGCAGACATTGCAGAGGTTGACCTGAATGAATATGGAATGAAGATGCTAAAAGCTGGTGCTGACGTGAGTAAAACCAGCGCAGAACAGCTAATTTCACGAGATGTCAAAGAGTTTCAGATGGGGGCACACAAGGTTGAAGTTGCCCAAGTGAACGTAGTGGATGTTCAAGATGTGCTCAGTCGAAAGGCAGAGGTTTTGAAGCAGATGGAGTCGCGCGTGGCAGAAAGAGAGCTTGATTTGTTCCTTGTGACCGTGACCAATATTCTTGACAATAACTCTGTCGGATTGGCCAGTGGTTCGCAAAAGGCTGCTGTCGAGCAGGCCTTCAATGCCGCCTTTGAAGACAATCAAGTTCCGCTTGACGGTATCGTCTCGCGTAAAAAGCAAATTGTACCTGCTTTGACAAAAGCCTTGACCTAGCGATATGTATTCGCAGTCGTTCCAGAGAATAGCTCTAGTGGCTTCTGCCAGATTTTCGTCTGGCAGAAGCCATGATTGAGTACATGAATTTTGCAGTGCCGTATCAGAGGAAATACATATACCTTCAAACAGATTCATTTTGTTTTCCATTTGTCTCGAAATCAGCTTACGGGAGGCACAAAAGAGTCATGGAGCAAGTCAGATATGAGTTTGTCACAGACTTGAATGCAGCCGAGGTTGCAGATGTGTTTCGAAACGCTGGTATTCGTCGTCCTGTCGATGACACACAGCGGATTCAAAGCATGATAGACAATTCGAACTTGATTGTCACTGCGAGATTGAATGGAAGACTCGTTGGGATAGCAAGAGGGCTGACAGACTTTGCGTGGTGCTGCTACCTGTCTGATTTGGCGGTGGACAAGCAGTTTCAGCGCATGGGAATAGGGAAAGAACTGATGCGGCAAGTCCGAGAAGAAATTGGACCAGGTGTGAAACTTCTGCTTGTAGCTGCCGAAACGGCAGAGGAGTACTACCCGAAAATTGGATTTGAAAAGGTGGACAGGGCCTATGGTATTCCGCGTATGTACTGAGTCTCAAGCATTCAAACCTACGAAAAGAAAGGAACTCTCGTGATATGGGCGATAGTTGTCGTCGCTGTTGTCCTGATACTATTGGCTTGGATAGCAGGTAATGCTGTGCTGGGATGGTACCCGACCCGGCCGGCGCGTCACTATCCTAGTCGAGCAGCCATGACGACAACGCCAGCTGAGTACGGGCTTCCCTTTGAAGACGTGAAGATTGCTGGAAGACTTTCAGGATGGCTCATTCCTACCAACCGGGCTCGCCCAACTGTGATATTTGTCCACGGATGGGCAGGGTCCAGGGAAGAACCCTGGGTACCATTTCTGGGATTGGCAAAGGAAGTCTATCAACGCAAAATGAATACTGTCTTGTTTGATTTGGGGTATGTAAGCGGCAGCAGGCCTTATACCGGCGGCTCCGCCGAATCTAATGACGTACTAACTGTAGTGGATTGGGTGCGGTCTTGGGGGGATGGTCCTATCATTGTCTGGGGATTCTCCGCGGGCGGGCACGCAACCTTGTCGGCATTGGGTGAGACCGGGAATCGAATTGACTGCGCTATCACTGACAGTGCGTTTGTGAGCGCATTTGATTCCTTTGCGACTATGTATCAACAAATGCTGCATCTTCCAAAGTTATTTTTTGTCCTTGTGCCAGCGTTCTTTTGGTTGTTTACTGGGTACTTTCCAAAACGGATACGCAGTGTCGCAAACAGGCCTCTGCTCGTAATTCATGGTTCAGAAGATTCCTCGATTCCCGTCGCAAATGGTAGGTGGCTGTCTCAGTGGACGCAAACGGAATATTGGGAAGTCTCTGGCACAGACCATGAAGGCGCATTCCAAAGTCATCCCGAAGAATATATCGAAAGGTGTTTTCGTTTTATTGACCGGTGCATCCCCGCATCTTCAGTTGATGCATAACTTCTTTAAAAGGGCTCGCGGGCATTCCGTTGGTCCTGTCAGATTCCGTTGAGCCCCTTCAGGTTATGTCCCCCTCTATACTTTAAGGTACATCGTCAGCGCCGTTTCAGGACAAACGTTCCATTTGGCTGTTTAAAATTCACCTCAGAACAGACTCCGCTGTCGTCCATGACAAATTGAACTGAGAAGCCTGGCAGGGCTTTAATATCAAATTCTGCATTGGCTACGGGCACCAACTCATAGGCGGGCTGACCGGGTACAGTGACCACCAGCGTGTCGTCTTTACGAAGGGCAACCGTGACGTCCGCACCATTTAAGTCGTAGGTGCCAACGTATTGATTAAGGACCTCTCTGGACAGCGACTCGACTGAAGGCTTTCGAACAAACTCGAAAGCGTCGAGCAGCAGTTCAAACTGGATGTAGAGACTTGCAATTGTTCCGCGGACATCTGTGTGAAACTGAACTTTGTATTGTTGAGCCGTGTCTCCGTCACCGATGGTCATAGCGAAGACATCATAGTGAAAGTGTTCAAGTAGAAGAGGTTTCTCCTGTGAATGATGGCTGAGGAGCAGTGTCTCGTTGTCCAAAGTGACGGAAACGACACCATACGCAGGATGAGCGAATTCTCCAACATAATCAGTCAGAGTGTGAGAGGGGTGCGTCGCTTTGACTCGATTCTCCTCATCGCTGTTTGAGCCTTCTCGCATGGAAGCCGCAATCTTTTCCATGTACTCCTTTCCTTTTCCGTTCCAGTCGACGGCTGTAAGACCAAGAAATTTATCAAATATCGTATAGGCTGCGGCCCGGGGCAGGAGGCTTTGCTGCTGATTGGTTAACACGACAACGCCTAGTTGCTCCTCCGGAACCATGGCTACGATAGCACTGAACCCATCGATATTGCCGCCGTGATGTACAATGTGTCGGCCGCCGTAAACTTCGGTGAACCAGCCGAGGGCGTAGCTTTGAAATAGAACACGATTGTCGAGATTCTCGTTTGCGGCGGGAATATGAGGTGTATGCATTTGTACTACATTGTTTTCACTCACCAACTGGGAACCATTGTGTTTGCCCTTTCCCAGGTGCAACTTCACCCACTCTATCATCTCAGACACGGACGAGTTGATGGATCCCGCAGGTCCGAGGGCGTCAAGATTGGCAAACGGCATCTCTTGAATCTCTTCATCCACAAACTTGTATGGTTTCGCAAAGTCAGCGTCTTGTTGGGACTGGTTGACTGAGAAATTGGTTCTGTGCATGCCAAGGGGTGTGAGTACACGGGACTTCACAAAATGCTCCCAGCCCTCCCCTGACACTTTGCCCACTAGGTATCCAAGTGTCATGTACATCATGTTCTGGTATTGGAAAGTGGTGCGAAACGGCTTTGTGAATGGGAGGTAACGCAGACGCTTTAGAATCTCCTGGCGGGAAATCGGGGCCTTGTACCAAACGAGATCGTGGCGGGGAAGCCCTACTCGGTGCGTCGCTAAATCCCTCAGTGTGGCATGTTCACTGGCGTACTTGTCGTGCAACTCGAACTCTGGTAAATAGGACGAAACGGGTGCATCCCACTCCAGCTTCCCGTCGTCAACCAGCATTGCCAAAGACGTTGTGGTGAATGCTTTCGTGCTCGATCCAATGGCGAACAAGGTGTCCTTGGTGACAGGTAATCCCTGCTCGACGTCCCGTAAGCCAAAACCTTCCTGTAAAATCACGTTGCCGTCCTTTACAATCGCTACTGCTGTACCCGCGATGTGCAACTCGTCAAGGCTGTTTTGCAAATACGCCTGAATCTCGTCAAGCTTCTCCTTGTCTTGATTTGACAGGGAAGACAAAGCATCTCTATTACTCTCTGACATTGACTGCACCTCCACATTCCTTGATATCGCTAAGTATATCGGAATATACGCCTGTCTGTATCCAGCTTAGGAATGACGGTCACGTCAGTCCTAAGGCTGATGTCCGTCGACACCATTGCCTGACTGGGCTTGGTAGATTGTCGACAGTTCTCTGACAGATGTAGTAAAGGAAGGAATGGTATAATTAGTGAATCACATTCGATTGAAATTATCCTTTTGAAGGTCAATACGGCTTTTCATCAGCTTTTTTAAGAATCTATCCGGAAAACGTTGCAGCATTGAGCTGTTATCGGTCAGTGGGATTTACCAATGTGCAGCATTTGACAGACGACATGTCGCCTGAGTGGATGTGGATGTTCATGGAGTATGAGTCACCGTAAACGAAGAGCGAACGCAAAGAGGTGTCCACTTGCCGAAGTCCCGCATAACCCGGACTTATCAACTCAATCTAAATGACGTGTATCCTTTAGTGCTCGCAAGCGAAACGGAAGGCTTCCGCTTTGTGAGGAGGCTCTATGAGGATTACGGCAGTGGAGACAATCGCTTTGATTCCGATGGAGCAGCCTTGTTTACTGTACAGACAGGCGCGAGGATGGTTGCCGTCGGCGGTCTGAATCAAGACCCGTATGTACGGGCTGGCCGTGTTGGAAGAGTTCGTCGCCTGTACGTACATCCAGACTTTCGGAAGATGGGTTTTGGTAGATTATTAGTTGAGGCGATTATCCAAGAAGCTCGATCTTCGTATGATATGTTAACACTGCGGACGGACAATCCAGTTGCAGACCAGTTCTATAGAAAGATGGGGTTCCTAGCAGATGACAGGTACGAAAACACAACGCACTATTTGCCGCTCTGATTCGGTTCCTCATTGAGAAGAGGTTATCTTCTAGAGCTACTGTCCAGCATTTGTCCGGCAGCCTGAAACGGAGGAACTTGCCCTATGAAGTATGAAGAATTGTTGCTGGTTGCAAGAGAGAGATCGTCGGATGACGCGGCACACGATTTCCTTCATGTTGAACGTGTTTTAAAGAACGCACAGTCCATCATGGAGGAGGTTCCCGCAGACGCTGATGTTGTGATACCCGCTGTATTACTCCATGAACTTTTTAATTACCCGAAGGGTCATCCGCTTTCTCACCTTTCCGGCGATATTTGCGCGGAACATGCTAGTGAAGTTCTTGATAGATTTGATTCCCCCGGCAGCAAGCGTGAAAAGGTGCTGGATAGCATCCGCTTTCATTCATTTTCCAGAGGTGTGGTTCCGGACCACATTGAAGGGAAAGTCCTACAAGATGCCGATAGGCTCGATGCATTGGGGGCAATTGGGATTGCAAGATTGTTTGCAACGTGCCAGCAAATGAAGACACCGTTCTATGATTTAGCGGACCCTTTTGCTCAGAATCGTGAGCCTGATGATAAAAAGTATGGGATCGATCACGTATACATAAAGCTGTTTCGACTCACAGACTCAATGCATACCCGTGTTGCCAGAGAAATGGCGATGAGACGAACACAATTTATTAAGGAATACATACAGCAGTTGCGTTTAGAGATAGAATAATGCTTTACATTGCAAACCGTAACTTTGTTTAGATTGTGAGAAAGTCAAAGAATATTAGGTTGTTTCATTATGATCTATATAACGATGAAGAAGTGAAGAGGAGGCATTTAAGTGTCCAAGTTTATCTGTACTACCTGCGGAACTCAATATACAGAGTCTGAGAGTCCGCCGGATGAGTGTCAAATCTGTAATGAGGAACGGCAGTATGTGAATCCGAACGGACAATCTTGGACGACGTTAGAGGAAATGACGCATAGCGGGACCTTCAGAAATGAATTTCTGTACGAAGAAGACGGCCTGTACAGCGTCACAACCACACCGAGATTCGCCATTGGACAGACTGCTTATGTTGTCAAAACAAACGATTTCAGTCTGCTGTGGGACTGTATTACATACATGGATGACGAAACACTGCGTGCGGTTCGGCGAGAAGGCGGGATCAACGCGATGGCTCTGTCCCATCCCCATTACTACTCTACGCAAGTTGAATGGGCTGAGACACTAGACGTTCCCATCTACATACATGAAGCAGACCGGAAATGGGTCATGCGCCCCAATTGGCACATCCAGTTTTGGTCAGGAGATGTGCTGAAGCTGTCGGAAGGCTTGACACTGCATCGTCTTGGCGGGCATTTTGAAGGTGGAACTGTCCTTCATTGGGAGCATGGCTACAATGACAACGGCATCCTTCTTACTGGAGACATCATTCAGGTGGTTGCGGACATGCGATGGGTCAGCTTTATGTACAGTTATCCTAATCTGATTCCACTGCCTGCAAGAAAAGTCGCGGAGATTGGCAATCGTGTGTCGGCGCTCAAATTCAAACGAATATATAATGCCTTCCATCGAGTGATTCGCGACGAGGCGGATGAGGCAGTGAAGAGGTCAGTCGACAGATATATTGCTGCGTTGGAAGGAAGACTTTTCAACACGTGAAAGCAGTTAGAGGGGGAATGAGACAATTGTGACGAAACAGATGCAACCATCATAAAACGGTGTTTGGGATGGAGTCATGAGGAGGTATCTTGAAATATGATTGAGATAGTTGGAGAGAAGGTCGTTCTCCGTAAGCCGACAGATGAAGACATCGACGAGTTGTATTTTTGGAAGTATGAAGAAAAGAAACAGGAAGCGAAGAAATGGAACGGGCCGTACATCCAGCAAAACCACATTACAAAGGAAGAATATAGACGGCTTTGGTTCCAGGAGGTTTTGCCGAATGTCCCGTCTTCTCTTGTGATTCGAGCTGATGACAAAGCGGTGGGGGATGTGGTGGCGTATTGGATCGACAAAAACACGAATTGGCTTGAGACGGGAATTGTCATTTACGATATACACTATTGGAACGGCGGCTACGGTACTGAAGCGTATAAGTTGTGGATTGACTTTTTGTTTGAGTCGACAGAATTACACAGGTTAGGCATGTCGACCTGGTCAGGGAATGTAAGAATGATGCGAGTGGCAGAGAAACTCGGAATGAAGCCAGAGGCGAGGATAAGGGATGCGAGAATTGTAGCAGGGAAGTATTTTGATGCAATCAAAATGGGCATTTTGCGACGCGAGTGGGAATCATTGGGATGCTAGGTATGAATACTGGAGTTTAGCAAGGAGGTTTCGTCATGATTCGCAATATTGTTGCTGCTGTTATAGCTGTGGCCATCGTAAGCTTTGTCGTGTATCAGGAAGTGAAGCGACGCAAGACAGGGAACCGCAATTCGCAGTATCGCGAGAAATCAGAACAGGAGAAAGCCCTTGAGATGGAGAGTGAGCATAAGAAGTTCTATAGGAATTGGTGAGACCTGCTAGATATGCGTGGGTATCCAGAGAAGATATTGAGATCGTAGACGGGATTTAGCAAAGAATGTCACAAAAAATCCCTTGGCAGAAGTGAGGATAGACTTAATGGGTTCAGATGAAGAAGTACTACACGGAGGAAATGTCAATCAAATTGTCCGTGTGTCGGTCTGGTACAGGTGTGAAACAATTCGGCTTGTGGATCCGTCGTGTGTGTAGCGGGATCGAAGGAGAGTTGTTTTATGAACAAGTCGATTACATATGCGAGTACCATTGGATTAGCAATTAGCAGTCTCATCACGGGGTGCGCTTCCAGCAAGTCAACCTTCACCAATTCGACCCAAGGGTCAAGTAGAGCAGTGAATCAAACCTCATCAGGTTCAGCATCTAACTCTGAGCCTGTTCAGCAGTCGTCATCGACAAAGCCCGTACAAGTTGATTTCATTCATATGACCAATCCTCATGATGGATACGGTACGAGTTCATCCGGTATCTTTCGCACAACAGACGGCGGGTCTACTTGGAAAGATATTTCTCCTAAGGGTCTAAACCAAGAACACCACTTTGGCAGTCAATTCAAGACCTCGAATCAACTGTGGGTTGCTGTTCCGCCCTTTAAGAGCCGAACGACCTCCGTATCCTTGTTATCCAGCCACAACCAAGGACGTAACTGGACACGGGTGGCATCTGTACCAATTCATTTCACATCTCCATCGCCGGTACAGAGTGTACAAGTGGATTTCGTTGACAAGAGGTGCGGATTTCTTATGGTTACACCCCAACATGGAATGCAGAGTGAGCCAGGGCAATTGCTCGCCACGAGTGACGGAGGTCATACATGGAAGAAGGTAGCGACGACTGCTGAGCGGAACCTCCCTACTGGAGGACGTATGCGCTTTCTTACAAAAGACGATGGATGGTTGGTTGGAAGTCCGACGTGTACCACCTGCCCGATGGAGCTCTACCATACGACGAATGGGGAAAGACATGGAGAAAGGTATCACTAGGGACGCCGACAAGTACGAAACAGACGCAGACACGCCGCTTGGATGTTCCAAAGTTTGACACCAGTAACCGCCAAAATGGCGAAGTCACTGCAGTATCCGGTACCAAGTCTGGCAGTCAACTGGAAGCACTCTATACTACTCATGATGGCGGACAGAAGTGGAACAAGACAGCGGAGAGAAAAATAAGCACGGTGTACTCGCTCGTCAATAACGTTTCATTCGTGGGGCCTAAGGATTGGTTTTTAGTCAACAACTCGCTCTATAAATCAGACAATAGGGGAAAGTCTTGGACCAGAGTCTCCGCGACTCAATTACAAAAACTTAGCGCACTGCGAAAACATGTATTTCGGCAAATCCAAATGATTTCCGGTTCTGCCGGATGGATGCTATGGGTTCCTAAATATCAGGGAAAAGGTGCGCCGGTAATACTACACACCCAAGATGGAGGCCGGACTTGGGCGGTGATTCATCCACAATTGAATTCCTAGAACAGCCGTGTACCGGATTGGCATGGACCACGTTTCTATGTCCTGGAGGAGATGCGGCTGACTCGCAAAATCAACTGCCAGTAGAGAAGGTTTACGATAAAACCCACAACGTATTCGATGTAGGTCTCGAACAGGTTCCAGCCGTTCAAGTAGAGGAGCTTTCCTGTGAGGAGTCCAAGCAACAATAGTTTGTCGGTCCTTCGGTACATGATGATGAATAGTGAGACGGTGACGGGAAACATACCAAGTTCACACGGCATACCTGCAAGGGTCCAGTTGTGTTGAAATTTCGGCAGCATGTAACCAAACCCCTAATAGGTCCAAAGGGTGTTCAGTGTATACCCTAACGTGGTGGCAAACGGAGACATGACTACGACAACGTATCGCTCAGACTTGCGTACCAAGAAAAGGGCGACGGTCCATGGCAGTACAATTCCCAGCACCAGATTGTACATCATGGCAAGGAATCCCTCCATCCTCGAGATACCCTTAGGATGTTAATTTGTGGAGGTCTATATTCCCGGAATAATCGTCGTCACAATGGGGAGATGAAGCGAACAATTCATGTCGGAAAGAGAGTAGTCCGCTTTTTTGTTAACGGACTGGCCAAAGGTCTCTTGTCACCGATTGTATGATTTGTAATGCTTCCGAAGTTCGCTTTCGGCGGCGGTAGACGAGACTGATTTTCCAAGCCTCTTGCGGCAGGTTCTCGAAAGGTAATTGGACAAGTTCTCCACACTCCAACTCATGTTGAACGGTCAGGAATGGAACAAACGATACGCCTAAGTTTGCTTTGACCAGTTTCTTTACAATATCTGCCGGTGCAGTCTCAATCCACTGATAATCGTCGCCAAGAATCTGTTCAACTTCCTCGCGAAACGTTGAAGCAGAACTTGAGTAATCGAACCACACCATTTGTTCTCCCTTCAAATCGGATACTTCAGCGGATGCCTGGTGTGCCATATTGGCCAATCGGTGTTTTGGTGATAAGACGCACACGAGCGGGTCTGTCCAAACATCCATGAATTCAATGCCGGGAAACGAGGATTTGTTAAGGACAAAACCTGCATCAACGGTCCCATCATAGACGTGCTGGATGACATTGTGAGAATGTTCATCGAGTGACGTAATGTTGTATCCAAGACTTTCCATGCGCTGTATAAACGGCATGAGAAAATAGGAATTCACTGAAGGAGGAGCAGCGACGCGGATATGAAGTCTCTGGTTTTCCATGTTTTGCACCGATGATAATCCCTCTTCAAGTACTGCAAGAGCTCGTTCAGCAAAACCGCGAAACTCCTCTCCTGCATCAGTCAATGCGACGCCGCGGTGTTGACGGATAAACAACTGTTGCCCCACTGTACTCTCTAATGCGCGAACATGCTGACTTACTGCAGGTTGTCCCATGTGCAAAGCTGCAGCAGCCTGAGACATGGAACCACTGCGCGATACCTCAATGAAAACACGTAAATCGATGAGTTCCATAGAACAGCTTCCTTCTTCGTTTTGGTATTTCAATTTGCAATAGTTCTTAGACAAGATATCATACTTCACACTAGTTGTGTGCTCGAAGATAATGTTTGTAGTGTTGTTGGTGACGAAGGCGGTCTTCAGGAACACACGTTGACGGTTGTGCAAGCTGACTTTTGGAGGGAGACAATTGAGTGACCGTATGATAAAGAAAGTTTGGAACGACAGCTTGGACGATGAGGAGGGTTCAAGTGGGGCTGTTGTGTCAACCTTTCAACATGTTCACACAGAGCGATTGTTTCTACGGAAGCCAGAGAATCAAGATGTCACAGATATTTTACGGATTCACGGGAATCCTGCCACGAATCGATACAATCCCCACGGCCCCATGACGAATAACGACGAGGCAGCAGAACGTCTGAACGACTGGCAGAAGAGCTGGGCCAACGATGGCTTTGGCTATTGGAGTATTTTTGCGGCGGAGGGCTCTGAGATAATTGGGTTCGGCGGGATTAGTCGCATTTTTTGGGTTGGACGTGAAGCATTGAATCTCTACTACAGATTCGACAATGGCAGTTGGGGCCGCGGTTATGCGACAGAAATTGCCCGTACGGCTGTGCAGTTGGCGGCAGAGCATCTTCCTGACCTTCCGGTCATTGCCCGCATCAACCCGGCGAATAGTCCATCCATTAAAGTTGCTGCGAAAGTCGGATTACGCCTTAATCCCATGGCTAGCAACAACGACTACGCAGTGTACACCATCAGGTGGTAGGAAGTGCAAGAGCAGAGAATGGAGGAGGCAGTATGAAGTGGGACGCTCATGCTGTCAGTCAAGTAGGGCGTGGTTACGATGAATTTCACATCTTGCGATCCCGCTACGGACAATGAGTCCTAGTTGCGGGATCGCACATGTGAATCTCCACCTGTGTTACCCACCTTGGTGCATTACTCTGTTACCAGAGGTGGACATGGTACTATCTTATACCGCCCGTCAGCATACCTGGTGTCAGCGGTTAATCTCCCGCCAGCAGGTCCTTGTTCTTGACTTGGTTTGAGAACATCTCCATAAACGCATCCATGTCCATTTGACCAAGGTCTCCCGTTCCATACCTGCGAACACTGACTTGTTGACTAGACTGTTCTTTCGCTCCAATGACGAGCGTATAGGGAATCTTTTTCATCTGTGCTTCACGAATTTTGTAGCCGATTTTCTCAGACCTCGCATCGAGTTCAACGCGAAAGCCCCGGGATTGCAGTTTTGATTGCACAGAGTTTCCATACGACACAAAGGCATCAGATACGGCGACAACGCGGACCTGGATGGGAGCCAGCCAGTAGGGGAAAGCGCCCGCAAAGTGTTCAGTGAGGATGCCAATAAAGCGATCGACAGAACCAAAAACAGCTCGATGAATCACCACTGGGCGCAGCCTCTCGTTTTGCTCACCCACATACTCTAATTCAAATCGCTCCGGAAGCTGGAAATCCAGTTGGACTGTTCCACACTGCCACATGCGGCCAATTGCATCTTGAATGTGAAAGTCAATCTTCGGACCATAGAATGCGCCGTCGCCAGGGTTAATCCGGTATTCTATTCCAGACGCATCCAGCACCTTCTGCAATGCGCCCTCTGCCAGTTCCCACAAACCGTCTGCCCCCATTGAGTCGTCCGGACGCGTGGACAACTCGATGCGATAGGAGAATCCAAATACACTGTAGATCTGATGAATCAGTTTCAGGACTGCTGTCAGTTCGGTTTCAAGTTGATTGGGCTGGCAAAAGATGTGGGCATCGTCCTGTGTAAAGGAACGAACGCGCATCATTCCTCCCAACGATCCGCTCAGTTCATGCCGATGCACATACCCATACTCGGCGATTCGAATCGGCAAATCACGATAGGAGCGCTGCTTGTGTTTATAGACCAGCATGTGCCCTGGACAATTCATCGGCTTCAGCGCGAACTCCTCATTATCCACTTGTGTAACGTACATATTCTCTTTGTAATGAAACCAATGCCCCGACTGCTCCCACAAGCGTTTGTTGAGGATGACCGGGGTTTTTACTTCCTTGTAGCCGCGGATAGATTGCAGGGAACGTTCGAATTGCTCCAACTCATTTTGGATATGCATCCCATTCTTGAGGAGGATAGGCATACCCGGTGCATCTTCCGAGAACATGAATAGTTCCAGTTCACGTCCTAACTTCCGGTGATCGCGTCGTTTTGCCTCGTCAACGCGACGCAGATACTCGTCGAGATGAGACTTTTTCGCAAAGGCGATGGCGTAGATGCGGGTGAGCTGCTCACGGGACGAATCCCCCCGCCAATAAGCGCCTGCTATGGACATCAGCTTGAACGCCTTGATGCGGCCTGTGGAGGGTAAGTGTGGTCCTCGACAGAGATCGATGAATTCTCCCTGGCGGTAAACCGAAATGGTCTCCGTCTCCAGAAGGTCCTGAAGGATTTCTACCTTGAATCGCTCTCCCCGGTCTTGAAAAAGATGCAGGGCCTCGTCTCGAGAAATGACTTCTCGAATCACAGGGTGATTTTCCTTGACAATCGCAGACATTTCCGACTCAATTTGAAGCAATTCATCAGGACTGAAAGCATGGTCAGCAAAGTCATAGTAGAAGCCGTTCTCAACAACAGGACCAATAGCAAACTTGGTCTCAGGAAACACTCTTGCAACTGCCTGAGCCAGAACGTGTGCTGCTGTGTGCCGCATCACCTGTAGACCGTCTTCGTCGTCAAGCGTAACGAGTTCCACTTGGGCCTCTGGCACCACTTGAGAGGAGAGGTCTGCAAGACTGCCGTTCACTTTAGCCGCTACAGCTTCTTTACCCAAACGCGGATGAATCTTTGCAGCGATTGCAGCGTAAGTTGTGCCAGCTATCACCGTCCTTCTTGTACCGTCTTTGAGTTTCACAACGCAGTCTGCCATCTCGCGACTCTCCTTTACAATCTTTTTTTGGTGCCGTTTTGTAGAAATCAACTTCATTGTCCGCCGCCGCGGCATCGAGGCGCTTTCAAGCAAATCCAAGCGACTACAGCTGATGAAAAATAAAAAAACGCCCTCATCCCTGTTGTCAGGGACGAGAACGTGATTCCCGTGGTTCCACCCAAGTTCAATGCGATTGGTCCCAATTCAGAAGACCTTCGCATCCTCGCAGCGTGTAACGAACGCCTCCGGTCTTGTTTCAGCTCACGCATCCTCAAGACAGCTTGGAAAGTGGTGTCCAATATTTACGGTACGAATCGCTTTCAGCCGGTGGCGACTCTTCTCTGTACTACAACGAACGATATTGGCTCGTCTTTCCGCTTCGCTGATTACTATTTTATCCAAGTATTTCGATACAATATAGCAAGGGTGAATTCATCTGTCAACCGCCACTTAAGGGTATAAATGGTATAGTGGTGCAGAGGTGGTATTGATGCGTCTTAAACTACTGTGACCCAAGCGCTCATGCAGACAAAGATACAAACAAGTGGCAGAGTCATTTTCATAGGGACTTTTCGACAACAGAGGTGATGCTTTGGAGACTAATGCTGATAAATTGGTGAACGCCATTGAAAGGACATACTGTAATGCACGCCTGGTCGTTGGTGTGGACGGATTAAGTCGGGCAGGAAAAACGACGATGGTCAATGAGACTCAGAAAAAGCTAGTAGAGAAGCGCTTACCAGTCTGCGTTTTTCATCTGGATCATTACATTGTGGAATCAAGAAATAGATATCATACCGGATTTGAAGAATGGTATGAGTACTACGAGTTGCAGTGGGATGTCAGATATTTGCGACAACGGTTGTTTGAAAAAGTGCAGCATGCGGAGGAAATACGTCTTCCGTTTTACGATGTAGAACGTGATGAAACTGTTACTAAGAGTGTGGTTATACAGAGTGACGCCATCGTGATGATAGAAGGCGTATTCCTTCAACGTGAAGAGTGGCGGCGGTTCTTTGATTTTGTCATTTATGTGGATTGCCCGCGAACAACCCGTTTTGAACGTGAATCGCCGAGAACCGCCGTACAGATAGAGAAGTTTGTGAAGAGATACTGGAAAGCAGAAGACCATTATTTGAAGACGGTCAGTCCCATTTCCACTGCGGATCTAGTGGTTAGCTGCTGAATTTCTCCTTTTGACGTTCTGTCTCTAAATGGGTATTTGAAAAGCATGCAACAACAATTGCCAGTTTGATAAAGTTCAAGGGGACGTGGAATGAGTCAACTTAAAAGGTCAGTTTTTTCGAATACGCGCTTTCTAGCATTGTTAAGCGGTCAAGGTGTTTCCTACCTCGGAGATTCAATTGCCTCCGTAGCGCTGCCCATCTTAATTCTGACTCTGACGAAATCGGGATTCCTTATGGGCTTGGTCGGAGCGTTGGAGGTAGCTCCACTGTTCATAGTGGGTTTGCCAGCAGGTGTATGGGTAGACCGATGGAGTCGTACTAGAGTGATGCTAACAGCTGACTTTGGCAGGGCCGTCTTGGTGGCTCTGATTCCATTCGCATTTCTAGCACACATTGCCGTGATGCCCGTTGTTTTTATTGTTGCGGCTGCCAGTGGCACATTGGCAGTGTTTTTTGGCGCTGGATACACCGGAATGATTCCGCATATGGTTCCGGCCGAGAAACTGGGTCGTGCTAATGGCTATTTCGAAGCAATTGAAAGTCTAGCCTATGCCGTTGGCCCCTCCATAGCCGGTCTGTTAACCACTAGCATTGGGCCTTTCTATACAATGGGCTTAGACGGACTTTCTTTCTTTGTTTCGGCACTATCAATAATGACTCTGAGACGTGAACGAGCCACGCCGGTAGACAGTTCCAGTGAGAAGAAGAATTTTTATGCGGATATGAAGGTTGGTTTCCGAACCGTTTTGAAGGATTCCGTATTGAAGTCAGTCACCTTGTTGTGGGGCAGCAACCGATTTGTGTTTGCCGCATTAATCCCCACCTTGACATTTTTCGTGCTGAAAACACTTCACGGTACAGCACAGCAGGTTGGAGTCGCAGTGAGTGTATATGCTGTAGGTTCTTTGGCAGGAACACTCTTTGCATCAAAAATACCAGTGCGCTTCGGCATGGTGACCGCGTTTATTGGACAAGGATTGATGCTAGTTAGTGCGTTAACACTTACTGCAATCAACTCTGTTTCTGTACTTTTTGCTTGTTCGGCGATTCTAGGCTTAGGTGAGGGAGTGCTCCTGGTTATCTACCTGACATATCGAGTGAGCAGAGTTCCGGATAACGTGGTTGGCCGCGTCTATTCAATCACCTCTACTGCAACACAGGGAATGGGAGCTATCGGATACCTTGTTGTTGGGGGTCTGCTTAGCTTTTGGGGAGGCCGCATTACGTGGTTTGTGCTGTCCGTTCTCTCGCTTGCGGGAATAGCATCCTCGTTGGTGTTTCTGAAAAAGAAACCTGTTGTCCAAGATGTAACCTAGATGGTCTCCTGCCTGACGAGGCGCTGAGTTGTTGGTACGAAGCCATGTATTCCCTAATATCAGATAAACCTGTAAACTTGAGAGGACTGGGTTAGGGGGCGACGCTTATGGCAGGTATGAAGACGATAAGAGCATGTTCGGAGTTCAATTTCTGTAAGACAAGTAACATATCGTGTAAAACAGTGATGCGGTTCACTAACGGGAAGTCTTGAGGCTGTCACCAGGTGAGCATCATGCTGCCAATTGACCAGTGTGGTTGATGTCCTTCTAACTTCCACTGGAGGACGACGATTGATTCACGGAAAGAGGATAACTCTGAAGCCATTTTCAGGAGAAATGTTGCGAACCTACTACCGATGGCGTCAGGATGACGAAGTGATGTATTGGGCTACTGGGGAACCTTACATGTCGAGTCTCATACCGGAACAGGTATTTATAGAACGGTATGAGACGTATTTGAAAGGTGATGTTCGCGAATCCGGGATGTTTGGCGTTTTTGCAGAGGTAGACAAATTCATCGGTGAGGTTAGTTACCGGGACATGGACGTTGTCAAGGGAACCTGCGTTCTAGGCATTATGATAGGTGATAAGGCCTATTGGGGCAAAGGTTATGGGACGGAAGCAGTACGTGCAATGTGCAGCTTCTTGTTCCAAAGATTCCAATTAAGGCGGATACAGTTGGATACCTGGGTCGGCAACGAGCGCGCGATTCGTTCGTATAAGAAGGTAGGCTTTCAAATTGAAGGTGTACTAAGAAAGTCGACGCTAGTGAAAGGGGTGCCGACTGATGAGGTCGTAATGGGACTGCTTCAATCGGAGTTTGAACACATCGTCTCCGCCGATTCAGAAGGGTGATGTGTTGACGGCTGTCTATTTGTGGACAGCCGTCCTACTATAAAAGCAAGATGGGAGTGATACGGCATAAACATGAAGCAAAATGGATGCTCCGACTGTGAGGTGAAGCGGTGGATGCCAGGTTTCATGCAAAAGTTAGCTCAGAAATGGATTGCGCTTTAGTCACGTTTAAGAAACGAGTCTCTGCACATTATGGTGCCCGTGGTGTCAAGTGGCTCACAGAGTTGCCAGGTCTAATTGAAAAATGTACTGTTCGATTCGGTTTGCGCATCGAGGGAGCCTTTGCCAATCTTTCCTGGAACCTGCTGTTGAGAGCCACCCGCAATGGCGTGCCAGTGGTCTTGAAAGTTAGCATTGAAATAGATGAATTTGTTCGTGAATTAGGTGCATTGCAGGCCTTTCCATCAATCTGCGCGGTTGATGTCATCGATTTCGATGAACAGCTTGGTGCCATGATTTTGGAACGCGTATTTCCGGGTATACCCTTGTCTGAGATTGAGGACGACAACCGTGCCACGGAGATTTTTTGCTCTGTATTTCAGAATTTGCATACGTCTTCGTCTCCAAATCTCTCAGCCTCGAAACCTCTGACAGGGTCTGCTTCAGGATATCTTCCGATGCGGGACCATTTTTCCTCCCTACAGAGGTACTTGAATCGGTGCGAGAGCAACCACATGCCAAATGGCGAGTGCCCGCTTGATGTAAATCTGGTTCGCGGGGCAGTTGAGCTACTGAATGACCTGATTTGCAGCACACCATCAAGTGTACTGCTCCACGGGGACTTGCATCATGGTAACATCCTCCAGAATAACTGTAACTGGACTGTAATTGACCCGAAAGGAATTATCGGCGATATTCATTTTGAAACGATTCAGTACTTATTGAATTACACAAGCCGTAATGGTGTGCCAGATGAAGTACTGAAGCGACGAGTAGATATCATGGCAGGTGAACTGAACTTGGATGCCAATCGCATTGCATCCTGGGGCATGGTTCGCGGTGTACTTGAAGCTTGTTGGAGTATTGAAAGTGGCCAAAACTCCATGGAAGGTCTGCAGATCTTCGAACGGTTTAAGCGGTTAACGAGTGAAAGGTGATGCAAAATGAAAACAATCGGAATGATTGGCGGGACAAGTTGGGAATCCACATCTCACTACTACAGTGAACTAAACGAAGGCGTGAAGGCGCGGTTGGGTGGACTTCACTCGGCCAAGCTTTTATTGTGGAGCGTTGACTTTGCAGAGATTGAAGAATTGCAAAGTCAAGGGGATTGGGCCCGTGCGGCTGAGATTTTTGTCGACATAGCAAGACGTCTGGAAGCGGCTGGTGCAGACTCAATTCTGATTGCCGCAAACACAATGCACATTGTCGCGCAAGCGGTAGCAAAGGCGGTTTCTATTCCCGTTTTACACATTGGAGATGCTACGGCAAAGGCAGTTCATGCATCGAATATCAAGAAGGTGCTTCTGCTCGGGACTCGGTACACGCTGGAGCATCCATTTCTGCGAAATCACCTTGAACAACTGGGACTCGAAATTGTTATTCCAGCGTCTGAAGATATATTGACTGTCAATGACGTTATTTATGAAGAGTTGTGCCTTGGAGTTGTCACAGAACCGTCTCGTGAGAAACTACTGAGCATCATTTTACGGAATGAAAACAAGGGCATCGAGGGTGTGATTTTAGGCTGTACTGAGCTCGCTATGATTCTGGAACAGCAACATGTTAATCTGCCCATTTTTGATACCACATCCATTCATGTTCAGTATGCTTTGGACGCTAGCTTAAGTTCGGAAGGAAGTTGAGGTCGATTGTGGGCTTCGTGGCATGAATCCGGACTTGTGTTCGCTGGTTCGTCATTTGAGTGGTTCGCGGTATTGCCTGAGAATGGAGGCCCGTGATGCGGGAAACGCGGAGAATTCTGTTAGTCGAGGATGATGAAAACATCAGAGATGTTTGTCGTCGCTATATGGAGCGTGACGGTTTTGAAGTGGTGCTCGCTGCCGATGGACAAGTTGGGTGGGAGGAGTTTCTCCGTTCTTCTCCAGACCTGGTAGTTTTGGATGTGATGTTGCCAGGAAAAGATGGCTATCAAATTTGTCAGGATATACGCCATGAGTCTGACGTCCCCGTTATGATGCTGACTGCGCGAGGCGATGAGCGTGACAGGGTCATGGGATTGACTCTGGGGGCGGACGATTATCTGACAAAGCCGTTTTCTCCGCGGGAACTAATGCTTCGCGTGCATAACATTTTACGGCGTGTAAACCGAGACGGTGTTGCAGAGACAAGTGAGCAGCACGACGATACCCTTCACTTTGATGACATGATGATTGATCCTGCGCGGCGCAGAGTGGAAATATCCAATCAAGCCGCAGACCTAACAGTGAAGGAATTCGACGTATTGTTGCTCATGGCAAAGCGACCCGGACAGGTGTTCTCCAAGGGTCAACTGCTAAATCTCGTTTGGGGTATCGACACACCGGCCGACACCAGCGCGGTCACAGTACTAATGCGTCGACTTCGTGAGAAAATCGAAACAAATCCATCCCGTCCTGAGCTTTTGCAGACCGTTTGGGGAATTGGCTATAGGTTCGAGCCCAAAACAAGGAAGCGCAGAGTATGAAGCTTCGCACAGAGCTTCTTTTGATTAACGTCGCCAGCACCTTAATTATTGTGGCCGCGGTTGTCTACAGTTATATTCAGATGCTGCTAAACCTGAAACAGGCAGGTCTGTTAACTATCATTGCCGTAGTGGCAGGCGTGCTTTCTACACTAGCCTACTGGTTGATGACTAAACCTATTATCAATTCGGTCAATCGCCTGATTGAATTCGCCGACGAAGAGGGAGCGGACATGTCTCAGGGGGGTACACCAAATGACGCACCTGCTAAGGGGCCTGTCGAAGTGCGTCAACTAACGAGATCGGTTCATGAAATGAAAGAGCGCATGCATGAGAATGTGCTTCAATTGGAGGCATTGGAACGTACACGCAGACATCTGGTCGCAAACGTATCGCACGATTTACGAACTCCTATTGCCTCGATTCAAGCCTTCGTCGAAGCCCTCGAAGACGGTGTCATTGATGACCATGAGACCTCTACACGATATTTAAATACGATTCATCGAGAAGCCAGAAGACTCAGCTTACTGATAGACGACTTGTTTGAACTCTCCAAGGTCGAAGCTGGTCAACAGGCGTACGATCCGGAAACGGGCTATGTTGACGAGATTTTGGTAGGGCTGCTTGAGAGTTCCTCCGTGAAATTGCAAGAGAAGCAGATTCGTGTGCTGGTGTCAGTGGAAGACGAAGTTCCGCCCCTGCAGATGATGCCCGCCAAAATTTCACGCGTCATTCACAACCTGCTGGACAATGCGATTCAATACGCGCCTAGGCAATCCGAGATTGAGGTCACAGCCATTTTTCTCGACGAAACAAGGGAAGTAGAAGTCAGGATTCGCGACGAAGGTCCAGGCATCCAGAGTAGTGAAACGGAACAGATTTTCGAGAGGTTCTACAGAGTAGACAAATCGCGGAGTCGCAATTCCGGTGGAGCGGGTCTCGGGCTGGCGGTGGCAAAGTCACTTGTGGAGTTGCACGGAGGACGGATTGGAGTGCGACCGAGAAATAATGGATCCTCCGGGAGTGAGTTCTGGTTCACGCTGCCGGTAAGCGGCCTCTGAGAATCGTAACAATAATGCAATTTGTAAGGTTTATGAAAGAATTTAGTTCTAAGGATGTAACTTTTCCTCCTTAACATACTTAGTGAACCACTTGGAAGACGGGGTCTCAACCTATGCTCGCGGTCACGAGTGCCGCTCGCATGGCGGCTGAGAGACCGTCAGGCCGACTCAGACCGAAGTGTCCAAAACGGTAGTGGTCCATCACTGTATGTATAGGGAGGTTTTTTTGTGAAAAAGAGCGTTTGGCAATTTGTTACTATTCTTGCAGTGACAGCAACGATGTTTGGAGTCGTTGGCTGTGGTCATCCCGCCGCCGGCGGGGGAAGTCATTCGACAAACATGAGCAACGGCACAGGGAACATGAGTAACGGCACAGGCAACACGAGCAACGGCACAGGCGGTATGAGCAACGGCACAGGGAACATGAGTAACGGCACAGGCAACACGAGCAACGGCACAGGCGGTATGAGCAACGGCACAGGCAGTATGAGCAACGGCACAGGCAACATGAGCAACAGCACAGGCAGTATGAGCAACGGCACAGGCAGTATGAGCAACGGCACAGGCAGTATGAGCAATAGCACAGGCAACATGAGCAACACGAGCAGCTAGGATGGCGCCGTTTTCGACAGACAGGCCACCAAGAAAGGCGTGAGGACGATGGGGCGGACCTGGTTGAAGCACGGGAAATGGTCAAGACGAATGGTATGGTTGCACTACTACACCATTGTCTCATTTGGGCTCCTTCTTGCGAGTGGAATAGCCCTCTTCTGGCCGCCGATGCATACTGTGCTAATCCCATATTTACCGTTTATCTACTACGTTCACATTTTTCTGGGTCTCACTTTTGCAATCACCCTACTCACTCCTCTCCTAATAAGATGGGAGGCAGCTAAACGGGTCCGACGTCTCGACTGGTTGTTCCCGGTGCTATTCGGTGTCTCTATTGTTGTCACAGGATTGTTGGTTTGTCGTCAACACTGGTTTCCAACCACTTGGAGCAGCATTGCCTTTCGTTGGCACGGCTATGTCTCATATAGTTTCGCGGCGTGGATTTTGATTCACGCAGTGTACAAATCTCTCAGCTATAGACCATCTCCATCGGGAGTGAACCCTCGTGTCAATCCAGACAGACGCATGTTTCTAAAGTGGCTAGGTGCTGGCACGGCCAGCACCGTGATAATTACGGTATTTGAGCCGATTGCTCAGATTGGGAAGTTGACGGCGAATGTGTCTAACTCAACAGCAAGTTCCATATCACCTGGGTTCCCTGCTTTTTATACTGTGACAGGGAGTTACCCTGCCGTCGGTGAGTCGACGTATCAGTTGAAAATTGATGGACTTGTGGAACGGCCAGTAAGTCTGTCTTTGGGCCAGGTTATGGCCCTTGCCCATGTACATGAGACTGCTGACTTTCACTGCGTCACAGGGTGGAGTGTTGCCAATGTAAAATGGGAAGGCGTTCGCGTTCACTCTGTCGCAAATCTGGTGCATCCGATGCCGGCTGCCAAATTCGTACATTTTTATTCTTTGGATGGCGTATACACAGAGTCATTATCTGTGGCTGACGCGCTCGACCCAACAGTCATGCTTGCGGTTCGCATGAACGGGCAACCCTTAAAAACCAAGCAGGGTTATCCACTCCGGCTGGTGGTTCCTAAGAAGTACGGGTACAAGTCTATTAAATGGGTGGGAAGGATTGCATTCAGCGACAAACCACTTGAGGGCTATTGGGAAGAAAGAGGGTATTCTAACGAGGCGGCAATCACTGGCGGAATTTAAGTGTGGATTGACTTTTGCTTCTGCTTTGGGTATAATAAGGATGTTCAACCCTATCATGCTGGTTAACATAGTAAGCCGTTCTTTTCGAAGCTTCTATGGGAGCAGAAATGAACGGCTTTATATATTGCAGTAGGTGAGTGCGGTATGAACAATTATTGTGCTTGATGAGCACCAGGAGGCATTTTGAATGAACGAAGGTACGGTTAAGTGGTTCAACCCCGAAAAAGGCTTTGGATTCATTGAAGTTGAAGGCGGAGACGATGTATTTGTACATTATAGCGCTATCCAAAACGATGGATTTAAGACCCTTGATGAAGGTCAACGCGTGACATTTGACATTGTGGAAGGACCAAAAGGTCTGCAAGCTGCAAACGTTCGATAAATTGGACTACTGCGGAAAGATCATAGTGTAAGATTGAAAGGACAGCGGTGTATGCCGCTGTCTTTTTGTATCTTGGTACAGGGCAAAGGCAGAGTCCGATTGGTATAGGTAGCGCAAGAAGATGAAAATTACACAGATACTCTGGAAGAGATTCACAATTGCATGTAGAATATGCATATGAAACCGTGGCGAGATGAAAACAATGGAGCGAGTGGAGGGCGAATGATTTGCAACATGGGGTATCACTTGCAATTTTTGCAGCAATAATTCTGTTCGGGTTATACCGTCGTACCCGGCGAACGATTGGCTACCAGCGGTTCGCGAAGAAACGAATGATTACCAGGATGACGATTTTCGTTGTCGTGGGAGTACTGATTCTCCTTGGGGGTATCATCCATCCTTATGTATACGTCTATGATGCGGTTGGGGTTGTGGCCGGCGCTGTTCTGGCGTATTACGCAATGCGGACCACGGCATTTGAATCGACTGGCGACGTTATCAGATACCGCCCCAATCCGTGGATTGGAGTCGTTTTAATTGTGCTGTTTTTCGGAAGAATCGTAGATCGCATGTTTATGGACTATAAATTATTCAAAAACGGCGTTGGAACGGTTGCACAGTCCAATCAGCAGGCACAAATGGCGGCTTATGCGCACGATCCCTTTACCAGCATCGTACTGTTCACCATCATCACGTATTACATTGCATACTACGCTTTTGTCATTCGTCGAGTACGGTTGCAAGGTCACGTGTCCGAAAGTGAAGCAAACTAGAGCGAACAGTGGGTCTTACTCTGTTGTCTACGAAACCCGGGTAATCTTCGCCGTTTTGTGCATATTACACGGTAAGCCTGACGTACTCTTGTGAGATTCGTCATGTCAGGGCGCTTCAATTTCTTGGCTTCAATTTGTTGACCTTGAGATTAAAGGTCGGCATAAAGGAGGGCACGCTTGTGTCAATTCAGGACGCACAGCTCACGGACTTGCTTACAAATGTTCACTCCATCGCGGCAGTTGGTGTGACAAATCACGCGGCATCTTCCGGCTACGAAGTATTGTCGTACCAACAGTCGCAAGGTTACGATGTTACGCCGGTGAATCCCCAAGAATCATCAATTTTGGGGATGCCTTGCGCGAAGTCTGTCAACGACATTCAAGACCCGGTAGACCTTGTGAACGTATTTTCGGAAACTGCAGACTTGGACGAGGTTGTCGAAGATGCAGCCAACAAGAATGCAAAGGCACTGTGGCTCCAACCGGGTGTTGCGAATGAGACGGCGGAGAAACGTGCGCATAAAGCCGGTATGACTGTTGTGAAAGACAAGTGTTTTCGTCAAGTTCATCAGACACTAATGGCTCACAAGCCGTTTTAAGACAGTTCTCAAGTTGTAAGTGGACAGTACATTTTGTAGTGTTTGCGGCGTGGTTGCGCGTTCGTGGTCCTAGAGCCGTGAATTACAGCAAACATGCCGCTGTGTTTTTCATCAGCACCTGTTTCGTTCCTACCGACGCAAAAACACAGTACAGATGAAAACACAGCCCAATAGAAAACTACATTGATTCCAGAGACAGTGATTGACGTCCTATGAATGGCACTATATAATCGTGCCAATAGTTGACTAAATTAGTCATGATTTAAAAGCGGGGTGAATTGGGTGCTCGGCTCCCTTTTGATCTTCTTTCGTGAATCTCTGGAAGCTTCGATGATTTGCTCTATCATGCTGGCGTATCTACAACAAATAGGGCGGCGCGACGCATTTAAGGATGTGTGGCTGGGTGTCGCTGCCGCAGTGCTGGTTGCCGTTGGCGGAGGCATCATTGTTTTTTTTACTTTGCACAGTTACGACGGGTCGGTACTACAGGCACGGATTGAAGGTGTTACATACTTTGTCGCCAGTGTGGTTTTGACCTATATGACGTTGTGGATGAAAAAGCAAGGACGACATTTGAAGTCGGAGTTGCACTCTAAGATGGATGCGGCGATTCAGTCGGGCTCTGTGTTCGCCATTGCACTGATTGCATTTATCACAGTCGGACGTGAAGGTCTGGAAACTGTCGTCTTTATGATTGCCATTGCGTTTCACGCAAGACCACTGTACCTGGCAGTAGGTGGCGTGATGGGCACTGTGTCTGGTTTAGTTCTCAGCTATTTCATTTATATTTTGGGACGCCGCATTAATTTGAAGTACTTCTTTAACATAATGGGGACCCTGTTGGTGCTGTTTGCCGCAGGCCTCCTTGCGAACGGTGTTGAAAGTTTTCAGGAAACGGGTTGGCTTCCACATCAGCCTGCAGTGTGGAACACTGCATCTCTGTTAAACGAAGACAGCACTTTTGGGGATATTCTTCACTCCTTTCTTGGTTACGCTGACAGCCCCACCACGTTGCAGCTGTCAGTCTATGCTGTATTCCTAGTCGTCTTCATCTGGCTGTTTTGGAGAAACGGGACAAGTCGAAGTGAAAGAATGTTGATGCGCAAGGAGTAACGAATGTTCTGTCCAAAGTGAGGATATATAGATTAGATACGCAGATTAGTGCTCAAAGTCTAGAGACAAACTTTTTTTCTTTAGCAAGTCGATTTCAAACCTCGTATGGTGTATGGTGAAATCGGAGCCTACAATTTCAAGATAGTTAATAAAAGTTGGTTCCGGAGTTGTCGACAGTAGTACCCGTTACAGACATGCGCCACATCATGTCAGGCCGTCCTCAAATTAAATAGAGCTGGAGGGATGTTTCATGCACGAACGCAAGTTTAATCCGAAAAACATGCATAGACTGGATAGTGCGGAAAGAAGAGAGAAACTCCCACCGGAGAAACTCCTTAGTGTCCTGCCAATGGAAAAAGAGCACACAGTGGTTGATGTTGGGGCAGGCACGGGATACTTTGCTATACCGGTAGCACAACGGGTGAAAAGGGTCATCGCAGTGGACGTAGAACCGAAGATGCTTGAAGAATTGGATCGAAAACTGCAAGAAAATAAAGTATCTAATGTTGAACTGGTTCCAGGCGAAGCGGCAGACATTCCATTGCCCGCAGAAACCGCAGACCACGTTGTTGCATCAATGATCCTTCATGAGGTAGAGCCATTATCAGCAGGGCTTGCTGAAATATACCGTGTTTTAAAACCAGGAGGGTCTTTGTTCTGTCTTGAATGGGCCAAAGTAGAGACTGAGCAAGGGCCACCGTTGTGGCATCGAATTGCCGCCAATGCAATGGAGGAAGCGTTGTCGAAGGCCGGATTTGATGTCGTGTACAAGGAAGACCCAACAGAAGCAAATTACCTCATCGTTGCGCACAAACAATAGCTAAGGAAGCATATGCCACTAGAACAGGGGGAGTATCATGAACCCCATACAGATGGTCGTGACCATCGTTGTCATTAACATCGTCTATGTATCCATCGCAACCGTCCGCATGATTATTATGTTAAAGGGACAAAGGGTCACCGCGGGTCTTTTAAGTATGATTGAGGTCTTCACATATGTTATTGGCTTGAATATCGTCTTGGCGAACATCCACAATCCCATCAACCTAGTTGCGTACTGCGTCGGGTGGGGTTCAGGTGTTTACTTGGGAAGTAAAATTGAAAGTTGGCTGGCACTCGGTTATGTCACGGTCCAGATTATTGTTGATGAAGACCGCAGTCATTTGCCTGAGATGCTCAGAGAGAAAGGCTTTGGTGTGACGAGTTGGACCGCTGAAGGACGGGGAGGGCCTCGTCTCGCCATGTTAGTCTTAGCTAAAAGAAGCAATGAGCGTCGCTTACTTCGAACTATTGACGAGTTGGCACCCAAATCCTTTGTGATTTCACACGACCCACGCTACTTTCAAGGCGGTTTCTGGACCAAGCGTCTCCGCTCGTTTTAAGGATCCAATACAAAGAAGAAGCTTCACGAGGCAGAGGATTTTGTAAATTCCCACGAAACTGTGATGTCGGACAGAGACATGACAGATATTCGGGCGAAGAATAGACGACGAGCCAGCGCGATTGAAGAGTACCGTTCAGAAATTGAGGATGAACTGAATTCCTAGTGAAAATGAGGCGTCGTGTCAAGACGCCTCGTTCTTGCGGCGCTGCGTCGATGGCCGGAACAGCTAGTGTTAGAAGCTTTCCCTGATGGTGGAGCGCTTTAGCCAGATTGGACACAAATGCAGTAAACTGCCCTCGGTTTGCCGCGGTGATGTGTTCAATGTCTAGGTTTACGCCGCTGTAATGATATTGTGTGGAGAGTTTGACAAGCTGTTGTATGAGCCTTGCTCTGGCCGGCGCACTGGTCAACACGTGTGCCGCGAGAGCACTGCTGTAGTTATTCGTGATTGATGCATAAACGTGCATGCCGTGAGCGTGAGCGTAGTCTAAGAGGCTTTGATTTGGCATTCCGTGGATAGAACCATTTTGCTCGAGTGAAAATGACCAGTCAGCCGTTTCTGTAAACGCACTGCTGTGATGTGCGATGTCTTGAAGTGAGATGGATTTTGAGTAGTAGGGTACATATGCAAAAACCGTTCTGACAGGAATTGAAGGGAGGCGCACGGGATTCGGTGTGGTTTGCTCCGGTTGGCGTTTCGCTGCAGGTTTCGCCGACGGAGCGCTGTTCTGGGGTTGTCTTGTGTTTGGCTTTGGATTATGTGACGATGAGTGCGGTACAGATTGATGCTGCGCGGCGACTTTGTGTTCCAAAGTCCCCTGACCTGGACTTGTCTTTGTTGGCAGTGATGCTACCTTTTTTTTCGTTTTCTTCTTATGACTTGTCCCTTCGATATGAGGGATGCTGACATCTGATGAAGCATGACCGGTCCGAGGAAAGAGCCACGGCTGCCATAAAAGTGGTGTATGCAAGGACGTTTCGTCATTTGTTGGCGGAGCTGGCATGTGCGTGGTATGTTGTGTGTGAATAAGGTGTACAAGGAAGAGGCAAACCGCCGCTGTCAACAGTGCGGTGGCTGAAGCTACAACCAGTTTTATATATGAGAATGTTAGCTTCAAAGAATCCCCTACCTTTTCACTCAGTAATGCAGATTATGTTCATTTCGGTTGTATCATGGAACCGAGGACAAAGTACATAGTAAATGCTGGCGTAAGAAGTACAGCTTGGGAGGACCAGAGATTGAGAGTCATTGACGGGGGCATAACACGTCCCATAGGATTCAGAGTTGCAGGTGTTCGCGCCGGGCTGAAGGAAAACGGTGAAAAGGATGTGGCTCTGCTTGTCAGCGACGTTCCTGCTGTGGCAAAAGCTACTTTTACCACGAATTCTGTGAAAGCCGCTCCGGTACTATGGGACTTGAACAGAATGGAGGCCGGAAGACCTCTGCGAGCGGTCGTGATCAACAGTGGAAATGCCAACGCTTGTACAGGGGCCGAAGGAGACGCGCATGTGCGGCAGATGGCAGCTGCTGTAGCGGATAAATTAAACATCACAGCCGAGGATGTGTTTGTTTCCTCAACGGGTGTCATTGGTGTTCCGCTTCCAATTGACGCCGTCTGCCGCGGCATCGAAACAGCTGCCTCGTTACTTGCACGGGGTGAAGAGGCGGACATGGCCGCAGCAACGGCGATTATGACTACGGATACGAGGCCTAAACAGATTGCTGTCGAAATCGAGCTAAATGGGAGGACTGTACGAGTTGCTGGTATGGCAAAAGGCTCAGGTATGATTCATCCCAACATGGCAACGATGCTCTCCTATGTTACGACTGATGCAGTGCTTGAGCCGGAACTGATGGAGCATATCCTTCGTAAGAGCGTGCAGAAGTCGTATAATATGATTTCTGTGGACGGAGACACCAGTACAAATGACACAGTGCTTTTCTTGGCCAACGGTATGGCTGAAAATGCTCGGCTGGAGTTCGACACGCCGGCATACCGTGAATTTGAGGCAGCCATTCATTTTGTTAACACGTATCTGGCGAAAGCGATTATTCGTGACGGAGAAGGCGCTACAAAGTTTCTTGAGGTGCAAGTGAGCGGTGCGGACACGGAAGCCAAAGCGGGAGAGTTCGCAAGGGCCGTAATTAGTTCGAATTTGGTAAAGACCGCTTTCTTTGGTGCTGATGCGAACTGGGGCAGAATGGTGGCTGCAATGGGTGCCGCTGCAGAACTGGAGTGGAACCGCTTGTCCATTTCTATCGAAAGTAAGGTTGGCTTAGTCAACCTTATGAGTGAGGGTAGCCCAGTGAATTTTGACGAAGAATTTGCCAAGAAGGTCCTCAGTGAAACGGACATCAGTGTGCAGATTTCCGTTGGAAATGGATTGGGTACTGCCACCGCTTGGGGATGTGATTTAAGCTATGACTACGTAAAAATCAACGGGGATTATCGGACGTAGAGAAGCGTTCAATTTCCACGTAGAGAAGCGTTCCGGGGCGTGTCTCCTTGATTTTCGCATAGTTCAATTGCTAAAATAAATAGCGAGTAGAGATGAGGCCAGATGTGAAGATGTCCGGCAGTTCACTGGGGAGTGATGGGTTTGAAACAGGTAAATCCCGATGCATTGCGTAAATTAGACGACGTGATGGCCAGATTGCAGCGTGTAATGCACGTTCGCTCTCTGGTGAAGAAGTTTGGTTTAACATCGAGTCAAATGTTCATTCTGCGTTACTTGGCTCGTTGCGGACAAGCCAAATCGTCGGACATTGGCAAGATAGTAGGTCTGAGCCCCGGTGCTGTAACACAGGTTACAGATGAAATGATTCGTCTTCGCTTGGTCGATAGAGTTCGTTCAGAGGAAGACCGCCGCGTCGTCTACGTTTCCCTGACGGATGAAGGCAAAGACACAGTAGAACGTATCCGACTTGCAGGCAGTAAACGCCTTTTAGCGATTTTGGAGCAATTGCCTCCTGACGATACAGATTCCTTTATTCGTATTCTTGAGAAAGTTGTCGATATTATTGATCAAGAGGGGGCAAACCTAGACGCTGAGCCCGATGAGAAAGAATCCGACTGTGAACACAAGTGAAATTGGCAAGGGAGGACTGCGCGATGGCGCAACTGGTACATAAGGCGGCTTGGATTGGTCTTGGCAACATGGGCGTACCGATGGTCAAGAACCTTGCAGAAAATACAGCTGAGGTAGCTGCTTACAACCGAACGCAAAATGCTTATGGAGATATCGGTAAAGCAGTGTGGACCGACAGTCTCTCAGTCGCTGTAAGGAATGCAGATGTTGTCTTTGTGATGGTCTCTGACGGACACGCAGTAAACGAAGTACTATTTGCAGAGACAGGAGTTGTAACGTATGCGTCTAGAGGCACGATTGTGGTAAATATGAGTACCATCGGTGTTGATGAAACAAAGGAAATTGCAGGCCGTTTGGCAGAACAGGGACTGCTATTCATGGATGCACCTGTATCGGGGTCAGTAAAGCCTGCTCAGGACGGGTCTTTGGTCATTTTGGCTGGCGGCAGTCAAGACGTTTTTGACCGAGTACGTCCTTCTCTCGAGAGCATGGGTAAAGACGTGTTTCACTTAGGCGGAATCGGCTCTGGCGCAGCCATGAAATTGCTCATGAATTCGTTTTTGGGGCTCTTGATGGAAGCTGCGGGTGAATGCATGGGAATTGCGGATAAGGCAGGGCTTACACGGGAATCCTTCCTCCAAGTACTCTCGAAAACCGGGATGTGGGCACCTATCCTAAAACTCAAGCAACCGGCGTGGGAACAGGCTGAATTTCCAGCTGCATTTGCTTTAAAGCACATGACTAAAGACTTGGGACTTGCCAGCAGTTTTGCACAGGAGATATCGGTTTCCGCACCCGCCCTGATGTCGGCAATGGCAATGTTTGTAGCTGCTCGTGAGGAGGGGTATGGAGAACAGGATATGGCTGCTGTTTCTGAGTATATTAAGGAGTTGTCAAAGGATTGACAAGGGCAGTTGTGTTAGATCGGGATGGAGTTATCAATGACCACCGCCGGTATGTAAATACACCGGCGGATTTTATTCTGTTTGAGGGGGTTCCTTTTGCAATTCGGACTTTACATGACGCGGGCTTCCTTGTCCTTGTGGCCACAAACCAAGGCGGTGTTGGACTTGGCTACCTCACTGAAGAAATGCTGTACCAAATTCACCAAAAGATGATTTCAGAACTGGAGCATGAAGGTGCAAAAATTGACGGCATTATTGCCTGCCCGCATGCACCCTTTGCTGGCTGTGCATGCCGCAAACCGAAGCCTGGCATGTTGAATACACTCCATGCCCAATACGGCTTTACCAAAAGTGAAAGCTACATGGTAGGGGACCGAGAAACAGACGTACAAGCAGGCCAAGCAGCGGGATTACGAACGGTCTTCATTGGGAGTGCCGAGACCAAGGCTGATATCAGCGTCTCAAGTCTGATGGATGCGGCCAACTGGATTGTGAAGCAGAGTGGTTAGACACAACCCTTTCCCTGCCGCCATAGATTAATATGAGAAGATGGTGCAAGGGCTTTTCACAGCACTCTGTACGTTAGATTTGGGGGTAGCACCTATGATGTTTGCCGACCGCGAAGAAGAGGAGCTTTCAGCAAGTTTGTCATATCCCTATTGGTACGGACAACCGGTGAAAATTCTGCCGTGGTGGTTCCGCGCGTCAAATAAGGCGCAAGAATGGAAGATGAACTGGTATCTGATGGCTCATCTGTACACCCGTGTTTCTGCTACTGGAGGACCGGGGCGGGGGTGGTTTACTTCCACATTTCCTGTTTTTGGTCCATATTATCCAATGCCCTCGGCCGAATTATGGCAGAATCAGTTTCCTGAAGCGTACTACAGCAGTTTTTGGTGGCCGTAGGGCAGAAAATCAAATGGCTCATTTGAAGCTGGTCCCAGTTGACGCTCCTGTGGGAGATTTCACCAGCCAGCCGGCAATATAGCCTGTCTTGGTGCCTCGAATAATGACTTTATACCAGCCTCCGGATTTCCCGACAACTGTGACGCTGTCTCCCTGGTTTGCCGAAGCAACGATATTGTACGACGTGGCAGGACCTGACCGAATGTTTGCTGCCGTTGTTACAGTCATGGTGCGGCGGTGAACCTGTGTTGCGGAATTTTGATTGTTGGGGGGGTTAGACTGACTAAATGTCGCTGACCCAGAGCTGTGCTTTCCTGCTGGGTTTTTAGTGTGCTTGTTCTGGACAGTTGCAACGTGTTTAAGGGACTGGCCCCGTGCTTTTGTAAACAGGTTGGTGATAACCCTTGGCGCCGCGGCAGTGTCGACTTTCCACTCCAAGTGTGTGACACTGGTCTCGGTTGTAGCTGTGTGCTGTAACTTGCCTTTTAGAGACTTACCGGGCAGCAGCGATTCTGAAAGCGGCCAGGATGCAAAACGGTTGGCGTTCAACGCGAGATCGGCCACTTGCCCAAGAGTAAGATTTGAATTCACCGAATCCCATCCACTTTGCAACAGATGGGGAAGAGCCGCCATGTTTTTGGGGCTGTCCAACTTCTTCAGGGCCGCTTTCATAAATGCTTGTTGCCGCCCCATCCGCCCCCTGTTTGTTGTCTGTTTGTCCAAGTAGCGCACGTATTCCAGAGATTCAAAGCCGTTTAGGGTTTGGAATCCTCGTTTCAGATTAATATGAGCGTACGGACCGGTTCCGCCAGTATCATAATTGACAGTTCTGTGGAGAGTTACCGGAACGCCGCCAATTGCGTTCACAAATGTGATGAATGCGCTGTAATGCACTACGACATATGATGATACTGACTGGTTTGTGAGTTTGCTAATCAACTGTACTGCCAACCGCGGACCGCCAAAAAGAAATGCTGACGAGAGGAGACCTTTGTGGCCGTCGGGATATTGAAGCAGGGTATCGGAAGGGATGGATAGAACCTCCAGATGCCTGTTCGCCTTGTCAAATTTAATCAGTACGCACGAGTCGATTTGACCAGCCTCGTAGGAACTCTGTGCATCTGTGCCGAAAACGGCAATCATAGGAGGCACGTCTGACGCCGCATTTGCTGCACGTGATGACCGTCCTGTCTGAGGTGCTCCCGATAGCATTTGGGGATTGATTGCAACAATTATTAACAAAGACGCAATGATGATGGCCGCCGCGGCCATGACATAGCGCTTGGTTTTGCGTTGTGAGGTCCTCTGATGACGACGAAGCCTGTTCAAATAACCACCTCTACGGAGTATACCGGAATTTGTTGGACATAAAATATCAAAGATAGTTTACACCGGAATACGGAAAGGGGAAAGAGTCAAGGGTAATTTGTGGGTCCGGAAACCAAGTTATGGGATGGAGGACAAATTTACGTTGCGGTCCGATTCCAGCAGTCGTTCGGGAGAATTGTGCAGCGAAACCGCGTCTGCGCTTTCAGAACAGCCGCCGCCGTGAAAGCGCAGAGAAACGCGTGGAAGGGCATTATTTCCCTTGGTGGCGGCTCCACGGCTGATTCAGCACATGATTGCAATTGGTGCAAATGTAGCGATATCGCTCCGAGATGACTTGGGCTGGTACCGGCAGGTCCTCCCGGATAACGACGCTAGCATCGAGCTGTACAATTTTTTCTTCTTTGAACTCCGTACCTTCGCATTCGGGGCAGGCGTGTACGTTCCTTCCTATATTAGCCATGTCCGTTTCACTCTCCTGTAGTAGCTATGGTCAAGCTCATAATAACATGTGAACCATTACATGCTATAATATCTTTGCTTATCAGGACAAGTTCTCGGGCGTCCGAAGGGGTCGATTTTAGACGATGGATCATTTTTTACCTGATTGGATGTTTGCTGCATTTGCAATTGGGGGATGGGAGCTATTTCATTTCTTAGCGCGGAGGTTTAACGTACCCCAGCTAACGTGGGTCAGTTGGGCCATTGTGGTCGTTTGTGCTCTGGTACTTGCAATTCGGTATATCACTCGGCTTATAAGGAAACGGCGGCAAAAGGGTTCCAAACCAGATGATGAGGAATGGAAGAACTACTAGACAGAGTGTCGTCCATTTGACCGTGTGCCGAGGTGCCAGTCATTTCTAGCGTCATTCTGCATGCTCAAAAGCTCGGCGAATGGGACTGCCGACGCCAATTTTCTTGCGGGGATGTGTGTAGTGCAATGTCTTCAAGTGTTTTTTTATTTTGGTTTATGCTTGGGCTGATTGACTTTGTCACTCTCTTCGGAGTCGGCACAGCTCTTAATATGCTGACGAAGCTGTGGTGGATAGCCCCTCTTTTATATTTGGCCTTTTCCATTTACTTAATTGCGGCAGTGGGTGGGCAAATGACAACGCCTGAGTGGATTTTATTTTTCTTAGGTTGGTTAGGCGTTGGACTCAGTTCGTGGGCTGTCAGAGCGTTAAAAAAACGCGGCTATCCGTTATTTTCGTGACTCAACCGTACAGTGTCATGAGCATACCTCATCCAAAAGAAGCGGGTGCTTTCCTTGCCGGTGAAAAATCGGCATGGGAAAGCACCCGTTTTGTTTGCTGAACATCCGGTTTTTGGCTTCGCCAGTGAAAATCCCGGTACAGCGTATTCTGCTGGTGCGCTCGCAGCTTCATCATACGGCGCTTTTGCTTGTACTGGTGTACGGGTGAAATTACAGGTAAGATCAGAACTGTATCAACTGGAGTGTGAGCTTATCAATCACTGACCAATTCATTTAGTGAGAAATGATAAAGGTGGGATAGGTTTTGGGGAGATGGGTCTGGCCGCTTGTTGTATTGCTGCTGGCGTTGAGCGCGTTGATAAAATGGAGCGGTGGCGGCGCCACACTGGTATTTATTAGTTCCGGCCTGGCGATTGTGCCAATGGCCGCGGTAATGGGCAGGTCCACAGAAGCAATTGCTGCACATGCGGGCTCGAGGGTTGGCGGGCTTGTATCGGCGACGTTTGGTAACGCAGTGGAACTCATTATTGGTGCAATCGCTTTGCAGCACGGATATCTCCCGTTAGTAAAAGCATCCGTTACTGGTTCAATTTTGGGTAATTTATTGTTGGTTCTCGGGCTAAGCTTTGTTGTTGGCGGTATTCGCCACCCGATTCAGAGGTTTAATATAAGAGCAGCGAGAAGCAACGCGTCCATGCTGGTCTTGGGGGTCGGTCTGGCTTTTGTTTTTCCAGCCATTTTCATTAGAGGAAGTTCTCATTCACCTGATGTTTCGATTTATATTGCCGCTGCACTCGTATCATTCATAGTATATATGCTAGGACTGTTATTCTCGTTGTTTACTCATCGAGACCTATTTCATTCGATTGAACAGTTGTCTACAGACGAACAAGAGTCTCCGCCCTGGCGCCTGTTGCCTGCAGTGGGAGTGCTGTTGGTAACGACACTGCTGGTCGGGATTGAAAGCGAATGGCTGGTTCAGAGCATCGAAGTGGCTGGCTCACACTTACATTGGTCAGAGTTGTTTACTGGGGTGGTTGTCATTGCCTTGATTGGGAACGCAGCAGAACACATGTCTGCCGTATTGATGGCTTGGAAAAACCGTATGGACTTGTCGATGGAAATTGCGGTGGGCAGCAGTTTGCAGGTGGCGATGTTTGTAGCACCGGTTTTATTTGCCATAAGCTACTTTTTTCATCATCCGATGCCCTTGTCTTTTTCCCTCCCTGAATTAGCTGCGATGGGAGGTGCCGTCACACTTACGGCAGTTCTCTTGATGGATGGTGAATCAAATTGGCTCGAAGGGACTTTGGCTGTGGGGGCTTACATTGTCATGGCAGTCGGTTTCTTTACGCTGTAATCACCTCACCTCGCCAGCACAGGCTCAGTAACGTAGAAGTGTTTTCCGATTTGAGGTCGCTCTAAGTCCTTGGTCAATTTGCTTCTCGTCGGGGCATGCCGTTGTCTGGCGTGTCCAATGCGTGATAAGATTCACGTATCTTTATCGCATTAGCGCTGTATAGGGATAAAGAAGATGGGCAAAAGGCCTTGAGAGGGGAGAGAAACCGGTGATGACCCGGATTAAAGATCAAGTGCGTCCTGGGATTGAAGAGATACAACCCTATGTACCGGGAATAACAGATGACGAATTGAGAAAAATGTATGGATTGAAGCGCGTCGTTAAGCTGAACGCCAACGAGAATGCCTTAGGTCCGTCCCCAAAGGCAATTGCAGCCATTCAAGAGGAACTGACTGCGCTTCACCATTACCCTGACGGATCAAGTGAACTCGTGCGTCAAGCCATTGCCGCATACCACACTTTACAGCTGGAAAATGTACTGGTTGGCAACGGATCGGACGAAATTATCAAACTCCTCTCAGAAACCTTTCTCAATCCCGGGGATGAAGTCGTGTCTCCCAAACCCTCGTTTTCACAATATGGTTTTGGTGCGGCAATTATGGGGGCGAATGTGATTCAGGTTCCTCTGAATGAGGATTTCAGTTACGATGTACAGCGATTGTTGGAAGCTGTGACAGAGCGGACGAAAATGCTGTACCTGTGCACTCCCAATAATCCGACTGGCACCATTCTCACGGCGAGCCAGGCAGACTGGCTGTTGTCGAGACTGCCAAAGCACGTAGTGGTTGTCATGGATTTGGCTTATAATGATTACTCCGTGGCAAACAAGAGATTTGTGGAATATCCAGAGTTGTTTCAGGACCCTCGTGTTGTGGTTCTTCACACATTCTCGAAACTCTACGGTTTAGCCGGTCTGCGTGTCGGTTACGGTTTAGCCCACACTGAATTGTGGGAGTTCGTCAACAGAGTAAGGGAGCCCTTTAACGTCAACCGCGTGGCCCAAAGGGCCGCAGTCGCGGCGCTGAAGGACGAGTCTCACAGACGAAGGTCACAGGAGCATGTACGCCAGTCGAGAGAGTTTTTCTCTGAAGCAGCAAGGGGCCTGGGAATCGGGCTGACTCCGACGGAGGCGAACTTCGCGTTATTGAATGTACGAAATGCAAAACGTGTTACCGACTTGTTAATGGAGCACGGTGTCATGGTGAGAGCTGGATTTGGGTTGGAAGACCAGATTCGCGTCACATTTGGAACGGAAGACGAGAATCAGGCATGGCTCGAAGTCATGCAGCATGTTCTTGCAGCAGTGTAAGAGAAGAGCGGAGGATGGATGTCCTCCGCCGTCTTTTGTCCTAATTCTCTCCTTCGATGGTACCTCTCGAATCCTCCCAGTCGGGTTCGTCCGTTACTGTCTTCCGGTTGCTGCTGACTGGATTTTGATCTCGAAATGCTGAGATGGTCCTTTGTCCCTCCTGCCAAGGGGATGTCTTCCCCAATTCAGTTTCATTCGTGGCTGCCCCGTAGGGACCTTCTGGAAATTCTTCATTTTGAATATCGAGTTGATATGCTTGTACTGTTTCTAGCTCCATTTCATCAGAAGAAACTGCAGGATGGTACCGACCTGAGTTTTTGCTGGTTATATGCGGGTTGGGTGCCGGATTCGGTGTTCGGTGCTGCTTTGATTTGTACAGCGAATCCTTGCCTTCATTGGACATATGAATCACCTCTGTTTTATAGTTTCATGATGAAGGCTTTAGTATCCGCCAAAAACAGGCGGCAACATGTTACATAGGAGACGGAATCAATGACTACAAAGCATGGCAGTTCCATCGGTGAGTCAGAAGTGGGCGGCAGCGAGTTTGACGGTGAGACAATCCGGGTGCGATTTGCCCCAAGCCCTACCGGGGCACTTCATATTGGAGGAGCAAGAACTGCTTACTTCAACTGGCTGTACGCACGTAAGCACAAAGGAACTTTTGTGTTAAGAATTGATGACACTGATACATCGAGATCGACGGAGGAATCATATCAGCAGATTCTGGATAGTTTCCGTTGGTTAGGCTTGAATTGGGATGAAGGTCCAGATGTGGGGGGGCCGTACGGTCCGTATCGACAATCTCAACGCATGAGTGTTTACGAGGAGTCATTGGCGCGACTGGTGGAAGATGACAAGGTGTATCCTTGCTTTTGCTCGACAGAGCAGCTTCAGGAAGACCGGGAGTTGGCTCAGAAGGAAGGTCGGGCACCACGCTACGCCGGACGTTGCAGAGACCTGTCGGACGCACAGCGAAAAGCGAAGCTGGACGCAGGAACAGCCTTTGTCTATCGCTTTCGGTCACCCGCTGAAGGAGAAGTGAAGATTGAGGACGAGATTCGCGGTGAAGTCACGTTTGCAGCCGCGGAGGTGGATGACTTTATTGTCTGGAAGGCAGACGGTACACCTACGTACCATTTTGCGAGTTGTGTGGATGACGCTGCAATGAAAATCACCCATATTATCCGCGCGGAAGAGCACCTGTCCAATACCCCCCGGCACGTGGTGTTGTTCGAGGCGCTGTCGGCTCAGGTGCCCAAGTTCGCACACGTACCCATGATTTTGGCGCCTGACAGAAGTAAGCTGAGCAAGCGCCATGGTGCTACGAGTGTACAGGAGTATCGGGATGACGGGATTCTTCCTGATGCACTTCTGAATTACCTGTTGTTGTTAGGATTTTCGCCAGGAGACGGAAACGATTTTGTTGCTGCAGACGAAGCCGTCAACCTGTTTGATTTGGGGAAGGTAACGAAGCACGCAGCCGTTTACGATGTGAAGAAACTGGAATGGTTAAATGCACTGCATGTCAGGAATATGAACCCGGACGAAATCATCAATCGAATCTGGGCGCAAATGCAACACAGGGGTTGGGTGACGAATTCGGAAAGCCGCGAACGGCTGGCGTGGGTACGGACTGTGATTCAGACCGTGGCACAGCGCGCACGAAGTCTCGACGATCTCGTTGCCAACATGTCATATTACTTCGAGTCGGTGTCGGAGTATGACGAGAAGGGCGAAAAGAAGCACTTCATAAAACTGGGCACCGTCGTTGCAGACCGGCTTGCAAAGGCGGCCGACAGTCTCGCTGAAGTACAGCCGTTCACTGTTGCTGCTCTTGAGCAGCACTATCGCAAATTGATTTCGGCGTGGGGCATCAAGGGTGGAGAACTGATTCATCCGACACGGTTGGCACTTTCAGGGATGACGGTAGGACCGGGGTTGTTCGACATAATGGCTCTACTCGGTCAGGAAGAATGTGAGACGCGGATGGAGAACGCCGCTGCCTACATTCGCAAACAGATGTAGGCTGACTCTGGCGCAGGCAGACATTTGTCACAACTCTGACAAATGTCTGTTCCTAGGGGAGATTTGATTGATAATGCGTCTTGAGTTCGTTGACAAGGTATAGGTGCGTATGTATAATTGTAACTTGTCACGGACAGTGCCGAATGGTGTAATGGTAGCACGACTGACTCTGAATCAGTTAGTCTAGGTTCGAGTCCTAGTTCGGCAGCCAAGTGCAAATAGGCCCTATCGTCTAACGGTTAGGACGCCGCCCTCTCACGGCGGTAATCGGGGTTCGAATCCCCGTAGGGTCACCATAGTTGTGGGTCATTAGCTCAATTTGGCAGAGCATCCGACTCTTAATCGGCAGGTTGAAGGTTCGAGTCCTTCATGACCCACCAAAGGTAGCAAGAGCGGCTTCTATCGGAAGTCGCTCTTTTACTTGTGCGCCCGGCCCATTGCTGGTAGGTGGCGTGTCTTCTAAGATGGAGCATTTCCGCAAATTGACTCCAACCGAAAACAGTTTCCTGTTTTCGATTCGTTTCTGGTCAGGTATCATGAATACAGGAGTCCACGTATGAATGTCGAGGGGGACAGGAAGTGAAAAGGTCGTCTTCAATGGATGCAAAGAAGCAGGAGATGGATAGACTGATTGCAGCTTATGGCAACGAAGTCCTGGCTGAATTAAGGCAGATCACTTCAGATAACCGCCAAATTGAATCGGCCTACTATCGAACCTTCCTGTCTGTTTTTAATCAACTACAAAGCCGCTATGGCCGAAAACAGTTGCAAAAGAGCCCGCGGTTTACCATACAAGCCACGACTGTGAAAGTGGTTAAACGTGTTCTGGCGGAAGAGAGCCCATCGTTGCCGGGAGAGCATCCAGCAAACGAAGCGGGTGCGGTATCCCCAGAGAACGGAGAACTTGACAACGCCAGACTTATCTTTCGTTTGGAACAACTGTTGCGTGCTGCCATGATTGAATCAGAGGCCAGTCGACATCACCGCGGACCAGTTTGGACGTCTTATGCAGTGGCTTTAACGCTGGTCATCGGAGTTTCGGCTGTCATATTCGGAGCGTATCAGAAGCCGGAGGGCGCTGTGGCTGCATCCGCAGACAATATCCAGTCTTCAGGCGTGTCTGCTTCGTTTCCACCGCCGTTGTCCAACCTTCCGGTACACGTACGAGGACAGTTGCTGGTCTCTTCGGGGGCGTCACTTCAACATGTTGGTGTGACGAAAGATGCGGTATATGTCTCCTCGTTGACCTACAAGTCGAAGAATGCTATACCGCATATTGCAATTTATCAATCGCTGCTGCAAAGTGCGAAGTTGAAAACCGACGGCGTACCTTATCTGGAATTTGACTTGCAATCACCAGCGAAGCAACCGCATATTCGGGGTGACTGGAAGCTTCGAAATTGGTCCTTTCAAATCACAGGTGATTGGGGCGTAGTGACTGCTACGTGGTCAACACCGGAATTTGACGGGGGCCTGACGCAACTGTATTTGATTGATCTTCCAACCAAAATGCATGCTCTTGCAAAAAGCTGGGTACCGCAGGCTGACGGAGCGAATGCCTATACTGTGGCGGTAGGAGCCGGGAAAGTTGCGGTTCAGGGGCAGTTGCCGTCGACATCGGGATCGTCATCCCCTGCCGGCCTTCCTGTGAAGGTGTATGAGATAAGAGGAACTAGTCCTGCTCACGCGTTGGTCAAGTGGAAAACCCTGTCCAATGTACCTGGGCAACTGGTTCATCCCGACGTTGTCAAGACCGGAATTGTCTCGCAAGGCATTGTGGGGCAGAGTGCATCGTCCAACGGCCTCAATGCCATTTGGTATGTGCTTGACTGGCAAGGGAATGTGTCAAAGCAGAACGGCCCGCCCGTGGACGGGCGCCCGCACTGGGCTGTCGAAAGTCCCAAGAGCGGCCTGTGGTGGGTGGAAACTACACCAAGTTCTCAGAAAAAATCAAAGCATGCACTGCAGGTTTTGATGGGCACCTTAACGGATCCGTCCACAACAGACCAACCGCCGGCACTGTCTCTCAGCGGCACAGTAGAAGGGTTTCACATCGCCAACGGTTATATGGAATGGATTCAGAATACGCAAAAGGTACCACAGCTAGTTGTCGCTCAGGTAGAATAGGGTGAGTGTGAGATAGTAATCCTTCTAGCAGCCTTTTCTAGGAGTGAAATGTCAGTGACAGTCAAACCGATTCAGGATAAGTTAGCCCTGCTGCCTGCAAAGCCAGGTGTTTACCTGATGAAAAACAGGCTTGATGAAGTGATTTATGTCGGTAAGGCAAAGGTTTTGCGCAACCGTGTCCGTTCGTATTTTACCGGCAGCCACGACCGCAAGACGCAACTGCTTGTCTCGAATATTGCCGATTTCGAATACATCGTTACAGACACCGTCGTTGAGGCGCTGCTGTTGGAATGCAATCTAATTAAGCAGTACAACCCTCAGTACAACATCATGCTTCGAGACGACAAGGCGTATCCGTATATTAAGATTACGAACGAGGAACATCCGCGTTTGGACATTGTTCGAAAGATTAAAAAGGACAAAGCCAAGTACTTTGGTCCATATCCGAATGCCAGTTCAGCCACAGAGACGCGCAGACTTTTGGAACGGCTCTATCCTCTGCGTAAATGTCGAAAACTAAAGAAGAAAGTCTGTCTTTACTACCATATTGGGCAATGTCTGGCTCCCTGTGAATTTGAAGTGTCTCAGGATGCCTACAAGGATATTGTTGGAGAAATCACTCAATTCCTGAACGGAGGTCATAAGGCCGTTCAAAAGGAACTGGAAGAGAAAATGCATCAGGAATCTGAACAAATGCACTTTGAGCGGGCTGCAGAATACCGTGACTTAATCCAGCATATTGGAAGAGTCATGGAACAGCAAAAGGTTACTGTGACCGACGGAATCAACAGGGATGTCTTTGGTTATGCGGCGGACAGGGGTTACCTTTGTGTGCAGGTGTTCTATGTGCGTGAGGGAAAACTAATTGAGCGGTCGGTTACGACAGTACCGCATTACGGCGTTCCGGAAGAAGACTTCATGTCTTACGTTGAACAGTTTTATTTCCAACACTCGGATATTCCAAAGGAGATTCTGTTGCCAGAGGGTGTACCGAGCGGTGCACTGGAGGATTGGCTCGATACAAAATGCTTACAGCCCGTGCGCGGACAAAAGCGCAAACTTGTACAAATGGCAGTGGAGAATGCTCAGCTTGCTTTGTCTGAGAAGTTGCAGCTTATGGATAAGGATATGGACCGGACGCTCGGAGCCGTCGTATCTTTGGGGGATATTCTCGGCATTGAGCGTCCACGGCGCATCGAGTCGTTTGACAACTCCAATTTACAGGGCAGTGACGCTGTAGCTGCGATGGTTTGTTTTATTGACGGGAAGCCTGCTAAGAACCAGTACAGAAAGTACAAGATTAAGACTGTTCAGGGTCCAGATGATTATGAATCCATGCGGGAAGTGATTCGCAGACGCTACTTGCGAGCCCTGCGGGAACACCTGCCTTTGCCAGATTTAATCGTGATTGATGGCGGCAAAGGTCAGCTTTCGGCTGCCATGGACATTCTCGAAAACGAATTGGATTTAGATATTCCTGTTTGTGGTTTAGCAAAGGACGACCGGCACAGAACGAGTCAACTATTCTTTAAAGACGAGGATCAACCTGTGAGAATCGAACGTCATTCACCTGCGTTCTATCTCTTAGAGAGAATTCAGGACGAAGTCCACCGTTTTGCTGTGACGTTTCACCGGCAAACCCGGAAAAAAACAGGGCTTGGGTCCGTTCTCGATGACATTCCAGGAATCGGGCCAGGGCGAAAGAAAAAACTGTTGAAACATTTCAAATCCGTCAACGCCATAAAGTCCGCTGATGTTGATGCGTTTAAAGAGATAGGGATTGGGGAAAAACTAGCCCGTACAATTCAAGAATCTCTATGAGAAATAGTCACTTGTGTTACAACACGTGCTTCCCATGAAACCAGAGGATAGACTTTTTCATCAGTAAGCCGCCTGTTTTGAGGACATTGTCCGGGTCTTGAAAGTGGAGGCACGGTTAACAACTGGCATCGAGGGCGCATTCTGACTGCAAAACGGACGTATCGAGTCTGTGCTCAGAATGCGTCTGTCACTCTGTCTGGCATGATCTCAGTCCAAAAGAATTGCGAAACTTGTTGTATGAAGTCGACAAACTTTCTTGACGTATCTTTGGACAATCATTAAAATTTGTGAGTGTTAGACAAATGAAGGACCCGTTTCGGCAGGCAGTCATACGAGACTGCCCTTACATATGTCCGAGGGTAGCTTCGGGAGTCATTTTCTGAAGGGAGGCAAATGCGTGGCACAGACGGAAAATCATTCAGAGTTTGTCTTTCGTCGACTACATACGTTGGCAGGGGTGATTCCGGTAGGCCTGTTTCTACTCGAACACCTCTTTACCAACGCAACCGCAACCGACGGCCCGTCCGCGTATAACAACGCTGTTCGGACGATTCAACAGATACCGTTTCTACATTTTGTGGAGTTCTTTTTCATTTTTGTTCCGCTGACTTACCACGGCGTATACGGCTTGTATGTAGCGTTTACATCCGGGTATAACGCAGGACAATACTCATGGACGAGAAATGTGATGTTTGTCCTGCAACGCATGACAGGTGTCATCACGTTCATTTTTGTTGTGTTCCATTTGTGGACAACCCGTTTTTCGGGTAAAGCACCGACTTTTGCAATGATGCACAATCTGCTCAACGCAGACCCGGCATACTACTGGTTTATGATTATTGGTGTGGTTGCAGCGACGTTCCACTTTTCAAACGGGCTGTGGTCGTTTCTGATTCACTGGGGCATCACGGTAGGCGCCAGAGCACAGCGCGTCTCTGCGTACACGATGGTCGTTGTTTTTGTGGCTTTGGCAGGAATAGGTATTGCAGCCCTGTACGCTTTGGCAAGTACACCTGTTGCTTGATGAACTTGTGACGGGAATCTGACGCAGGAGATTTTTGATAGGGCCGCAAAGGAGGCAGCAACATGAGTGACCAACGGATTATCGTTGTTGGCGGCGGACTGGCTGGTCTGATGTCGACAATTAAAATAGCCGAAGCGGGAATGCACGTGGATTTGTTCTCGCTTGTACCCGTGAAGAGGTCTCATTCCGTCTGTGCGCAAGGCGGTATTAACGGAGCTGTAAACACGAAGGGGGAAGGAGACTCTCCGTGGGAGCACTTTGACGATACAATTTACGGTGGAGACTTCCTTGCCAATCAGACACAGGTTCTGGCTATGTGCGAGGCCGCGCCTGGAATTATTCACTTGATGGACAGAATGGGCGTCATGTTTAACAGAACACCAGAAGGCCTCCTTGACTTCCGTCGGTTTGGCGGGACGAAACATCACCGTACAGCGTTTGCCGGAGCATCCACAGGTCAGCAATTAGTGTACGCGCTTGATGAGCAGGTGCGCCGCTATGAGACACAGGGGCTTGTGACCAAATATGAAGGTTGGGATTTTCTCAGTGCGGTCTTAGATGACGAGGGGACATGCCGGGGCATTACAGCTCAGGAACTCCGGTCGATGGAGATACATTCCTTTCGCGGAGATGCTGTGATAATGGCCACTGGCGGCATTGGTATGATTTTCGGTAAAAGTACAAATTCAATGATTAATACCGGTACAGCCGCGTCTGCCTTATATCAACAAGGTGTCTATTATGCCAATGGTGAGTTCATTCAGGTCCATCCCACTGCCATCCCAGGGGACGATAAACTCAGGCTGATGTCGGAATCCGCACGTGGTGAAGGCGGTCGAGTGTGGACGTATAAGGATGGGAAGCCTTGGTACTTCCTTGAAGAGATGTATCCTGAATACGGAAACCTGGTACCCCGTGACGTTGCAACACAGGCTATTTTCAAAGTATGTGTGGAAATGGGATTAGGCGTTGACGGCGAAAATCAGGTCTACTTGGACTTGTCACACATTCCCGCAGACGTATTGAACGTGAAGTTGGGAAACATTCTGGATATCTACGAAAAATTTGTTGGCGATGACCCACGTAAGGTACCGATGAGAATTTTCCCCGGGATGCACTACAGTATGGGTGGCCTCTGGGTGGATATTAATCAGCAAACGAACATCCCAGGTTTGTTTGCGGCTGGTGAAGCAGAATATCAGTACCATGGTGCCAATCGTCTAGGTGCCAACTCTTTGCTTTCCTGCATTTATGATGGAATGGTGGCTGGACCTAATGCCGTGAAGTATGCTTCGGGCCTGAAAACTGCTGCTGCAGATATCTCTGATGAGGTGTTTGAAGGATGTCGCAAAGAGCAAGAAGATAAATTCGAGGGTATTCTCAAGATGGACGGGGACGAAAACCCCTATCAACTGCATCGCGAACTTGGCAAGATTATGACAGACAACGTGACCGTTGTGCGTTACAACAACAAATTGAAAGAAGCCGATGAAAAAATTCAGGAACTGATGGAGCGCTACAAAAACATCGGCCTCGTAGATAAATCTCGCTGGGAGAACCAAATGGCCCCGTTTACTCGGCAACTGTGGAACATGCTTGAGTTGGCTCGTGTCATTACACTCGGTGCGTTGGCTCGAGATGAGAGTCGCGGAGCACACTACAAACCAGACTTTCCGAACCGAGACGACGAGAACTGGTTGAAGACGACCAAGGCTTCCTGGACAAAGGACGGCCCCTTGCTCGAGTACGAAGATGTTGACGTGTCTTTGATAAAACCCCGTTTACGAAACTACGCTGTAAACAAGGAGGCGACTTCCTGATGGCAGAGTCTTCGACAGCAACAAAAACCGTGCAACTGATAATCGAACGGCAGGACAATCCAAATTCGCCGACATACAAAGATGAGTTTGAGGTTCCCTATAGTCCTGGGATGAACGTGATTGCTTGTCTCATGGAAATACAGCGCAATCCCGTGAATAAGAAAGGTGAAACAGTGGCTCCCGTGACGTGGGAGATGAACTGTTTGGAGGAAATTTGCGGAGCCTGTACCATGGTGATTAACGGAAAGCCCAGACAGGCCTGTACAGCCTTGGTGGATACATTAGAGCAGCCGATTCGGTTAAAGCCTGCTCGGACATTTCCTGTTGTCAGAGACTTGGTCGTCGATCGCAGTCGAATGTTCGACGCACTTAAGAAGATTAAGGCCTGGATTCCCATAGACGGCACCTATGACTTGGGCCCAGGGCCCAGAATGCCGGAAAAAGACCGGCAGTGGGCTTATGAACTGTCAAGGTGTTTTACATGTGGAGCTTGTGTCGAGGCGTGTCCCAATGTGAATGACAGGACTTCCTTCATTGGGCCGTTTGCTTTATCGCAGGCCAGGTTGTTTAATGCGCACCCTACGGGTGCCATGCATAAGGAAGAGCGCTTGGAAGCCTTGGCTGGAGAAGGCGGGATTCATGAGTGCGGTAATGCGCAGAACTGTGTGCAAGTGTGTCCTAAGGGTATCCCACTGACGACCTCGATTGCTGCGATGAACCGCCAAGTAACGTACCACGCCATTGGGTCTTGGCTAAAGAAGTAAAGTCTCGTGACTTTTAGCGTGTGAAAGACTGAAACGAATGGACTGTCTCATCTGCCGCGGAACATTTGCTTTGACGCAAAGTTCAGTGCGGCAGCTTGGGACAGTCTTTTTGTTGTTTGACCTCATCTGAGATTCGCTGTGCGCCGATGACATCCCTTGTTTTAACCATATTATTTGTGGTCATACTGAGAGATGGATGAGAGGTGAACAGTTGCATGAAAAAGATAGTGGAAGCCGTTCTAGTGGCGGCTGTCACGGTTGTGACAGTTTCAACTGCTGCTACCATAATTCATAACCGAAGTCTACAGATACGTAGTACGGCTGCGAAGATAATGAACCAGAATCTGCAACAAGTATTTCAGTCCCCAGGTCAAACGTCAGCAGGCGTGTTGAAAGCGGGTCGGTCTGTTGCAAATCACGGAACTGCTCCTGCAGCAGCATCAAGTCAAAACTCAACCGTACATGGTGTGCATACGACGGCTGCGCCCATTTCATCTGGTGCTCCGTCGGACAGTAGTATTGTGAAAAACTGGTCAGCAGCAGATACAAAGCGGTTTCTTGAAATCACAGACAAGCTGGTACATTCTTTAACACCAGCCGACTGGAACAACATTGAACAGGCTTTGACTCAGGGCAGCGAGCGGCAGGCTCAAATCGTACTCATGACCACCGCACACAAGTATCTCACACCATCTGACGAGGCTTGGGTGGCGACGCATTTGGCTGGAAATAAGCCGTTTGGCCCGGTAGACGTCTCGCTGTTACAGCAGGCGTTTAAGCAGTTAGAGGGCCAACTGACCCCTGCCGAACAACAATTGCTGCAGGAAAATCACCTGCTTTAGCGGTCAGACAAAAGAAATAGGAATTTTCCCACTCCAAACAACCCAGTTGCAATGGCTATCCATAACAGCAAAGGATTTGAATTGGTTGAGGTCCTTTGAAAAAGTGCCCATAAAATCACTCCGAGGAGCATGATGGACGTTGTTGCCACCAAGTGGACTGTTTGTCGCGTGGCGTCAATTTGGGTGCGGGACGAGGTGGTCGGTTCCGTACTCGGGGCTGGATTCGGATGCGTGCTTGTAGATGGAGAACTGTCATGTCTGGCCGTCTGATTTTCTGAACTCGATGGTGACGCGGCAGCTTTTGCCGAAGAGCGTGTGTCGGTCTGCTGTATGTGAACGTGAATGCGGATCACTTCATTTTTATCATAAGAATCTCTGCGCTGCGGGTCCCTGAGGGTTTGATAGGCTGCGACAATTCGTTGAAAGTGCTGTTGGCGCGAGTCATTGTCTCGGCGTTTGTCAGGATGCCATTTTTGCACAGCACCGTGAAAGGCCTTTTTAATCTCATCGGGACCCGCAGACTGCACAACCCCGAGAATGTCGTAGTAGGATAGGCTCAGTTCCCCTGCACAGATTCCGCAACGGGCGGTCGTGGCGTGTTGAAAGGGCACCCTGTTGATTCTTTTGCAGGTGCTACACCGTCGCAAAATAAGGCTCTGAGTCTGCAATGCATGGACGTTCGATGCCACTTCCTCAGTCAACTCCTTCATTTCTACCTGTCTTAACAATACAACATTCTGTTGTAACTGCCTATGTTCTCCTGAAGGCGGAACGCTCATTGCCGCCTTTACATACGATAACCTGACTGTATCCCGTACTTGTGAACCTTCACAACAAGGAGGGATAAGAGAATGTCCTTAGAGAAAGACATGCGAGTCAAGTCACTGCTTACCAATCGCGAACGGGAAGTTTTTGAACTACTGGTTCAAGATAAGACGACGAAAGAGATTGCGGCACAATTGTTTGTCAGCGAGAAAACGGTCCGGAACCATATCTCTAATGTAATGAAGAAACTAAATGTCAAGGGTCGTTCTCAAGCAGTAGTCGAACTAGTGCGACTGGGAGAACTGGCAATTTGACGACGGAGATGATGGATGAGACGGCTAGGCTAGGCTTCAGCGTTGACGGTCCTCGGGGAGGGTGCTACAATTTTTGAGAATCTCCCTGAATGAGGTGCAATACATGAAACCGGAAATTCCGGAATGTGTAGTAGATATGGAGCAAAAACTGCGTCAGATTGCCAGAACTGTTCGCCGCCGCGGTCGTACCTTGTTGGAACAATACGGTATTACCCCGCCTCAATTCGACGCCCTCCTCATCTTGCATAAAGAAGGGGAGTTGACCATTGGAGACCTGAGCAACCGTCTCTTTCTTGCTTATAGTACAACGACCGATCTCGTTGACCGCCTCGTTGCAGCTGGCTTCGTTGTTCGACAACGCAGCCAGGATGACCGCAGAGTCGTACATGTGAAAATGCTGCCTGCGGGTGCACACCTCATTGAAGAAGTCTTGGATGCACGTCGCGCCTATTTAGATGCTGTGTTGGAATCTTTGAGTCTTGACGAAAAGAAGGAGATCCTCCACGCGCTGGAACTCCTAACCGCGATGATGGGGTAAGGTGCACGCGTTGCGCAGAATGCGTAACGCTCGGCTTTTGTTTGATAAAGAGTTGGGGGAGATTAGTGTGCAGCATGACTTGCCAATCGGCATCTTTGACTCTGGGGTTGGCGGGCTAACTGTCGCGTCAGCCATTGCAAAGACCTTGCCGAACGAGCAGATCTTTTATTTTGGGGATATGGCAAGGTGTCCCTATGGAAATCGAAACGGCAAGGAAGTTACAGAATTTTCTGTTCAAATAGTGGAGTATCTGCTGCAACTTGGCGTAAAGATGATCGTCGTGGCCTGTAACACGGCCACGGCTACAGCCTTGCCAGAACTGAGGCGTCGCTTCGACATACCGATTATAGGTGTAATTCAGCCAGGGTCGAGAGCTGCTGCAAAGGAGACGGAGAGTGGGCGCGTGGGTGTCATCGGCACGACTGTCACCATTGCCAGTGGGGCATATGAGTTGGCAGTTCACGCTGCTGATCCAAACATTAGCGTTTATAGTCTTGGCTGTCCAGCCTTTGTTCCTTTGGTTGAGCAGGGCAAATGTTCTGGACAAGAGGTAGAATCGATTGTGCACAATTCGCTAGAGCCGCTTCGTGCGTTAGAAATTGATACACTGATTCTCGGGTGCACACATTACCCGTTGCTTGAACAGCCCATTGCAAAGGTTCTTGGTCCGTCAGTACGACTTATTTCGTCCGCAGATGAGACAGCTCTGGAAGTTCACCGACTGCTTCTTGAACAGGCGGGACTCTGTGAGCATCGTCTTGGCCCCAACCGTTACTTCACCACAGGAAACGGCGATAGGATGGCTGAGGTTCTGCACTCTTGGATGAATGCAACGGAAGAAGAAATACAAGAGTGCATTCAGACGGTGGACGTCGACGTTCTATTAACAGCGCCGCGATAGCGTGAAAGTCTTGGAGGATTTGTCCTCATAGTTGCCGGTGAGGTAAAATGACAGGAAAAATCGGGAATGCAAGGAGGTTGCGGTCTGTTGCTGGAAGTCTACATAGCGTCCAAGAACGCGCACAAGGTGCAGGAGTATCGCAAACTGCTAAAACCGCTTGGATGGAGTGTTCTGCCCCTGCCTGATGACATAGACGAGTGTCCGGAAAACGCTCATAGTTTCGAGGCGAATGCAATGGAGAAAGCGGTATTTTACAGTCGAACGATGAAAGGATGGGTGCTCGCGGACGATTCCGGGTTAAGCGTTCCCGAGTTGAACGGGGAGCCAGGAGTACGGTCCGCGCGCTATGCTGGGGAACACGGAGATGATAGTGCAAACAATCGAAAGTTGCTGCAGCGTTTGGACACCGTTCCAAATGATCGCAGGACGGCATTTTTTATATGCAGCATAGCCCTCTGGAATGACCAGATTGGAACTGGCCTAACAGTGCGCGGCCAAGTGGAAGGCACAATCCTGCGCCAGCCAAGTGGTCAGTCCGGATTCGGCTATGACCCGCTTTTTTTCTACGCGCCGCTTGGGAAGTCATTCGCTGATTTATCCATGGATGAGAAAAATGAGGTTTCTCATCGCCGACGTGCAGTACAAGCTTTGTCTTCTGTGTGGGAGGGAGGCGTGCGGCGTGCGTTTGTGCGTAGTGAGTGATACGCATCGACATCGTCACGAACTGCTTCAGGCGGTGAAAAACTCGCAACCATTAGACGCAGTACTCCACGCAGGGGACGAAACGTCTGACGTCGACTGGCTGAAAGAGAAGGTTGACTGGGATGTTTACGGCGTAGCCGGAAACTGGGACATTGCAGGAGAGTATCCGGAATACATGGCGTTGACACAGTACGGACCTTCTATATTTCTCGTTCATGGACACACATTTGGGGTGAAGGACGGCGTGGGCAGCCTTTTGCTTCAAGCAAGGTCTGCGGGCGCAGACATTGTTGTGTTTGGACATACCCATCAGGCTGTGTCATTGGTACGAGACGGTAAGCTGTTCTTGAACCCAGGGAGCCTTTCGCAACCTCGGGGCAGAACGGAGCGCACGTATGCCGTTCTCGATATAGATTTGGCAGAAGACGGCCAAGCCTATGACGTACGCGCACAGCACTTCACCCTTCACGGAGAATCACTGGCCGACTTAATACTCCGGGTTCAGTTCGCAACAAATGAAGATGATGCTTGATTTTTTAATGTAGAATCGTCTAAACTATACAGGTGCCATTTTCGATGAGTCGTGCGGGTGTAGTTCAATGGTAGAACTCCAGCCTTCCAAGCTGGTCGCGTGGGTTCGATTCCCATCACCCGCTCCATATGTCTCAGTAGCTCAGCTGGATAGAGCAACAGCCTTCTAAGCTGTGGGCCGGGGGTTCGAATCCCTCCTGAGACGCCACTTCAAGCGAGGGCATCTCCCGCATCTCGGAGATGCCTTTTTGCAGGAGTTGTTTGGTCATAGCGTCGAGCGTAATGCGGGTTAGTCGGCCCAAACGTCACCGTGTCCAAGCGAAGCACACATTGAACATCTGTTGTTTGGGGAGGATCAATCGCATGACAGCGAAATGGGAGAAAACCGACAAAAACGTTGGTGTACTGGAAGTTGAAGTTTCAAACGAACGATTTTCAGAAGCGTTAGACTATGCTTTTAAGAAAGTAGTAAAGGACGTTAACCTGCCAGGCTTTCGAAAAGGCAAGGTTCCCCGAAAAATATTTGAGGCCCGTTTTGGCGTGGAGTCCCTATTTCAAGACGCAGTAGATTATATGCTGCCAAGCGCCTATGAAGGAGCTGTTGAAGAGACGGGAATCGAACCCGTGGCACAGCCGTCTGTCGACGTAGTGCAACTTGAAAATGGTAAACCATTCATTTTCAAAGCTACCGTCACGGTGAAGCCGGAAGTCGAGCTTGGCGATTACAAAGGCCTTGAAATCGAGGATAAGCCCTTTGAACTGACGGATGAAGCAGTCAATGAGGAACTTGACAGTATCCGGTCGAATCACGCGGAAATTGAAGTGGTCGAAGATGGGGAAGTACAAAACGGCGACACGGTCAGTATCGACTTTGTCGGCAAAGTAGACGGAGAAGAGTTTGAAGGCGGCGAAGCCGAGAACTATCAACTGGAGATTGGTTCAGGGTCGTTCATTGTCGGGTTTGAGGAACAACTCGTCGGAATGAAGCCCGAAGACGAGAGAGACATTAACGTGACATTCCCGGAAGAATACCATGTTAAATCTTTGGCTAACAAAGAAGCTGTGTTTCACGTTACACTTCATGATGTCAAGCGGAAAAAACTCCGTGAGTTGAATGACGAATTTGTTCAGGAAGTCAGTGACTTTGAGACTGTTGACGAGTATGTAGCCGATGTGAAGAAGAATCTTGCAGAGCGACTCGAGCAAGACCACAAACGCTACCTTGAGGATGAAGTCGTCAAGGCCGTCGTCGCCAATGCTACAGTTGACATTCCTGAGGCGATGATTGAGCACGAAATTGACCATCAAGTAGAGAACTTCTCTCAGCAGTTGCAGATGCAGAACATTCCTTTTGATGCCTATCTTGAGTTTACAGGAATGTCTCAGCAAGAGGTTCGCTCTCAGTTTAAGGAGGGTGCAGAGCAGAGTGTTCGCACCGGGCTTGTTCTTGAGGCTGTGGCGGAGGCGGAGAAGTTCGAGCCAACTGAGGACGAAGTGAAAGCCGAAATCCAGAAAATTGCTGAGTCGGCTCAGCTCGAAGTTGAACGCGTTGAGCAAATGCTGAATATGAGAGACCCAGGGTTAGCCGGACTTAAGAACGATGTGAGAAATCGAAAAACCATTGACTTTTTGGTTGAGAATAGCAAAGTAGCATGATTTGGTGTACAATAATAAGAGAGCAACGTATAGGAACAAGGCACGTTTTCGTGCCTTGTTTTCTCAAACGGGTAATATCCTGTTTGGAATCGATATGAGGAGGGCCAGCCTTGAGTTTGACACCTATTGTTATCGAACAGACAAGTCGTGGTGAGCGTTCGTACGATATTTACTCCCGTTTGTTAAGGGATAGAATCATCCTATTGGGAACGCCCATTGATGACTACGTTGCAAATTCAGTAGTTGCTCAATTGCTGTTTTTGGCGGCAGATGATCCGGACCGTGATGTTCAATTGTACATCAACAGCCCTGGTGGTTCTGTGACTGCCGGTTTGGCAATTTACGATACGATTCAGCACATTAAGCCAAATGTTTCCACGATGTGTGTCGGATTGGCGGCTAGTATGGGCGCGTTTCTTTTGGCTGCTGGAGCCAAAGGAAAGCGGTATGCGTTGCCCAACAGTGAAATCATGATTCACCAGCCGCTTGGAGGCGTTCAAGGTCAGGCATCCGATATTAAAATCCATGCGGATTGGATTCTAAAGACAAAAGAAAAGTTAAATCGAATTCTTTCTGAACGCACGGGTCAGCCATATGAACGTGTGGAAAAGGATACGGATAGGGACAACTTTTTGTCCGCCCATCAGGCAAAGGAATACGGCATTATCGATGAAGTCATCACCTCTGCATCATAGTCCAGAGGTATTGGAGTGTTCGCATCGGTAATGCTATAATCGATGCAATTTCAAGGCGAGTTTGTCCACAGTCGGCGTTCTTGCCTTGGCCCTCCGGGGTAGATTGGTTCTTATGAGGGAGGGACCTTTGTGTTTAAGTTTAACGAGGAAAAAGGACAGTTGAAGTGCTCTTTTTGTGGTAAAACGCAGGAACAGGTGAGGAAGCTTGTGGCTGGTCCCGGCGTCTATATTTGTGACGAGTGTATTGAGTTGTGTAATGAAATTGTCGAAGAGCAACTCGGTGAGGAAGAGGACTTTGAGCTCAAGGATATTCCAAAACCGACAGGCATAAGGGAAATTCTTGACGACTATGTAATTGGTCAGGATGCGGCGAAAAAGTCTTTATCTGTGGCAGTGTACAACCACTACAAACGCATCAACGCGTCGGGCACAAAGAACGATGATGTGGAGCTCGCAAAGAGTAACATTATGATGATTGGGCCGACTGGAAGCGGAAAAACGCTTTTGGCGCAGACACTTGCTCGTATTTTGAACGTGCCTTTTGCAATTGCTGACGCGACTTCTTTGACAGAGGCAGGCTATGTTGGCGAAGACGTCGAGAACATCTTATTGAAATTGATTCAGGCGGCCGATTATGATGTAGAAAAGGCTGAACGCGGGATTATCTACATCGATGAAATCGATAAAATTGCACGTAAGTCGGAGAATCCGTCTATTACTCGAGATGTGTCTGGGGAAGGCGTTCAGCAAGCACTGCTGAAAATTCTTGAGGGAACTGTTGCAAGTGTGCCTCCACAGGGCGGACGCAAACATCCTCACCAAGAGTTTATTCAGATAGATACCACCAATGTACTGTTTATTTGTGGCGGTGCTTTTGACGGTATCGAACCAATTATTAAGCGTCGACTTGGGAACAAAGTGATTGGTTTTGGTCAACAATCCGAAAATCCACTAGAGAACTCGAAGCGTTCTGTCGTATCAAAGGTGCTCCCGGAAGACCTGTTGAAGTTTGGGCTCATTCCCGAATTCATTGGACGGCTTCCTGTTGTAAGTACGTTGGATGCGCTTGATGATGACGCTTTGAAGAGAATCCTGGTGGAGCCAAAAAATGCCTTGGTTAAGCAGTTTGAGAAGTTGCTTGAGATTGACGGGGTTGAGCTTGAGTTCCGTGAGGATGCGTTGGAAGAAATCGCGAAAGAAGCGATTAAACGTGGTACCGGGGCGAGAGGATTGCGCTCCATCATTGAGGGTATCATGCTAGACGTAATGTACGAACTGCCGTCGAGAGATGATGTACAGCAGTGCATTATCACGGCGGAAGCTGCGCGTGATGAACAAGGACCATTGCTTTTGGGCAAAGATGGTAAGACCACGAAGGTAATGAGGAAATCTGAAGAAACAGCGTAGGGTGCTGATGTAATAGGCACTTGGAAACTCGCCGGTACTTCCGGCGAGTTTTTTGTTTACCTCCCTTTTGCCGTGGACATACTGACTTCTAGTGTATGTTATGAGGGAGGGGTTCGAATGACCACTACAATTCTCGCGGTAATTCAAGTGTTTTTCGCCGTGGTTGTCGGCTTGTATTTTTGGAACCTGTTAAAGCAACAAAATAGTAATCGTCACGCAATTGAACGTGAATCTCGTAAGGAACTGGATAAATTAAGGAAACTGCGTACCGTGTCACTCAGCGAGCCGTTGTCGGAAAAGACGAGGCCTGCTTCCCTGGCAGATATTGTCGGGCAAAAGGACGGGCTGAAGGCCTTGCGCGCGGCACTGTGCGGGCCAAATCCTCAACATGTTCTAATTTACGGACCTCCTGGAGTCGGAAAAACTGCTGCAGCAAGGGTCGTGTTGGAAGAAGCGAAACATACCGTGGGTTCTCCGTTTAAGAGTGATGCCAAGTTCGTAGAGATTGATGCCACCACGGCGCGATTTGATGAACGTGGGATTGCGGATCCATTAATTGGGTCGGTACATGACCCGATTTATCAAGGTGCCGGAGCCATGGGCATAGCAGGGATTCCCCAACCGAAACAGGGGGCTGTGACAAAAGCTCACGGCGGCATGCTGTTCATTGATGAGATAGGTGAGTTGCATCCAATCCAAATGAATAAGCTGTTAAAGGTGTTAGAGGACCGAAAGGTGTTTTTGGAGAGCGCTTACTATAGCTCAGAAGACCATTCCATTCCTATGCATGTCCATGACATCTTTCAGAATGGGTTGCCGGCAGACTTTCGCTTGGTCGGTGCAACAACTCGGTCGCCTGAGGAAATTCCGGCGGCAGTCCGTTCGCGCTGCATGGAAGTCTTTTTTAAGCCTCTCACTAAGACTGAAATTGGGGTTATAGTGGAGAAGGCCGCCGTAAAGGTTTCAATGCCCATGGACCAATCTGCGATAGAGGAAGTCACTCGCTATGCTACCAATGGACGTGACGCTGTTAATATCGTGCAAATAGCAGGAGGCTTGGCATTGACCGAATCTCGCCGTAACATTGCACAAGCGGATGTTCAGTGGGTCATTCAGTTTAGCCAACTCAACCCGCGACCCGATGTCAAGGTTGGGTCTGAGCCACAGATTGGCGTTGTCAACGGATTGGCAGTTTACGGTCCCAGCATGGGAACTTTGCTGGAAATCGAAGTGGAAGCGAGCCCTTCACCAGGCAAAGAAGGAACCTTAACGATTACGGGACTGGTTGAAGAAGAGACAATGAATGGCCGGGATAGGTCAATGCGCCGCAAGTCAATGGCTAAGGCTTCTTTGGACAATGTTTTAACGACACTGCGCCGCTATGCGGGAATTGATACGACCGAGTACAACTTGCATATCAATTTCCCTGGCGGTATGCCTGTAGACGGGCCAAGTGCTGGCGTGTCCATGGCTGCTGCCATTTTCTCCGCGATTCGACAAGTGCCTGTGCTCCCATCGGTAGCCATGACTGGGGAAATATCCATCCGCGGACTGGTCAAACCAGTGGGCGGAGTTCCTGCCAAAATTGATGCGGCACTAGACGCTGGTATTGATGTAGTTTTGATTCCAAGAGAAAACTGGCAGCAAAATTTTACGCAATATGAGAATATTAAAATTGTACCCGTGGAAAGATTCGAAGACGTCCTCCGCTTGGCTCTATCTGGAGGAATGGAAGCCTCTTTCCTCAAAAACAGCGTTAAGGTTGTGGATCCCCTTTCGAGCGCTGGGACGGTTAACAGCATACAGTAAAGAGACTTGTTTAACATAGGGTTGCTGCAGTGAGTCGATACTATTGTAGAAATTAGACTTTGAACTGCTGATTTTGTACAATGTATGCCAACTAGGTTACGGTGACCTATTGTAAGAATACAAGCTGTTCAGTGAAGATGTCTCGTCACTGTTTGCTTTCTGGGGGTGGAGTAATGCCAACAAAGAACGACAAAATGGAAGTGTATCCACTGTTACCGCTGCGAGGTCTTCTAGTTTTCCCGTCAATGGTATTGCATTTTGACGTAGGACGCGAAAAATCCGTTAAGGCACTGGAGAAAGCCATGTTGGATGAACACATACTTGTGCTTGCTTCTCAGCAAGATGGTCAAGTCGATAGTCCAGAGCGGGAAGACCTGTATCAGACCGGTACGCTAGTCCGCGTAAAGCAAATGATGAAGCTTCCAAACAGTACCATTCGTGTATTGGTAGAGGGCATGGAACGCGTTCAAATCGGTGAATTTGTAAAGTTGGACGAGTGGTTTGAGGTACGCGTGCGTCGGGTACCGGATAATGAAAGTGAAGCCCCAGATTCGGAAAGTCAGGCCATGATGAGAAGCGTTCTTCAGCAGTTTGAACATTATGTCAAGTTATCGAAAAAGGTCGACCAAGAGATATATCACTCCGTTCTTGATATTGAGCAACCTGGCAGGCTGGCTGACGTCATCACTTCACACCTGCCGTTAAAGATTAAAGATAAACAGGAAATCCTGGAGTGCTTTAGTGTTCATACACGCTTAGAGCGCCTGCTTCAAATTTTATCGGACGAACGGGAAGTTCTCGAGCTTGAGAAGAAAATCCACCAACGCGTTCGAAAGCAGATGGAAAAAACACAAAAGGAATACTACCTTCGGGAACAAATGAAGGCGATTCAGAAGGAACTTGGAGAGAAAGAAGGGCGTAGCCAGGAAGTCGCCGAGCTTCGCGAAACAGCGGCCAATAAGAAACTGCCTGAAGAAGTGCAAGAGCGCCTTGAGAAGGAACTCGAACGCCTGGAACGGATCCCCACGGCGTCAGCAGAAGGTACAGTGGCAAGGACCTACATAGATTGGCTTTTAGCCTTGCCCTGGACTGAACAGGTTGCGTCCAAGGTGCAGTTGCAACGAGCTGAAAAAGTCCTGGAAGCGGACCACTATGGACTTGAAAAAGTCAAGGACAGAATTCTCGAGTTTCTTGCTGTTCAGCAACTGGCTTCAAAGCAACGGGGGCCCATCATTTGTTTGGCAGGTCCCCCGGGAGTCGGTAAGACTTCCTTGGCGAAGTCGGTGGCGAAGTCCTTAAAGCGCCCCTTTGTTCGAGTATCTCTTGGCGGAGTACGAGACGAAGCGGAAATAAGAGGACATCGGCGGACTTACATTGGGGCTTTGCCCGGTAGAGTCCTTCAGGGAATGAAACAGGCGGGTGTTAAGAATCCCGTATTCCTACTTGACGAGATTGACAAGATGGCGAGCGATTTTCGAGGTGATCCCGCATCGGCTATGCTTGAAGTTCTCGACCCTGAGCAGAATCATTCCTTTTCAGACCACTATATAGAGATACCTTTTGACTTGTCAGACGTACTGTTTATCACCACAGCCAACGATTTGTCGCAAATTCCGGGGCCGCTTCGTGATCGAATGGAAATCATTCAGATATCAGGCTATACCGAATTGGAAAAATTGGAAATAGCGAAGCGTCATTTGTTGCCAAAACAAAAGGAAGACCATGCGCTTAAAGGCGACAAACTGCGAATTGGAGATGAAATTCTCCTGCAGTTAATTCGCGACTATACCCGTGAAGCCGGGGTCAGACAACTTGACAGGTACTTAGCGTCTGTTTCCCGAAAAACCGCCAAGCGCATCGCAATGGGCCAGCAAAAAAGGGTTCAAATGACCGGCGAGGTGCTGGTTGACTTCCTTGGCCCGGCAATCTTCCGCCATGGGGAAATTCAGGAGCAAGATGAGGTTGGCGTTGTCACTGGATTAGCATGGACGGCGGCAGGCGGAGACACCTTAACCATTGAAGTCACCACTGTCCCTGGAAAAGGGAAGGTTGTGCTGACTGGCCATCTGGGAGATGTGATGAAGGAGAGTGCTCAAACTGCTTTATCATATGTCCGCTCCCGCGCGGCTGATTTGGGGATTTCCGTAGATTTCGCCGACACCACAGATATCCACGTGCATGTGCCGGAGGGCGCCATTCCGAAAGACGGTCCCTCAGCTGGGATTACCATGGCAACAGCCATTGCGAGCACACTCTCTAACAGGCGTGTGGACCGCACGGTTGCCATGACGGGGGAAATTACGCTTCGAGGCCGTGTTCTGCCGATTGGCGGATTGAAGGAAAAAAGTCTTGCGGCACACAGAGCAGGCATCAAGACCATTTTATTTCCGCAAGATAATGTAAAAGACTTAAGGGATATTCCGCAGTCAATTCGCGACCAAATTGATTTTATACCGGTAGAGCGTATGGATCAGGTCTTGAGACGAGCGCTTGAGAAAGAAGCAGGCGGTACGGGCTACGCTGCTCAGGAAGCCCCAATTCACAATCTGGTACATGAAGACTACTCGTCGGGGGAGAACGCACACCAGTGAAAATACGAAGTGCAGAATTTGAGATCAGCTCTGTGCGGCCGTCCCAGTGGCCGCTGGATGGGCTTCCGGAAGTTGCGTTTGTTGGTCGCAGTAATGTAGGGAAGTCTTCACTCCTAAACAAATTGTTGGGGCGAAAGTCCTTAGCGCGAATTTCATCGCAACCAGGTAAAACGCAGCAGATTAATTTCTATCGAGTCAATCAGGAAATTCGATTTGGTGATTTACCCGGGTACGGCTATGCTCAAGTCAGCAAGCAGCAGAGAAGCCAGTTTCTTCGGATGATGGATACGTACTTGTCAAAACGCGATGTACTCCGTCTTGTATTTCATCTCATTGACAGTCGTCATGACCCGACAAAAGACGACATCGCGCGACACAAATGGCTGCTTGATACAGGGGTTCCAATTGTTGTTGTCGCAACCAAAATAGACAAGCTGCCTAAGACAAAAGTGAAAGCTTCCTTACAACGGATTCGAACGGTATTGGCGTCTCCTTATCCTGTTTTAGGTGTCTCGGCAGCAAAAAGTATCGGAATAGACGAAATGTGGGAATATATTCAAAGTGCGACACAGGATGACAACACAGGAACAGAAGCTGAAAATCTGCCAAAGAACTGACAAACTCTCGCCATGTAGGTTTTCTACAGCGTGATATAATGGGTGATAGATTGTAAGTTAGTTCTGAAACGGAGGTGTTCGCAAGTTGCATATTGTAGCTCTAGGTCTAAATCAAAATACTGCAACTGTCGATGTGCGCGAACGCATCAGCCTCTCCGATGTGGATTTGGATGAAGTGTTGGAGCAGATTCGCAACACAAGTACTGTCTTGGAAAGTGTCGTACTTTCTACATGCAATCGGACTGAAATCTATGCAGTAGTAAGTTCTTATAAAGCCGGCGAGGATTACTTAAAGTCCTTGTTGACGAAACGCGCTGGGATTTCTCGACAAGAACTGGAACAGCACTTATACGTTCATCGGGGTGAAGAAGCTGTCGTTCATCTAATGAAAGTGATATCCGGGATGGACTCCTTGATAATAGGTGAGACGCAAATTCTGGGACAGGTGCGCAACGCTTATTTGCTTGCCTCAGACAGTGGTAATACCGGTCTTTTACTTAATCGATTATTTCGACTTGCGATAGAACTCGGAAAGAAGGCTCAGACGGAAACGGACATTGGTAAGAACCCTGTTTCCGTGAGCTATGCAGCGGTGCAATTGGCAAAGAAGATATATGGCAACTTGTCGGGGCAGCGGGTATTGGTGGTTGGCGCAGGAAAAATGAGCGCACTGGCAGCACAGCACCTGCATGCAAACGGCGTTTATGACATCTCGGTGGTGAATCGAACATTTGAAAAAGCGAAGGAGTTGGCTTCGCAGTTTCAAGGAACAGCATATCCATGGGATGAGCTCGATAAGTGTTTGAGCGAAGCGGACATTGTGATTTCATCCACGCGTTCTCAGTCAATGGTGCTGGCTCAGCATCAAGTGATGTCGGCATTGAAGGCGCGCAGCAATCGGCCAATGATTGTCATCGATATTGCAGTGCCTCGAGACGTTGACCCGGCTGTGGGGGACTTGCGTAATGTCTATTTGTATGATATTGATGATCTACAAGGTGTCGTCGCTGCCAATGTGGAAGAAAGAAAACGTCAATCGGTTATAGTGGACGATATGATACAGAGTGTCTTGCGAGAGTATTCACACTGGCTGTCTGAACAAGAAGTAGTACCGCTTATCACTGCAATTCGTGACAAAGGCACCAGGGTTCAGTCGGAAGTCATGGAAAGCTTACAGCGTAAGCTTCCGGATTTGTCTGAGCGGGAACTAAAACTGATTAACAAACACACGATGAGCATTGTCAATCAGTTATTGAGAGATCCGGTCAAGAATTTAAAAGATTTGGCAAATACTCCGGGTGGCACAAGGCAGATAAGCGTCTTTGCTCAGTTGTTTGGAATCGCGTCGACGGATTTGCTGGAAGCTGCGAAGGGCAACATTCTTGCTCAGTCGAACACGGGTGATGTTCGCCTTACCGAGCTGGCAGAGCCGGGATTTATAGATATGCTGCGAAAATGGCGGGATTCATTGTTAACAGAAGAAAATGGGCAAGGTGACGAACTGCAACTGCATCCGGTACTTCGCTAAGGAGCGCAGCAATGGTTTGGAGTCGACTTCTGTATGATGGTATGATTATCCTGTACGCTGCGAGTTTGGTTTTATTCTTTATGGACTCTATACAACCGCGCCGGACGATTAATCGAACGGCGCTTATTTTGTTATTTGCTGTTTTCGGGCTGTTGACGGCGTACCTGCTCCTTCGTTTGGAGCGGTTTGGAACACCTCCGGTATACAACCGGTTTGATTTGTTGCTTCTATTGTCATGGATTATCTTGCTCGTTGCTGTCGTCGTGCAAACCTTTTTTCAAGTTGGAATGCTTCTGTTCTTTGCAAACGCTCTCGTTTTTTTTATGGTTGTCTTTGATATTGTGGGTCGAACCGACGTGATTTATCCCCATCGACAGGGAGACCTGCTGGTTTTGCACATCGCAACGGCTGCACTGAGTTATGCTGCTTTTGCATTTGCTTTCTTGTTTTCCGTCATGTATTTGATTCAAGAGCGCATGCTGAGGAAGAAGCAGTGGAGTGCGTGGTATTTTCGCTTGCCTGCCCTCGATGTCCTAGATCGCTATAGTTTTGGGTCAATTGTTGTTGGCCTGCCGCTGTTGCTTATATCCATGCTACTAGGTATGATTTGGGCGAATATTAGTATAGGGAAGTTTCAATTTTGGGATCCTAAGCCCATTGCCACTGTAGTTTTATGGATTATGTACGGTGTTTACTTGATGTTGCGGTTGCGGTCGGGATGGGGCGGACGTCGCTTAGCGGGGTATAGTTTGATATGCTTTATAGGGGTTGTCGTTAATTTCTTAATTGTAAGCAATATCTCCGTGTTTCATCATGGTAATTGACCACTCGTGAGCACTGTAATATAAGGCAACTGCTTGCTAGAGGACAAGCTTTTAAGAATGAAGGATTGAGAGGACTAGTTATGAGAACGATTCGCGTGGCATCACGAAAAAGCGCCTTGGCGATGACTCAAACAAAATGGGTCATTTCGAAAATGCAACAGCTCGCACCGGACACGCAGTTTGTGATTGTGCCTGTGACAACCAGAGGAGATACGATTCTAAATGTCACATTGTCTAAGGTGGGCGGAAAAGGCTTATTCGTTTCAGAAATTGAGCAGCTAATGTTGAGCAACGAAGCTGACTTGGCTGTGCACAGCATGAAAGACATGCCTGCCCGGTTGGCGGACGGACTCGCCCTTGGAGGCGTGCCGGAACGAGAAGACCCTAGAGACGCATTCTTATCCCGAGACGAAGTACCTTGGCAAAAGCTTCCTCAAGGGGCCGTAGTAGGTACGTCAAGCTTACGTAGAATGGCGCAGATAAGGGCGTTAAGACCTGATATTCGCGTCGAGTCCATCCGCGGAAATATTGATACACGCATCGCAAAAATGGAGCGTGGAGATTTCGATGCCATTCTTCTTGCAGCCTCTGGACTTGCTCGTATGGGCTGGTCGAAACGCATTACGCAGTATTTGGAACCAGACGATTGTCTTCCGGCGGTGGGACAGGGGATTCTCGGAATCGAATGTCGTAAAGACGACGATTACGTGTTGGAGCTCTTGGCTCGTTTGACGGACGAAGCTGCCCAGACTGCGGCTTTGGCAGAACGCAGCTTGCTAGCAGCCTTAGACGGCAGTTGCCAAGTTCCTTTAGCGGGATTTGCGACCGTTGACAAAGATGGAGACATTCATTTAAAAGGCCTGGTCGCGGCGGAGGACGGAACTACAGTTATCCGGGCAGAAGACCGCGGCAGGAACGCTTCGGAACTTGGTCAAAAGGTTGCAGCCAGATTGCGAGACCAGGGGGCAGAGGAAATCCTGAACGCAGTGAGGGTGAGCGATTCATGAAATCCGGAGAGAAAAACGGTGTGAGTTTGCCGCTGAAGGGCGTTGACGTTATCATTACACGTCCTTCACAACAAGCTGAGGGAATGATTGAGAGAATCTGTGACTTGGGCGGTGTGCCTCACATTGCTCCGGTAATTGAAATTCATTATCGTGACAATGCACGTGTAGACCAGATGATTCAAAATCTATCAGATTATGACGTTGTGGTTCTCACTTCTGCAAACACGGTTCGTTCCTTGGATGCTGCTGCAAAGCGAGTGGGCCGGCAGCTTCCGGAAAGTAGTATTACTTGGATTGCTATTTCTGAGAAAACAAAAGAGGTTGCAGCAAATCACGGGATTGCTGCCGAGGTTTACCACGGTGTGCGCAGCAGTGTAGAACTAGCTCATCACATGATTGAATCCTTTGCAGGGAAACCTAACACGCGATTTCTTGTACCGCGGGGCAATTTATCGGACACTCAATTCATAGAAAACCTCCGTGATGCAGGTTATGCAGTGGATGAGTGCATTTGTTATGATACCGTCGAATGCCATGTTCCACGAGCAAGGTGGCAGGACTTATTCAAAGCAGAACGGATTGCTATCCTGCTCTTCAGTCCGTCGGCCGTGAAGAGTCTGCTGAAGCAAGTGGGTCCAGCGCACTTTAAACAGCGCAATGTGCAATTTGTGGTAGTGGGTGAGACCACAAAGCAAGCTTGCGAAAAACTGGAGCTGGAAGTTGCTGCGGTTGCTGAACACCCCAGTTCTGAAAGTGTCATTGATGCTGTGGTAGATGTTATGCGGCCAAAAGTGAAACGGGTGAAGGATCGACAGGACAAGTTTTAAATCCAGAACGAAACTCAGAGAGGTATAGAAGGAGGAAATGCAAAATGGGAGGGTTTCAACGTCATCGCCGTCTAAGAAGCAGTCAGGCCATGCGGAACCTGATTCGAGAGCATGAGTGGAATGTGGGCGACTTGATTTACCCGATGTTCGTGCAGGAGGGTTTAAGCGGGTCCGAAGAGATAAATGCCATGCCTGGAATCTACCATCATGGTTTGGACGATTTCCGTCGCGAGATTGGACAGATTAGTGAGCTATCTATTCCTGGTATCATTCTGTTTGGGATTCCCCAGGAAAAGGACGATGAGAGTTCCGGCGCGTACGCGGAAAACGGTATTGTACAGCAGGCTATTCGCGCGGCAAAGGAGGAAAATCCTGAGTTGCTGGTCATGACAGACGTCTGCCTATGCCAATATAATCCGGCAGGTCACTGCGGTGTTGTACGAGGCGGAGAGATTGTCAATGACCCCAGTCTCAATTACATAGCTCAAACCGCCTTGTCTCACGCACGGGCAGGTGCGGATGTCGTAGCTCCCTCTGATATGATGGACGGGCGGGTGCAGGCGATTCGGAGAATACTTGACGAAGAGGAGTTTCACAATGTAGTAATTTTGTCGTATGCGGTTAAATATGCTTCTGCATTTTACGGTCCGTTTCGCGACGCTGCGCACTCCGCCCCCTCGTTTGGTGACCGGCGTACCTATCAAATGGATCCGCCTAATGTTCGGGAAGCGGTTCGCGAGGCCCAGTCGGATATACTTGAGGGCGCGGACATGCTCATGACAAAGCCGGCACTCTCCTATCTTGATGTGACGCGCACGATTCGTGAGCAGTTCAATGTTCCGCTTGCCACTTACAATGTCAGCGCTGAATACAGCATGGTAAAGGCGGCCGCAGCCAAGGGGTGGATTGATGAAAGGGCAATGATTCCGGAAATACTGACGTCGTTCAAAAGAGCGGGTGCAGATTTTATTCTTACCTATCATGCCAAAGAGGCGGCTGTGTGGCGTAAAGACCTATAGGAAAGGGGATTTCCTGAGGCAGAATCCGCAAACGACGTTGAGGCAATAGAGTTATGCAGAGGAGTTGAAGATCTGTGCGAGAGCGTTCTGCGAAAGCATATGAAGCTGCACAAAAAGTGATGCCGGGCGGGGTAAACAGTCCTGTTCGAGCATACCGTGCCGTTGGCGGAACACCAGTTTTTGCGGACCACGGCGAAGGGCCCTACGTCTACGATATTGATGGTAATCGGTACATCGATTACCTGTTGTCGTGGGGTCCGTTGATGTGGGGGCATGCTCACCCGGAGATTGTGTCGGAAGTAACGAGAGTTACGGCTAAAGGAACAAGTTTTGGAATGCCGACTGAGCTGGAAACGCAAATGGCTGAAATGGTTGTTTCACTTGTTCCTTCCATCGAAGTCGTACGAATGGTCAACAGCGGAACCGAAGCCACTATGAGCGCACTCCGGTTGGCTAGAGCTTATACCAATCGCCCCTATATTGTGAAATTTGAGGGATGTTATCATGGTCACGCTGACAGCCTGTTGGTCAAGGCTGGCTCAGGTGTTGCCACGTTTGCGTTGCCTGACAGCCCAGGTGTTCCAGGTGGTACGGCCAATGCTACTTTGACTGTTCCATACAATAATTTGGAAGCACTGAACGGTCTGTTCCAAAAATATGGATCAGACATTGCCGCCGTGATTGTCGAACCGGTAGCTGGCAATATGGGGTGTGTTTTGCCAAACGAAGGCTATCTTGAGGGAATCAGAACGCTTACGGAGGCCTACGGGAGTCTGTTGATTTTTGACGAAGTCATGACCGGTTTTCGCGTATCTTTAGGAGGTGCTGGTGCACGCTTCAACGTGAAGCCCGACTTAACCACTCTTGGAAAGGTAATTGGAGCAGGATTACCGGTTGGTGCGTACGGAGGTCGTCGAGATATTATGGAACAAGTGGCGCCGGCGGGCCCAGTCTATCAAGCGGGTACGCTGTCTGGAAATCCCTTGGCGATGGCAGCGGGATTGAAGTCGCTGCAGATGTTAAAGGATGCCGACCAACAAGGCGTTTATCAGAAAATGCAGGACTATGGGCAAGCCTTGGTGGACACCTTTGTTTCATTGGGCCGTGAAAAAGGAATTCCTGTCTATGGACATGCAATGGGTGCAATGTTTGGCTTGTTCTTTCACAGCGGACCTGTTACTGATTTTGATTCAGCGATGGAGTCAGACAAGGAACGCTTCGGACAGTATTTTCAGTTAATGTTGACAGAAGGTGTGTCCATAGCTCCCTCGCAGTTGGAATCAGGTTTTGTCTCTGCAGTTCATACAACTCGGGAACTAGAATACACGCAAGCAGCAATGAAAGCGGCTTTTCAGCAGTTGTAAAACAGGTGTACCGCAACCTCCTGATTTAAAATACTGTCGATGGTTTATGGGCCCGTGCGCAGTTGTGTCTGCACACGGGCTTTTATTGTGCGGACATATCAGAGTTCAACAGGGCATAAATTTATGGTGGAATCCTGTCTAATTCAGCAAAAGGAGGGAACAGCCTTGGGAGATTCGGACCGTAGTCCACAAATTCAACTCGAGATCGATCAAGAAGTATTTATAGATTCAGTAGTCGACGGAGATATTGTCGAGGATGCTACCGTAGCAACAGAGGTAACCTTGTTTGACCGCGTCGGAGATGCCTATGTACTGGAAGGAGCCATCGTTTTTGCCGGGTATACAAAAAATCCATCAAGTGCGGAGAGCGACACTGGGAGCGAGAACCTAGAGGAGGCGTCTGACGCATTGTCGTTTGGGATGGCCAGCAATGGTGTCAATCATCTCCATCATAGACTCCCATTTATACTCAGAGTTCCTGTAAAGGCACAACCTCGCGGTATTGTCAATGTCAACAGTCGAATTTCCTCGTGGCAGTTGGAGGTCATTGGCGCAGGGTGGATTCGAATCATCGGTGACTTATCCATACTCGGTTTAAACGGAGACAAGGGATACCATTTTGAATGCGGAGCTCAAGAGGAAGGAGACCTGTTGTTCCACCAAGCCTCCAGCAAGGGACCTGAATTCTACGATGATGCTTACGAAGTGAATGATCCTCCTCTCGACGCCTCAAATCCTAGCGGCGCAAATCCTGGGATGTCGCATCCTGAGGATGAACGGAAGCCATATGACTCCCCCTATGAGACTCCGCAATGGCAGACAGACGCAGCAGACGAACTGCAGCTTACCAGAGGGTCAGAGGACGATATGGATGTTACGCCAGCCTATACGGATGCAGAGCATGATGAGAACCCTGATATGAGGCACACATCCGACGTGGGAGACGCGGACAGAGTCAGTGAAGCACGAGGCGGTCAGGAGATGGCAGAGACGCAAGTTGGCAGGCCGTCTCCAGAAGGGGATGAGTCGGAGAATTTCTCCAGCTCCGAGTTGCACAGACTCGACAGATTGTTTGGAGCGGAACGTTCACCGCAGACAGAGGCAAGCCAGCAGAGGGAGGGATACCTCTCGGATTCTGAGGAGGGCCATCCAGGCGAAAGTTCTGCTGTTTACAAAGCATTCTCTCAGGAGCATCGCCATGTAGCAGAGCCTTCGCTGGACGAACTGCAGCAGCAGCCTGACAACGACAATGTCGTTGAATTCGATTTTGAGCACCAGGTTCCCGATGTCGGCGCAGTACAACCTGAAGAGACACAGAACGAGCACCAGGCAAGTCATCGCAATGCTGTCAGCGAAGAAGCTGGCGATGGGGAGACTCCCGAAGTAGTTCTGAGAGAGTCTGACGACGAAGCCGAGACGAGGGCGGAATCTGTGTCCATGTCGTCAGATATGTGGTCGTTTGTGGACTTTGACGGGCCGGATACACAGTATACTCTTCGTTTCGTGATAGTGGAGGACGAGGAATCACTGGAAGACCTCTCTGTGCGCTTGAATTGTTCTGCTGATGAGTTAGTACAGATGAATCACTTGACCCGGGATACTGTGGTCCATCCTGGTCAGTCACTGGCAGTTCCGGAATCTGAACAGCAACAAGAAGCGTAAGCAAAACGGGAAGGTTGTCTGTCAGACAGAAGGGGGTTCTGCAACGTGGCAAAGGAGTTGTGGCAAACCCTTGGTCCGCACGTGGATACGTACGAGCTCGCTGTCACAAACATCGTTCCAGTAGATTCAAAACGAGTCCAACTAAAGGGGAGGCAGGGCAGATTTGAAGCTGTGCTTGCCTCCGTCAACGAGGCCGCCGTAAAGAGAACTGCGGGAGACCTTTTGGCACACCAGGGGCAACGGCTCGTGCAGCGCCACTTGAAGAATGTCTACCAAGAGCGGGCGCGGAGGGTGAATGAAGGAAGAGTCATGTATGTGAGCAATGTTTTTGAGGGGAGACCTCTGCAGGTCACACCATACGATGTTTTGCAGGCTGGTGAAAACTTGGGTCTTCTCCACACTGCGTTGGCAGAAGGGCGAGCCGAACTCCAGCCTTACCGCAATGTCATGCACAACCGATTAGGGTCGTGGATAGAGAGTTTAAAGTCGGCGCAGGAGTTGTTTGTCACCGAGAGGACTTTTGCCAGAGATAGGGTTCGTCGACAAGATACAAAAGCTTGGAGCGACTTGGTTGACAGTTGGATCGACGTGAGCGGCCGTGCCGTCGAATTACTTGAAAAGCAAGGCTACAACGAATGGTCCGCAAGTAAACCCGGTGGGATTGCATGGAACGGTTACAGACTGTCCAGTCTCCTTCGCTTGCCAGACGGACGGATGGCAGTCAACCAGGTTTCCGCACCAGTTCGTGATACTCCTTTGTATGATTTAGCTTCCTTGTGTCTAGATGTGTCTGAGTCTGGACATGTTGACGGCGTCATGGAAGCAATGGACGCTTATGCGCTCCATCAACCCATTGATGAGGATGAAAAAACCATGGTACTGGCGTTTGTCGCCTTTCCTCATCAAGGCCTGCGGATGCTTCACGGTGTTCGAACAGGTCGTGTAAATCTTTCAAGTGACTCAGCATGGAAGCGCCGAATGGAACAACAGAAATCAGTGAGCAACAGGCTTCTTGATAAAACACGAGGCTGAGGAGGGAACTCAGTGAGGGACGTTCAGTCAAGTGTACTACGCATGCTTCACTCTTATGGGATCCCGGCGGATATTGTCGAAGAATATGACTGCGTTCCGGTGCGAATCCGTCGGGTGGGAGACACAGTGAAACTACAGACGATGTTCGGAGCCAGAGCTGTTAAGGCGGTTTCGGAAAGGCTGGCGAACGTACAAAATGCCTTTACCGTGACGGAATACCTAGCCGGACAGGGTGTTCCCAGAGTTCCCCGGTTTATCCGAAATCGGTATGGAGACCCCTACGTACGAGACGGGAACCGGTTCTACTATATGACTGATTGGATCGGCGGGCGTGCATTGGAAGTCCGTCACAAAGAACACATGGCGCGGGCCGTTGAAGAACTTGCGCTGTGGCAACGGAACACCATGGGGGCTCTTGGCACAGGAGACAGTGTCAGACCTGCACAAGGATTCCAGGAAAAGCTCCAACGCTTGTACGACAAGTCCGCATCATTTTGGAAAGACGTGCGAGAAAAGACAGAAAGGACGGAGTTTGAGCGTCTCTTTCTCGGTTTTGCTCAAGATGTGCTGCTTCGTACGCAGGAAGCCATGGATAGGCTGACTGCGCTTGATTTTGCAACGCACGAAACGCAAATGTGTGCAATGGGGTGGGTCTGTCACGGCAACTTTTCCGCGGCGCACATTCGCTATGATGGAGAGTTCTACACCATTGTTGACTACGACAGTGTGGGTCCTGGCGCCCCTTTGTCAGACTTGGTTTATTTTATGAACAGCCATATGAACGAACACGCCTGGGATGCTGGGCTGTTGAAGGAACTGGTGGAGACCTACCTTCGTGAAGTCAGCGGAGCAGATGACTGGGGTGTCTATATCGCTGCCATGCTGAGAGCGCCCTTAGACATTTTGCAACTAGTGGAGATTTATCAGTCGCAGGATTTCAAAGATGAAGGACTGTTTTCGGATGTGCTTGAACACTCTCTCGAACTGCTCGAGACGAAAAGTAAGGGGCTTGAACAGCTCAGTCAGGCCGAAAGCTCTGTTTTAGCCCAAAACCATGATTTATCAGTGAACGATGAGGAAGTCGTGCATGCAGATTTGCGAACGCGGCAAGACGACGGTGCAGAGGTTGCAGCCCAAGTAGCTAAGCTCGAAACGCAACGAGCGGATGCAAAGGTTGAAGCAAACAGACAGGAGTCCCGAAAGCAGACAAGGCGTAGAAAGCCGCAACGGGAGATGACGCAGATTCGTGTTCGAAAGTACCGACCCAAACCGACTAGACGAACGTCTTCAAGCGAGGACGTTGCGGATACATCAAGGCCTGCGCGTTTGTGGGGAGATGCTCAACATCCTGGCGAATAGACTTTGTAACAAGCGAATTTGAAGCTGTGAAAAGGAAGGTGACAAGGATCTGAAAATAGGGCCCGCGTACTGGCCTCGTCCAGTCTGCGGGTCTATTAGTTATGGGGTGAGGCTCGAACACGTCGACTATGGTCCTCCGATGAACATCGTGGCAAAGACAATAAACAGGATAAATAAGACGAACAGGTCTAATGCACTTGGCCAAAACAGGGCGCGGAGGAATAAAAGAAAAATGGCTACGGCTAGTAAGAGCTTTACAAATCTCGCCATTGCGTAGAAAAAACTCATGTCGGCGCCCCCTCCAATTGTCTTATTGTTATACATATGCACGGATATGCCTGATGCAACCCTTCTGGTCAAGTATTGTTGGAGTTTGGTAAGATAGAAGTGACTAACGGATAGATGGAGGACGTCTTTTGAGAGAGTATACGACAGGAAAAGGAATTTGGAATGGATGGGCATGGCGCCTTGTTGGACTCACAGTCTTGGTTATCTCAGCCTTGGAATTCATCGCTGTTATCACAGTGAAAACCCAGATTATTTCAAGTTTGATGCTTGGGGTCATGGTGGTAAGCTACTGGGTGATTCCGCGAATCGAAGAACGTAAACTTGCCAATGCCATCGTTGGGGTCGTTGCGACTGTTATTATTGGCTTCATACTACAAATGGCGCTGCACGAGCAGAACGCGATGATAGGCAAACCGCCGCGTCCCGTCGGAATGATGGGGATTCTACAGACAGACGGACTGACGCTGGTAGTGGGAATTATAATGGCTTATTTATATCTGAGACTGACAAATTGGTCACAGAGAAAACGTGCAGAGTTGGACACGAAGAGAAGTCAGAAAGCTGCGAGCAGCAGCACATCTGCGCCCCAGCGGCGTCATCATTCTGCAAAGAACAAGAAACGCAAGAAACGCTAGGCGTTGCTTTTGTCGCTCCAGCTTGACAGGGCATTGGCTACATGAGTACTATACTGTGTAAGCTCGAACTGAAGATTTACTGTTGCCGCGGAGGAGTAGGATACAGGCCTTGTACATCCGGTACAATGGAGTAGAGAGGGCAATCTAGGCTGGAAATTGCCTGCAAGGTGTATCCGAACGTCGCCCGGATAATTATAGCAGGCGGGTCATTTCGTTAACAATGGCTGAGCAGCCTGAGCGAGCGGCCAGAGCCTGCTTGCTCAGGAAGTCAGGTGGTACCGCGGAAATACTTCCGTCCTGATGGGACGGAAGTATTTTTACGTTTGCTGGACTTGAAAATGTGCGTGACTACAGCGTTCGCCAAGTGGCGACGGTGCGCTCGACCGCACTAAATTGCGGTGCGAGTTTCCATATATTGTGCAGAGATGGGGAGAATTTGCGATGACTGAAACAAATGAGAATCTTTTATCCAAAGTTTACGACCCGACAACGGTTGAGGAGCGAATCTATCAGTTTTGGGAGAATGGGGGCTATTTCAAGCCTGCAACCCCCAATGAAAATGAAGCTTTTTCGGTCGTTATGCCGCCGCCGAACGTAACGGGATCACTTCATATTGGTCATGCTTGGGACAACACACTTCAGGATATCATTGTAAGATACAAGCGGTTACGAGGCTATGATGTGCTGTGGGTCCCTGGAACGGATCACGCCGGCATTGCTACCCAGACACGCGTAGAGAAAAGTATCAAACAAGAAGAAGGCGTGAGTCGACACGATTTAGGCCGCGAGGAGTTCACTCGACGTGTGTGGGCGTGGAAAGAGGAGTACGGCAACATTATTACCAATCAAGTTCGCAAACTTGGTGCATCGTGCGACTGGTCCCGTGAACGGTTTACCATGGATGAGGGTCTCTCCAACGCCGTTAAAAAAGTGTTTGTGACACTCTATGACAAAGGACTCATTTACAGAGGAAAGCGTATCATCAACTGGTGTCCGCGTTGCGCTACAGCACTGTCCGATATTGAAGTGGAACATGTGGATGTACAGGCGAAACTGTATCACGTCCGTTACGACTTGGCAGACGGCAGCGGTGAGGGGGTCGTTATCGCGACCACCCGGCCTGAGACGATGTTTGCAGATGTGGCAGTAGCAGTGCATCCAGATGACGACCGTTACCGGCACCTGGTTGGCAAAATGCTGAAACTCCCGCTTACAGATAAAGAAATTCCCGTTATTGCTGACGGCTACGTCGATAGAGAGTTTGGTACGGGTTGCTTAAAGATTACCCCGGCACATGATCCGAACGATTTTGAGGTCGGCCAAAGACACGGTTTGGAGATGCCTCAGTGTATTGACCCGGACGGACGTCTGAATCGTCTTGCTGGCGGATACACCGGCTTGAGCCGAGAAGAAGCGCGCCGGCTTGTGGCGGAGGATTTAAAGGCTCAAGGATACTTGCAGGAAGAGGAAGAAATTGAGCACGCAGTGGGCCACTGCAGCCGCTGTGATACGGTGGTTGAACCATTCTTGTCTCTGCAGTGGTTTGTGCGGATGGATACACTTGCCAAAAATACGCTGCAACGTGTCGAGGATAACCAGCTCAGGTTTGTCCCAGAGCGTTTTGAAAAGGTATTTGTACATTGGCTGGAGGACGTACGGGACTGGTGTATTTCTCGCCAATTGTGGTGGGGCCATCGCATTCCAGCTTGGTATTGTGATGACTGCGATGATATCACGGTGTCGATGGAAGACCCCTCAGAGTGCTCTCACTGTCATTCGAAGAATATCCATCAAGAAGTGGATGTCCTTGACACCTGGTTCTCATCCGCTTTATGGCCCTTTTCAACGATGGGCTGGCCGCAAGAGACAGCAGACTTGAAGCGCTATTATCCGACAAATGCGTTGATGACCGGTTACGACATTATTTTCTTCTGGGTTGCGCGGATGGTCTTTACGGGCGTCGAGTTTACCGGACAGATGCCCTTTGCAGACGTTGTTCTGCACGGATTGATTCGTGCTGCGGATGGGAGAAAAATGTCGAAGAGCTTAGGGAATGGTGTCGATCCCATTGAGGTCATTTCGCAGTACGGCGCGGACGCGCTGCGGTTTATGCTGTCTAACGGGACCACTCCAGGGAACGACCAGCGTTTTCAGTGGGAAAGAGTGGAAAGCGCCCGCAACTTTATTAATAAGATTTGGAACGCATCTCGGTTTGTGCTCATGAACGTACCGACCGACGGCTTTGGTGAATTTAACCCGGCTGATGCAAAATTGGATGTCGAGGACCGTTGGATACTACATCGGCTGAACGAGACCGCAAAGTCGGTTGCTGAACACTTGGACAGATACGATTTTGGAGAAGCCGGCCGAGCGTTATACGACTTCAGTTGGGATGAGTTTTGTGACTGGTACATTGAGTTCTCAAAGCTATCGCTGTACGGTGACGATGAAGAGCGTAAAGTCCGCACGCAAGGAATGCTGGTTTATACTCTGGACCGTCTGTTGCGTATGCTGCACCCGTTTATTCCCTTTGTCACGGAGGAAATCTGGCAGGCACTGCCGGGTACCGGTAAGGCCCTAATTGTGTCGGAGTGGCCGGCCTACAGTGAAGAGTGGAGCGATAAGGCTGCACAGCGTCAGATAGGAGTTGTCAAGGACGCGATTCGCGCGGTAAGAAATATACGGGCAGAACTTCAGGTGGCTCCCTCCCGGCAGGTGGCCATGACCGTCAAAACGCAGGACAAGGAGACTTCGAACTTGTTCGAATCGGTGCGCTCATATCTGGTTCGCTTCTGTCAGTTGTCTGAGCTGGTGATTGACGAGCAGGCACAGGTCCCCGAAAAAGCAATGACGGCTGTAGTCACTGGGGCAGAAATCTATCTGCCTATTGCCGGTCTCGTAGACCTGGATGTGGAGCGAGAGAGGCTGCAGAAAGAGAGGAGCAGATTGGAGCAGGAGGTAGACCGCGTCAAAAAGAAACTCGCAAATTCGAAGTTTGTAGAGAGGGCACCGGCCTCTGTGGTCGCTGGCGAACGTACAAAATTGGATGATTATGAGGCGAAACTTCAGGCAGTGATAGAACGCTTTGACAGCCTTCAGTAACTTGGCACAAAACCCTGTCAGATGCACTGACGTGAAAAGGCAATTGGTCTCCAGTGACCATTTTACGAAAAGGAGAATACATTATGTCCGTAGGATACAGTGATGCTCTCAAATGGTTGCACAGCCGTGCCTCGCTCGGTGTGAGGCCGGGGCTGAAACGTATGAGAGAGGTTCTGCGGGCGCTTCACAATCCGGAAAGAGAGCTCAATTTTGTACATGTAGCCGGAACGAACGGGAAGGGGTCAGTAAGCAAGATTTTAACTTCTTTGTTGCAGAATTCCCTTCGCGTCGGTACCTTTACATCGCCTGGACTCGAGGGGCTGCGCGCGGACTTTTCGGTTAACGGACGATTGGTGGAGACGGAGGATTTTGCCAAGGCTGCACAAGCGGTTATGGCTGCCGAGCAGGTTATTAGCAAAGACGACCCGCTCACAGAATTTGAGGCTTTAACGATTATGTCGATTTTGTACTTTGTTCAGAAACGTGCAGACATTGTCGTATGGGAAGCTGGGCTCGGCGGTAAATCGGATTCCACTAACGTGGTGCACCCGGTGTTGTGTGTGATTACAAATGTAAGTCTGGACCATCAGGGTATTTTGGGTCACACGATACCAGATATCGCCAGGGAGAAAGCAGGCATTATCAAAGAGACAGTGCCCGTCATAACTGGTGCAACGGATGCTGCTCTAGCTGTTGTACAGCAAATCGCGGAACAAAAGGGTGTAAGCGTGTTTCATGCACCGGCGGCGTTTTCGGTCACTGGTGACACCTACGGAACTGTACAAACGATTACGTACCGGGGTCTCTTTGACGACTTCTATCGTTTGCCGCTGCCGCTTCTCGGTACGTATCAGCAAAGCAATGCGGGCTTGGCTTTGGCTGCATATGAACTGTTGGTACAGAAAGGAATTCTGCCACCTCTGCGTCTGACTGAAGTTCGGAGGTCGTTCGAAGGGTTGCGTTGGGAGGGACGTTTCGAGGTCTTGTGGAATGGCGTAGCACCTGTTGTTCTAGATGGCGCTCACAACCAGGCTGCAGCAAGGGCATTGTCACAGTCTCTCAAGGATTTTAGCCAGCTTTGTCGAATAGATAGTCCATGGCTTATGATTATCGGGGTCCTTGAAGATAAGGAAGTTGGTACGATGATTGATGTCATGCGCCCATGGCTTAACGATGTGGTGGTTTGTGAGCCTGATAATGGGCGTGCTTTGCCTGTAACCACGCTCGAAGAGAAAGTGAAGAAGGCGTCACGGAAGATTCGGGTTGCTGCTGCACCCAGCGTTTCTCACGCTGTATTCAAAGCATTGCAGAGCAGACGACCAGTCTGTTGCTGGGGTTCACTGTATACGGTCACGGAGGCGCGGAAAACTATACACGATATTATTGGGGATTCTTGAAGAAGGCGGTGTAGCGCGTGAAAGACTCGGAGCATGTACACTTTGTCGGAATTGGCGGTTATGGGATGAGTGCTATCGCCCGTGTCATGTTGGATATGGGGTTTCAAGTGAGTGGTTCCGATGTAACGAGTCAGGAACTCACAGAGCGTTTGACAGAGCGAGGTGCCCGTGTTTATAAAGGGCATCGGGCCAGCCAGATTGACGGAGCAGATGTGGTTGTGTATAGTACGGCACTCTCTCAAGACAACGTAGAGATTCAGGAAGCCAAGTCCCGCAACATTCCAGTTATCCACCGCTCGGAAATGCTAGCGCGCTTAATGTCAAATCGCGTTGGTGTTGCAGTGACCGGAGCACACGGCAAAACAACAACGACGTCGATGGTGTCCTATGTGATGGAACAATGTGGACTTGACCCGACATTTGTCATTGGCGGGGTAGTCAGTAATATTGGGGATAATGCAAAAGCTGGCGGCGGCCAGTATGTAGTAGCTGAAGCCGACGAAAGTGACGGGTCTTTCTTGCACTACCATCCCGAAATTGCAGTAATAACGAATGTTGAAGCCGATCACCTTGAGCACTATGACGGTAAGTTTGAAAACCTGTTGAAAGCATACGAACAGTTTATTCAGCAAATCCCCACCCACGGCTTACTGGTCTGTTCGGCCGAGGATCAGCACCTGAGAGCGATGCGACACTTTGCGCCCTGCCGTGTACAAACAGTTGGGATCTCAGACACGGATGCGGACTATCGGGCTGAAGATATCAAACTCCAAGACAGGAGCAGTCAGTGCAGAGTATATCATCAGGACACGTACTTGGGAGAACTGACATTGGCGTTGCCAGGCCGACATAATATCATGAACGCCCTTGCAGCTATTGCGGTATCGTTGGAGTCTGGTCTGAAATTTGAACAGGTAGCTGAGGCATTCGCTCAGTTTCACGGCGCAAAACGGCGGTTTCAAGTCATAGCGGAGGCGGCCGATGTCCTGGTCATCGATGATTATGCACACCATCCGACGGAAATCAGTGCAACAATTGCGGCCGCCCAAGCCACGAATCGAAGACTGGTTGCTGTATTTCAACCGCAGCGATACACTCGAACCTTTTTTCTTTTTGACGCATTTGCCAGAGCGTTCAAAGGGGCAGACGAGGTCATCATTACGGACATCTACTCGCCCGCTGGAGAGAAACGGATTGAAGGCGTGAGTGCCAAACGTTTAGTGAGCGAGATTAAAGCCCATTCCAATCCGAATGTGCGTTTTCTGCAATCCAAGGATGATGTTTTTAACTACTTGAGTGAGACCGTGTCTGCAGGAGATCTGGTTTTGACGATGGGTGCAGGGGATGTATGGACCATTGCTGTGCGCCTAGGGGAGTCTTTGAAAACTCAAGCCAAGAATGCCATTGTATAACAAGAACGAATTGTGTAAGATGTGAGTTTTGTTTGTAACTAGGGCTATCCCTCCGAAGTTCTTTACGAAGAGGGGCAGCCCTCATTTATTAACGCCAGCGTTTGTAGCGCCTGCGTCGCTGTTCGGTAGCTCTCGTAAACCAGTAATAGGCCAGTGCCAACAAGGCCAAGGCGACTGCTATCTTGAGGAAGAGACCGATAAAGACCATCAACAGGATAAAAAGTACGACAGAAGTTACAACAATCGCTGTGGTACGAATGAGATCCATCTTTTGGCCTCCTCTCTTACAACGATTGACTTCGCACAGCTTGTCCATGCCAAGTCCTATCCGTTACTTCCAGTATACCATATGCCATCCGTTTCGACACGGAATACCACGGAATCCGGCGATATATGAAGATTTTTGCCAATCTCTGCGTACCACCGTCTACAGGAATTCCGGACATAAAGGCGAATACTCCTGTATGACTGTAGGAGTCGTGGACGGTGGGAGGTGAATGTTTGCTTACGTTGGTTTCACTACTAGTATTCGCGTATGGATCCGTTTTTGCCTCATTCGGCAGCGTTGTTGCATCGCGGCTGCCGCAAAAGCAGTCGATTGTCTCACCTAGATCGTACTGTCCAAATTGCAAAAGGTCGCTGAACTTCTTTGAACTTATACCGATTGTAAGCTGGCTTGGGCTGCGTGGAAAATGTCGCAGCTGCAGCACGCCAATTTCTATTCGGCATCCAGCCTTTGAGTTACTCGGCGGGTGTCTGTGGGTTGCCACGTACTTATATGTACCCGGTTGGCCCCAGCGTGCCGTATTTGCCGTGTTTTGGCTCTTTTTGTTGGTTCTCGTTGAAACAGATATCCTCTATATGAAAGTGCCCAACGTGCTGACTTATCCTGGTGTGCTTATATTCTTCATTTTAACCGTATTGACAGGAATTCAATCCGTCAAAATGGCCCTCATTGGTTTTGTGGTAAATTTCGGCCTGCTCTTTTTCTTGTCGATTGGAACTAGAGGTAAGATGGGGATGGGAGACGCCAAACTGTACGGAGTCATCGGGGTCGTCCTTGGACCTTGGGCGGGTCTTCTGTCACTGGTCGTTGCTGCCTTTTCGGGCAGTGTTGTAGGCCTGACTCTGCGCGCTTTCAAGCTGTTGAAAAAGCGTCAGTATGTCCCTTTTGTTCCACACATAGCGATTGGAGTCATTGTATCGGTGTTTTTTGGAAGTCAGCTGTTGAATTGGTATATTCAGCTTGTACTCTATCGAGGATACTAAGATTCCAGCCGAGGTGTGGATGGTTACGCACCCTCGGGCTGGCTCGCAGACTTATAGACTGGATGAAACTGTATTGCATTTATCGCAAACTCCATTTATACTATGGCCAACCTACAACCTTGTGGTTCTTCCTTTTCTCGCCAAAAAACGAGGAGAGGTGATGGAGTGCGAACACCGAAGTCGAAGGCGCTGTACGTTTTTGCCGCTGTGTTTGGTCTGCTCGGTGCTACCGGGGTTACTGCCGATGCAGCTTACAAAACGGTCACGGTGCAAGACAACGGTCATCAGAGAGTACTTCATGGATTTACATTTGGGAACGTAAAAGACTTTCTAGCAAACAAACAAATAATGTATTCGCATGACGCAAAGGTGATTCCCAAGCCGGCGGTACCGGTATCAGACGGAATGAAAATTGTCATTCGTCAGCCAAAGCAGATTACGGTCGATGACGGTCAGCACCAAACGGTGTATCACACCTTTGTGGATACAGTAGGGGAATTGTTTCAGCGGCAGGGCATTCAGCTTTCGTCTCTGGATAAGACAAATGTACAACTGGATTCAAAATTGGTTAACGGCGAGAACATACGAATTGAGCGCATTCAAAAGAAAGTTGACGTACAGCACAAACAACTGCCATTTCAAACCGTGCATCAGAAGACTGGGAATTTGTACAAAGGACAGACACGCGTTGTGACGCACGGTGTGAAAGGGACACAAGAGATTAAAACAACAGTCACGTACGTCAATGGGAGAAAAACAGGCCAAACCGTCGATAAAACAGTGACGAAGCAACCTGTAAACGAGGTAATCGAAGTAGGAACGAAAGCGAGGCCAATTCGTCATTTGGCTTCTAGAGGCGTGAATCCTTTAGCAGCAAACGTAGTCACGATGCGCGTCGAAGTGACGGCGTACTCGGCCGGGGGACACACTGCCACCGGGGCACCGGCAAAGCCTGGAGAGGCTGCAGTTGACCCGTCAATCATTCCGCTGGGTTCTCGCATTACTATTCCAGGATATGGAACGGTAGTTGCGCGAGACACTGGCGGCGGTATCGTGGGGCACCACATCGATATTTGCCTGGCGACACAAGCGCAGGCACGCAGGTGGGGCATACGCTACATGACGGTCTACGTTAAGAAATAGTTCTTACGGGGAAGAGACAAGGGAAGAGGGTTGAACAAACTCCGGCATGTTCCGGGGTTTGTTTTTTTTTATATTTTATGCACTCATAGATTCTCATGCAGATTCATAGATTGTACTAATAGTCCCTCGAAGGGAGCAGTAAATCATGAGTTTGCAACAGAGAGAAGATGTGGACAAATCGGCCCCAAATACGAACTCGTCTCCAAACTGGACAGTCCTGGTCCGTGTTGGGAAAGAGTCGTGGCATATTGGAGACAGCGAAGATGCTGTTGACGGCAAATCGGACGACGAGTCGTCAGTAGATTGGGAGAGGGCTGCGCGCCAGTTTCGGCGCAAAAGTAAGTACTCGGTTCAGATTAGATACTTAGTTGAGACTTGGCTGCGTCAGCTATGGCGGAGCGGAGAGACCTTTCTGGCACAATACTTTTTTGGAAAAAATACTGCTGCAGCTGGGAGTCGGGCTCATTCCAGAAGATTTCGCGACAGCCTGCAGTTTGGACTTATAGCGGGTCTGCTTCTGGGCTGTATGAGTCTAGTTCTGTTTCATCAAATGGTTCCTGCAACCGGAGCTGGAAGCGCATCAAGAAAAGTGAGTTTTCCTCCGCAATCCAACGGATCTGTCGGAACTACTGTTCCGGTCGGAAGCGCGGCTCTGACACTTCCGGCATTTCACCTCTATTCTCTCAATGCAGGCAGTTACAGTACGGAGAAGGCAGCAATCAGCCTTAAGAACAAGCTGCACAAGCAAGGTATATGGTCTGCTGTCGTGCCAGTTAATCATAAGTTTGATGTCTTAACAGGAGATTCTATGTACAATGGTTCGCTGAAGCAGGCACAAGCGGACCTGAAACAGAAGACGGGAACACCAGGGTCGGTGATAACCTTGAATTATGGTGTTACCAAGGTCCCTCTACAAAGCGGACTTTCTGGAGGGCAAGCGCGAACAATCACAACTTGGCTCACAAGCACTGTGGGTTCGCTCAATACCATTACTGCTGCCGCTGCAAATGGAGAGCCTCAGAGAGACGCAAAGGCGACCTACGATGCGGCGCTGAAGCTCGCGCCCTCGACAAGCATTTTAAAGAAAGCCGTAAACGGAACGCAGTTGGTATTGTTCAAGCAGCATTGGCAGGCCGCTTACAGCGCACTCGCCAAAAAACATGCTTCCGTCGCAGAACAGGAAAGTCTGCTGGCTTATGCAGCATTGTTGGGGCTCCAAAATCACAACTAAATACTCGCAATGGAGCCGCATTGGATTGAATGTCTATCTAAAATTATGGCAAGTCTGTACCCCAGCTCATTGGCTGGGTATAATTTTTTTTGTGCAAATTTTTTCGGTAGGCAGGATGAAGGCATGAAATGTCGAACTTCGTAATTTGTTGTCTGTTATGCTAATTTACATGGGACCCACAGAATGGAGGAAGTTGTTTGCGCGGTTCACGTTCAGGGAAAGCACTTGTTGGGTGGATTGCAGCCGGCGCTGTTGTGGGTACGTTGGCTGGACAGTTGTTAGCTCATCAGGTACCCATTCTCGGGCATGAAACGGCGGTGCGTTGGCATCCACAAGCCAATCTCGGTGTGGTCAGCTATGACCTTACCATAACTTTTCGAGTAAACTGGTTAACTCTGCTTGGTGTCCTGGTTGGATACTTTCTTGGTAGAAGAGCGAAGTAGACAGTCAAGTACGCCGTGAATCGTCAAAAAAATTTTTTTGACTACATCCATTAGACTGAGAAAGTTTTATAATGTAATGGGTTTGCCTCTGACCCTCCCTTCCCCTATGTTGAATCTAGCGAAATCGTTCAGGCCTGTCGCTTCTATCCATGAGATGACGCAGCGAGCGATTTTACGGATGAACCAGGGAGGGTTTGCGATGACAGAGGTCAGGACACTGCCTCAACGAACATTTCATACACCGCGGGAACGCTTATTCACGGAAGGTCCGCAATCGCTAAGGGACGATGAACTGTTGGCCGTGCTCATGCAATCTGGCGGTCGAGGCCTTTCCGTCCATGAACTGGCGCAACGAGTCCTCGCTTCATGTAATGGAATCTACGGACTGCTGGATGTTACAGCTGAAGAATTGATGGAAGTACGAGGTATTGGACTTGCCAAAGCCCTGCAAATCACGGCTGCTATTGAACTTGGCCGCAGAGTCATTCGCAAGCCAGCTCAGAAAAAATTCCAAATTAGCTCAGCAAGTGACGCTGCCGGGTATGTTATGGACAGGATGAGGCACCTTAAAAAGGAACAATTTGTGACCTTGCACTTGGATACGAAACACTGTGTTATTGGAGACGAGATAGTATCTGTGGGCAGCTTGGATTCGTCAATTGTACATCCAAGAGAAATTTTTAAGTCGGCCGTCAAGAGAAGCGCATCGGCCATTCTTTGTGTCCACAACCACCCAAGCGGAGATCCCTCTCCTAGTCCCGAAGACATTGCAGTGACAAAGCGGCTTTGCGAAGCGGGGAAACTTCTTGGTATCGACGTGATTGACCATATTGTAATTGGTGACAATCGCTATATCAGTCTGCAGGCACAGGGTTACATGTAAGACAGGGCCAGGTATCTAGTGATTCGAGAGGAGACAGAATTGAATGTTTGCAGGGCGAGATATGGGCGTAGATCTCGGAACAGCTAATACGTTGGTTTATGTGAAAGGCAAAGGGATTATATTACGGGAACCTTCCGTGGTTGCCCTTCGATCCGATACTGGTGCGATTGAAGCGGTCGGCGAACAGGCGAAACAGATGATTGGCAGAACACCTGGAAACATTGTGGCCGTCCGGCCTATGAAAGACGGCGTCATTGCGGATTTTCAAACAACAGCCACAATGCTGCGGTACTTTATCAGACAGGCAATTAAGAACAAATCATCTTGGTCTGGAAAGCCTAGAGTTATGGTTAGCGTTCCTTCTGGTATCACTGCGGTAGAAAAGCGCGCCGTTGAAGACGCTGCAATTGAAGCCGGAGCACGAGACGCACAGACCATCGAGGAACCCATGGCAGCTGCCATTGGCGCTGGATTGCCGGTTGGAGAGCCAACTGGCAGCATGGTCGTCGATATCGGCGGCGGGACAACTGAGGTCGCAATCATATCCTTAGGCGGAATTGTAACCAGTCGGTCTATTCGCGTTGCCGGCGATGAGATGGACCAGGCTATCATGCAGTACATCAAGAAAAACTACAATATGATGATTGGTGAGCGCACGGCAGAAGATCTGAAAGTGACTACGGGCACGGCCATGCCAGAGGACAACCATTCGACGATGGACACCAGGGGTCGTGACTTGGTAACAGGTTTGCCGAAGACATTTACCATCAGTTCTGCGGAAATCAGCGATGCGCTTTCAGACACCGTTGGTTCTATTGTGGAAGCAGTTAAGGTTACATTGGAGAAGTCTCCTCCGGAACTGGCTGCAGATATTATGGACCGCGGTATTGTCTTGACAGGCGGAGGAGCGTTGTTGCGCAACCTCGACCAGCTTTTAAGCAACGAGACAGGGATGCCTGTGATTGTGGCTGAAGAACCTTTGGACTGTGTCGCAATTGGCACAGGAAAAGCTTTGGACAACTATGACGTTTATAAGCGCCGGACTGCGGTAGCGCGGAAAGCTCAAATACGAAAGTGAATTTCTCAGCCGATTGTGGCTATAAGGATGTGGGATGCGGGTGTCCCGATTAATTACAAATCGTAGGTTATTTATTTTACTGGGAAGCTTTATCATTGTCATTGTTATTGCTGGAGTGAGCATTCGGGGTACAACGAAGTCAGCCAGTTTACCTGAGCGGCTCATTATGGATGCCCAAAATACAGTGGCGGGCTGGATTTACAAGCCTGTTAGTAAAGTTACGGCGTTTCTCCAGGGAATTCACAACCTCCGGCAGATGTACGAGGAGAATGCGCAACTTAAGACAGAATTGCAAAACTACTCTGCGCTGAAAGCTCGATTGCAGTTGGAAGAGGCAAACAATCAGAAGTTGAAAAAGGCCGTGGCTTTTACACAATCCAAGCAAGGGCAGAAGTACAATAAGAAATTCGCACAGGTCATTAGCCGGGATCCGTCGCATTGGAGTTCTGAGATTACCATTGACCTGGGACGTGCAGACGGTGTCGGCCAAAACTCTGCTGTTGTGGCTGCCGACGGAAATCTGGTCGGGAAAGTAGCTGTTGCGGCGCAGCACAGCGCAAAAGTCATCCTTTTGACAGACACGCAAGTGGGAGACGGTGTGTCATCAGAAGTGTTGACCAATCCGAAAGGCAAAGAATTCGGTATCGTTCGGGGTGCTGTCAACAAACCTGGACAATTGCAGATGAGCTTTCTTTCTCCCTTGGCGAAGATTCAGACTGGAGATGTGGTAGTGACCTCGGGTCTTGGACAGATATATCCAGCGGGCCTTGTGATTGGGAAAATCAAATCGATTTCCGGAGGTGCCCAGGGCCTCACACAAACGGCCATCATTACTCCAGCTGCCAATTTTCGCTACCTGCAGGATGTTTTTGTAGTGACTAAAAAGGGGAAGAAGTAGGTGTTGCGGAACATTATTGCTTTTCTGCTGTTGTGGTTGGGCCTTGTCATTGAATCCAGCCTCTTTCAAATTCCGCCTTTGGATACAATTCAACCAAATTTGGTGCTGATTATACTCATGGTCGTGTCGGTAACGCGGGGTCCGCGGACAGCGCTTGTGCTAGGTGTTCTCATTGGGCTGGTCCAGGACGTTGATTTTGGGAGTTTCATAGGTATTGACGCCTTTACCTATGGATTTATTGCCTATTTTGCAGCAACCGTATTATCTCAGTTTTTACAGAGAAACATCGCCATTACCTTTTTGTTTACAGTGGTGTTCACCTTCGTGCAAGAATGGATGACATTTGGCTTTACAAGGCTGTTTGACATCACGGGGTTTGCGTGGAATACCGCGATGACGCAGACCGTATGGCAGATGATGGTAAATGGTGTGTTTCTCCTGTTGCTGTATCCGCTCTTGACCAAGTTGCTGGTGCCGCCTGAAAAAAGGAGTTACGCATCTTCTCACGAAGATATGATGTAACGTTTACAGTGTCGTAACGATGAGATGAGATTTGATGTCACGGATAGGTCATCATAGCGGAGATTAAGTACAAGGAAAGAAGAATGAAGAAGCCGAATAGACGTACAAGAGGGGACTGCGGAAGTTGATTTCTGGCGGTTCCTTCTTGTATTTACATAGGACACGCACTCTGGTGGGAGGAATTCATCTGAGTAATAGCGAATAACGTCTCGGTGTGCTATGAACTTGGGAGGGAGCTTGTGACAACGAAAACTATTCACCAAGCAAAATTGGGGGCCAAACCTCCTGTCACAGTAAAAGGTACGAAGCATGGGCTCCTGTTTATGTTGGACGAACATTGCGACTTCGAGGCCCTCACCAACGGACTGTCCGAGCTCCTCTTTGGCGACAAGTCGGCCTTGTTTGCAGGTGCGGAAATTGGTGTCTTCGTAGACTATGGCTCTAGAGTATTATCCCGTGACGAAAACCGAACGTTATTAGAACTGTTTATGAAACAAGAAAATTTTATTATTCGTGAATGGTCATCGAGGACGTCAGCAAGAAGTTCGCTCTTTACCAACACCCAGCAGAAAACTCCAGATTATTCTTTGTACAAAGGGACAATCCGAGCTGGACAGGACCTGCAATTTGAGGGAGATGTCATTGTCGTTGGAGATGTGAATCCAAGTGCTCAGCTGTCAGCCACCGGTGACATATATATTTTCGGAAGACTTTACGGCATTGCGCACGCAGGCAGCCATGGGAATCCTAAAGCAGTGATTGCCGCCACCGACTTTGCGCCAATGCAGTTGAGAATCGCTGACTTTGTCGGATATGCGCCAGAAGAAGACGGAAAACCGCTGAGAACCCTAATGGAATTCGCCTATGTGAAAAATGAGGCTCTGGCTGTAGATAAATTAAAATTCTTATCATCCTATTTGCAGGAGCGCGAACTTGACAGGTAAGAGACTTAGCAGATTGTGGCGCGTTTGGGAGACGGAGGGGATCTAAATGGGGACAGGAATTGTAGTTACCTCTGGTAAAGGCGGAGTAGGAAAAACCACCTCTACAGCGAATATTGGAACGGCACTGGCACTTTTGGGAAAAAGCGTTTGTCTTGTCGATGCAGATATTGGTTTGCGTAATCTGGATGTTGTCATGGGCCTTGAAAATAGAATTATTTACGACATCGTAGATGTAGCAAGCGGACAGTGCAGACTGGAGCAAGCGCTTATTAAGGACAAGCGCTTCGAGCACTTGTCCTTTCTTCCAGCATCGCAAACAAAGGACAAGACAGCGCTGGATGCAGATACCGTGCGAAAAATCGTGAACGAGCTGAAGCAGTCCTACGACTATGTGATTATCGACTGCCCAGCAGGAATTGAGCACGGCTTTAAGGTAGCTGTTGCAGGGGCAGACCAAGCAATTGTTGTTACGACACCGGAAACTCCGGCTGTACGTGACGCAGACCGGGTGATTGGTCTGCTTGAGGCTGAGGAAATAAAATCGCCCAAACTCGTTATCAACCGTATTCGTCCAAAATTGGTCAAAGACGGTGACATGTTGGATATTGACGAGATTGTGCAAGTCCTGGCCATTGACCTCTTAGGCATTGTACCTGATGACGAAGGCGTCATTCGCAATGCCAATAAGGGCGAGCCCACCGTCATGCGCCCGGACACAAAAGCTGCATTGGCATATCGCAACATGGCGCGCAGAATCCTGGGCGATTCGGTTCCGCTCTTGGTGCTGGACGAACAGCCTGGTTTATGGGGAAGATTTAAAAAATTGATTGGCGGCAAGTCGTAATCTCCGGTGTGCGAGTTATACTCGTCCATCCCCTGTCATATAGATTTGGTACGAGCGTACAGGGGGGACGACGACTATGTCCAATCGTGACGGTCAAGATAAAAACGCTTCTAAATTCGCATGGGGTAGATTATTCTCTAAGTCCGGCGGTAACACAGTACATCAGACGGAACATGAGTCTGAAACAGAATATGAGAGTGTGGAAGACAATCCATGGTTTCAGACGCGTGGAGAGCAGCCGGACGATGTTCACTCCGATAAAAGTCGGAACGCGCAGTCGCCGCGAGGTAGATGGTTGTATGATGATGGTTCACCCTACGGGTTTTCCGATGAAGACGGAACACTAAAGCAGGTGGATAGTGCCAATTGGCGCCGAGCATTCGGAAAACCATCCAAGAAAGGCTTCAATGCGCGCTCAGGGACCGGTTCTAGGTGGCAGGGACAAACGCCTGGGGTGAAGTCACGGTCTGCAACGGGATCGACATGGCTTTTGCAGAGTCTTGCAGCCGTTGCCCTGGTCGCAGGCGGGCTTTACGTAAGTCACGCTCAGGGGCCCTTCGTCAAGCAGGTCGACGGGGTCTACCGTGATGCCTTTACCCAAGACTATTCCAGCAAAGCCGTGCCTGCTATGGAAACCTTTCTCCAAAATCACCACGTTAACTTGCCCGTAGAATGGAATCCTTCGAGTGCCATTCACTTGCATGTGCCCCTGAAAGGAAAAATTGTCCACGACTACTCAGTGGATCACCCTGAAATTACGCTTCGCGGAACTGCCAACGAGTCTGTTCTTGCGGCAGGGTCCGGAAATGTAGTTCGCATCACGAAGGGTGACACAGGGTCAATTATCATCATCAACCACGGTAAGGTCGGTGAAAGTGTCTATACTGGTGTCGTGAGTGTCGGTGTAAAGGTTGGACAGTACGTGTCCTCCGGACAGGTAATCGGACATTTGCCCGCGTCGGGGAACCCAGCGCTCCAATTTGGGTTCGAACATAATGGACAATTTGTCAACCCGCATGACTACATTCACTTTCCAGCCAAGAATTCATGAGAAGTACGCGAGTTCTGCAAAACCGTCTTTCACTGAAATTAGGCGTGTTGGGGAAAGTTCGACTTCATCCGCTCTTGCTCGGACTCGTTGCCTTGGCAGTTGGAGTGGGGTTGTGGAAAAGCGTCGTCGTGCTGTTTTTGCTCGTGATGCTGCATGAATTAGGACACGCTGCGGTGGCAGAGTACCTTGGATACGAAGTGGAAGAGGTATCCCTGCTGCCATTTGGCGGTGTCGCCAAAATGTCTTTAGGCAACATTGGGTTCATGCCTCGACACGAGGCTTTTATTGCCATTGCGGGACCCGTCGTGAACTTTCTCCTCATTTTCGTGTCTTACATCCTCTGGTTGACACATTTCTGGAGTCATTCGTTTTTTCTGACTGTGGTACATATGAATTTGTGGATCGCGTTGTTCAACTTACTGCCTGCAATGCCCCTGGACGGAGGAAGGATCCTGCGAGCTGCAAGGTCCCGCTCCATCGGTTTCGAGACTGCAACAGTGGAGGCGTATCGCTTGGGCCTGTCACTTGGACTTGTCCTGCTGGTTCTTGGAGTTGTTGCTATATGGGCGGGTTATGCCCACGTTGGTCTAATCATCTTGGCTGTCTTTCTGTTGTTCAGTTCGTGGATGGGAATTCGTGGTTTACGAATGGAAACCGTACGTTTTCTCGATGCGAAAAGGCGACAAAACGGCGGTATTGACGAAGTGAGGTTGTTGGCGGTTAACGAAATGTCCACTGTGCGGGACGTGGTTCGTCGCTTCGGACCAAACCGTTATCATGTCGTATATGTCTTGAACGACAAAGGAAGCATTATTGACGAGATTGAAGAGGACGAGCTGCTGAGTGCTGTATTTGCCGGAAGGTGGTTGAGTACGCTGGGAGAGGTTCGAAGTTAGTGTTTATACAAGAGCCAGAAACGTACACGTCTTAATGGGAAGCCTGCGAGCACAATACTTGCCATGGGTATTTGTGTCGTGGTACTATAGAAAAGATGCAGTACTTCAACCGCCTGTCACAGGTTTAAAACCTTGGCTGTAGTATTCAGATTTGTTTGGAACCACAGACAAGTACCGTATGGCAGCGAGTCTAGGTGCAAAGGAGCGTTTACATGTACGCAGTTGTTGAGTCTGGCGGTAAGCAATTAAAAGTGTCTCAGGGAGATGCTGTTTACGTCGAAAAATTGACCGCCGAAGTTGGAGAGACCGTAACTTTGGACAAGGTGTTTTTGATTGGCGGCGAGAGCGGCGTCCAGGTCGGTCAGCCGACTGTGGCCGGAGCAAAGGTTACGGCAAAGGTGGAAGAACACGGACGCGGCAAGAAAATTACAGTGTTTAAGTACAAAGCAAAGAAAAACTATCACAAGAAGCAAGGTCATCGTCAACCCTACACAAAGCTAAGGATTGAATCCATAGAGGCCTAATATGATTCGGTGCGAAATTGTGAAAAAGGCGGGCCGGGTTCAGAGATTCAGGATTCAGGGCCACGCTGGATTCGCTGCTCTTGGCAACGATATTGTGTGTGCCGCAGTGTCTGTACTAGCGACAAATGCGATTAACAGCTGTGAGGCGCTTTTGAAGGTTGTTCCAGATGTAACAGAGGAAGATGGAGATCTCATCTGCGTGCTGAACAATCCGGATTCTGATGAGATACAGTTGTTGTTCGAGAGCATGGTGTTTGGTCTTCAGCAAATGGCTGATGAGTATCCACGTCATGTTGAGTTGAAAGTTGAATCCCTAAAGGAGTGATTACCATGTTACAATTAAACCTGCAACGGTTTGCTCATAAGAAGGGCGTATCAAGCACACGTAACGGGCGTGACAGCATTTCAAAACGCCTGGGTGTGAAACGCGGAGACGGGCAGTTGGTGACATCGGGAAGTATTCTTGTTCGCCAACGCGGTACCAAAATTCATCCCGGAACTAATGTTGGCATTGGTAAAGACGATACCTTGTTTGCAAAAATTGAAGGTCGAGTTCGGTTTGAAAAGTATGGGAAAGACCGTAAGCGCGTCAGCGTTTATCCGGTTGAGCAGCCAGTTGCCGCAGAAGCCTAAAGGTTGCTTGAAGAACGCGATCATCGCGTTTTGACCAGTATAAGTTAACCATATTTGGGAAAGGGCCTGGCGTTATTGCCGGGCCCTTTTTTGAAGGGATGATGGACGTGTCTGAAGAGAAGGATGCATCGTGGCTGAAGAGTTTTCAGAAGCACCGTCACGACGTTTTAAATTCTTTGCAACTTGTTCAGGGCTACCTTCAGTTGGAAAGAACAGGTGCAGCGCTGACTTCTCTGCACAAGCTTTCAAGATGGCTTCACAGTCTTTCTCTGTTGCAGTCACACCTTCCTGAATCAGCAGTCACGTTGTTTCAAGTTGCCATGACCTGTCCCCATGTTATCGTCGAGGAATGGTGCGGCAGCACGGCCATAGACGCGGACTCGATTTGGTCCATGAGAGTGCTGTGGCAAAGACTCGAAGATGTCGCTACCGAGTTGGATGTGGCGCAGGTGATGCTGAAGATTGCAGCAAACTCCTCAGAAAGGCATGTCCCGATTCAGATTAGGGTCCTATGGCCGAAAGGATTTGTGGATTTGGTGCAAGCTAGAGAAGGGTTGGAAAGCTTGTCGTCTTTACCAGGAGTACGGATAGTACTAGATGAGGCAAAAGTATAAAAACAGGTCTGGTTCGTGAAAAGAAGAGGATCTGTGCATGGAGACCGGAGGTCGAACTAAGTTGTTTTACGATCACGCACGAATTTATGTAAAAGGCGGAGACGGCGGCAATGGAATGGTTGCATACCGCCGCGAGAAATACGTCCCTCTTGGGGGGCCGGCTGGAGGCGACGGCGGCCACGGCGGCAATGTAGTGTTTATTGTTGACGAAGGCTTGCGAACGTTGGTTGACTTTAGATATCAAAGACACTTCAAGGCGCACGCAGGAGAAAATGGACGATCCAAGAACCAACACGGTAAGGGTGCAAAGGACTTAGTCGTGAAGGTACCGCCTGGAACGGTTGTTCGAGACGACGACACAGGAGAGTTTTTGGGAGACCTTACGCGAAACCAGCAAATCTTGGTGGTAGCAGAGGGAGGTCGAGGCGGACGAGGCAACACACATTTCGCGTCGGCAAAAAACAAGGCACCTGATTTGGCTGAAAAAGGTGAACCTGGTGTAGAACGATGGATAAACCTCGAACTGAAAGTTCTTGCTGACGTCGGTCTCATCGGTTTTCCGAGCGTAGGAAAGTCGACCTTGTTGTCCGTGGTCTCGTCGGCACGCCCCAAAATTGGAGCCTATCACTTTACGACTTTGCAGCCGGAACTCGGAGTTGTTGAAGTGGATGACGGGGAGAGCTTCGTACTTGCGGATATTCCTGGGCTGATTGAAGGAGCAGGAAGCGGACAGGGGCTAGGTCACGAGTTTCTGCGGCACGTCGAGCGTACCCGAATTCTGCTGCACGTCTTGGATATGTCAGCTAGCGAAGGCAGAGATCCGATTCAGGACTACCGAATCATTCGGAGAGAATTAGGCGAATTTTCACCGAAGTTATTGGAACGCGCGGAAATTGTCGTCGCAAACAAGATGGATGTGCCCGAAGCAGAGCAGCACTTGAGGGAGTTTGAAGCTGAATTTCCGGAACTCGAGGTTTATCCGATATCTGGCGCAACGAGACAAGGTGTCCAAACACTAATGCGAGTGACTTTGAAGAAGCTGAACGAGATCCCAGCGGAACCAGATGTGGTCGAGAACAACGAGGTGAATCCGTCTGAGCACAAAGTATATCGCTTTGAGGCAGAGAAACCCTTTGCCATCACTCGCGATGGGAACACTTTTATCGTTACAGGAGATGATTTAGAGAAACTCGTTCTCATGACAAACTTCGAACAGTATGACGCTGTAAAACGGTTCCAAATGATTTTGAAAAACAGAGGCATTGATGATGCCCTGAGAAAGAGAGGGGCTGCGGAAGGCAGCGTGATTAGAATTGCAGACATGGAGTTTGACTTTGTCGAATGAGGGACCCGATTGGTGGAATCCTGATTTAAGAAACAATGTGATTGAGTTGGCCGATGACAGTTATCCAAACGAGTTTATCGGCCTGTTTGTATTGCAGAAGGCGCGGGATAGAAGTGTAGGGATAAAATCTCTAGCAGCACAGACGGTCCGACAGAGTGCGGATGATTTCTTCGTAAGCCCGCAAGCAGTCATCAACGCAGCATACGCTGTCGAGGCCACAAACGGCATTCTGCTTGGTACGGTCCACAGCCACCCGAGGGGCAGAAATAGTTTTTTTTCTGACGCTGATGGGGCCTTGCGTTGGTGGGGAGATTGGCATCTGCTGTGTGTGATGACAGCTGACACATATGATTGGGACTTTGTCTGGGGTACTGTGAAGACGGACAAATAAAATCAAGGAAGATGGAAAAAGGACAAAAGAATATGATTTTGTAATAATGTTACATAGTTATATTGTATATTGCACTTGAAAACAGGCGGCCGATGAACTCCTGCCGAATACTCGTTCAGAGTGGAAAAAGCGCTCAGAAAGGATGGGTATGATTGGAGGATACATCAGCCGTCTTTTTGTTAGACCAAATGCTGTCGGATGCACTGAAGCAGGAGTGTACAGACATTCACATCCACAGTACCCCGGACAACCTGGCTGTTCAATTTCGCATTCAGGGCAGACTTGTTCCTTATCTTCAATCCGAACAAAATCCACGGGCCATGGTCAGGAGGATAAAGGCCTTGGCAAAAATGGATATTGCTGAACATCGAATCCCACAAAACGGCGCATTTCAGACTAAAATAACGAATCAGACTGTGTCGGTGCGTGTCGCCACACTGCCAACGGCAACCGGTGAATCGGCAGTTTTGAGAATGCTCCCCCAATACAGACTACATTTAAGTTTGCTCGAACTGGGTATGTTACCGCAACAAGAAGAAGCTGTTAGGGGACTCTTGCAGGGCACACCTGGATTGATACTGGTTGCCGGGCCTACGGGAGCTGGGAAAACCACTACCATGTACACTTTGATGCGAATGGTGTCCGAGCGGGGTGACAGCGTTGTTTCCGTAGAAGACCCAGTTGAAATTCCCTCAAATGACTTTTCCCAGCTGGAAGTTCGTGAGGACAAGGGTATTTCATTTGCGACGGGACTTAAGGCATTACTGCGACAGGACCCAGACGCTCTTATGGTAGGAGAAATACGGGATGCACAGACAGCTAAGATAGTTCTGCAAGCAGCGCTAACTGGTCACCTCGTGTTTTCCACCACGCATGCGACCGATTTTGTTGGAGCTTTCGCACGGCTCACGGAGTTCGGCGTGCCCCGCGCCATGTTGGCCGAAGTCTTCCGCGGTGTGATTATTCAGCGGTTGCCAAACGGAGCTTACGCGAAGCGGGGTCCAGGGACGTTGCTGTCACAAATGACCCCTGCTGTCTTTGAAGTCTATCCAATCGGGGATGATGTGTACGAGTTGCTTTTATCCGATTTACCTTGGCCGCGCGTTCGGCAGAAACTGCGCACTATACTGCCCGCTGTGTCGGAAGTAAGGACGTTGAGAAAGGGTGGCTAATGTGCGCCAGTCAGACGCGGTTACGTTCCTTTGGAAAAGGTGGAAAAAGAGAAAGTTTGAAGCGGCTTATTTGCGACTGGCTAAGGAACTAGCACAATTGTTAGATGCGGGTGTGGATATCGACGAGGCCGTCCATTACCTTTCGGGGCGGCGTAAATCCAATGAGGAGCAATTGTTGTTGACGACTGCAGGAGGCGCAGTGAACAGGGGAGAGTTGATTGCTGCTGCTTGGGCACCTATGTTGTCCAATTTAGCGATTACTGTCTTGGAAACGGGAGAGCGCGCAGGTCGTCTTCCCCAAGTTATGAAAGTGTGGGTAACAGAACGGAGTTCAGAGCGGGAATGGGTTGAAAAACTTGTAAAAGTCTCTTCATACCCCTTGTTCCTGATGGCGGGGAACGCTGCAGTGCAGATGATTTTGGCGTGGTTTGTCATCCCAGATTTTAGAATGATGTACAGTGCTGTACACGTTCAGCTAAGTCCTGCATCAGGACTGCTTATGGACCTTGTACAGGTCCTGCCCCTTTTGGAAACACTCACTCTACTACTTGTGGTTGTCGTAATAGCTGCACTCCTCGGGATTAGAAAATCCGTGCCAGTGTGGTGGGAGCGGATTCGTAGGAGTGTACCTGGCAAGCGAGTAGTCTGGGCTCAGCGTACACAGCGATTTTGTACATTGCTTGGTGTGCTTTTGGATAGCGGCCTCCCCGTGTTAGACGCTCTGACGCAGCTCTATCGTTGCAATGGCCCAAAATGGCTGTCAGAACAGTGTAAAGAAGTTCACCTTAGTCTATTAGCAGGAGAGACACTCTCCAGTGCCTTTGCTACCGATTTAGACCCGGTTTTGTCCGCTTCACTGCGTATAGCAGACAAAACCGGGGACCTGGCAGGTGCAATCAATCATACTGCGGTCTATCTTCGCCAACAGGTACTGGAAACCATGGGCGCGGTAATTAGATGGATCGAACCCAGCCTAATCGTCATTTTGGGCGTTATTGTTGCCACAACAATGTACATTTTGTTTGTTCCCATGTATCAGTTGGTGTCATCTGTTTCCGCAGGAACTGTAGCCCCTTGATAGGGTGACAAAAACACTATTGACTACTTTGGTAGAGGAGCGGGTGTCGTCATGTTTAGAAGAAGCAGCCGCAAAAGAAAAGCAGAAGAAGGCTTTACGCTGTTGGAGATGGTTGTCGCTGTGTTGATTGTTTCTGTGATGACTGCGGTTATCGTGCCACACCTTACCGGCATTGGGGATAGAGCTGATAAGGCTGCGTGTGCACAGAATCAAAAGGCAATTCGCGGAGCACTCACAGAGTACTACCTGATTTACCATCAGTATCCAGCCGGTGACACGAGCGAACAGTTACAAACGCTGGTCGAAGACAAACTACTGGAATCGGTTCCCAAAGAGCCGTCTGGAGGGTCGTACGAGATTGATGATACGGACCCAACTCAGGTCGTGGTGATGTGCTCTGTTCACGGAGCGTTGGGCGTGTGAAGCACGATGAGGGGTTTACACTGCTCGAATTAACTTTCGCGTTGCTGATTACCGCTTTGGCGTCAATTACAGTAGGCCACAGTGTACTTCGAATTGTAGACGAACAGCACTTGTTGTGGAATAGAGATCTGCTTCTCCAGAATTTCCGATGGGCCCAGGTGAAGGCATATGAGCAAGATGCTTTCACGATGGTGCACTTGTATCCTTACACACCGGTTTACGATGTAGCAAACCAGTGGAAAGTTCTTCACCGTTACCAGTTTTCAGACGGCATCGGGTATAAGGGTGGATATCTTGCATTGGGAAGTGGAAGAGTCACATATGGCGTAAACGGAGTGAGTCATATTGGCGGTACCATCAGATTGACAGACAAACAATCTGACGAATTGGATATTATTCTGTACCTTAATTCGGGTTTGGCAGAGGAAGGGGAACTCCACCGATGAGCCTGATGGAGGTGACAGTATCGATTTTGATAATGGCTGTGGGTGTCACGGCATGTGGTTCTGCATGGACAAGTTGTATGAATGAAATCGAGTTTGCAAGTGAATTAAACGAGGCAAACCTGTGTGCTGACAACACAGCTGAAGCCCTGATTGCAGGTGATACATCGATTGTACCGAAGGTACCTGGAAAAAACGAAGGGGAGCGTCGTCTCAATGATTCCTCCTGTAAGGTGCAGGTTATATCAGATTTCTCAGCGCATGGCGGTGTATGGGAAGAGATTGTTACTCGTACCGGCAAGGCTGTTGTCACCAAATGGGTGCTATCAGCCGTGTAAGGGAACTCCGGAGACCGGTTTTTCCCTGCTTGAAGTCACGGTGTCCTTGTTTTTGGGCGCCGTCTTTTTGTCCTCTGCACTGGTCTTCTATTTAACACTGTGGCAGGGATACACAGGGTCAGACCGTCACGTTCAAACGCTGATTATGGGTATTTCACTCAGACGTTCGCTGACGCAGGATATTCACGCCGCGTCTAAAGTAGGGATGGGTCGGACCTCGTTCACTTTGTGGGTCAATGGTGACACCTATCGCTATTATGTAAATAGCAATGGACAGTGTGTTAGGGTGCGAATCGGAGGAGGTACTACCGTATTGGCGGATGGCGTCCGGACTCTCACTGCAGAAGACCGTGGCAGAGTGCTGCAAATTACTGTACATTTCAGGAATGGATATGATGAAATGATTCAGGCCTCGCGGCTGTATGTAACGAAACAAGACAAATTACACAAGACATCGCGTGCATTGAACAAGACAGTAGACGCACTGAGGCAGGTGTCGTGAATACAGACCGGCAAACGAAACGACAACAAAATCGACAGCGCTTAGGGTGGACGAACGGAAGTGTGCTCCTCTCTGTACTTGGTTTCTTAGTGAGCATGTCTATTCTCATATCGCTTTTTGCATTAATGTCAAAATCTATTTTGGATGTTGTTTTCATGGAACAAAGCGCCGATACAGCGTACTACCTTGCTCGGAGTGAGACGAATATTGTTTTAAACAAGTTGTCTCGTGGTGAAGTGTCAGCAGGCTACCGACGAGAAATCGAGTCTCCTGATATACAAGGAAAAAGCGGGGATATTCAAGTCCGAATCGACAATGCATCGGATGTCGGCGTCGTCAGAGTGCTCGTGCAAGCCTCTCAGGGAAAGGCATTTCACACAATCTCGTTTCAATACAATTTGCTGAAACGGAAGATTGTTCAATGGACGGACAGCGATCTGCGGATTACAGTTAAATAACTCTATTCGACACCTTTTGCCTGTGATAGGATAATAGGACTGGAGGTATAATGGGCATGCGTCCTGTGGCTTTGATTGGTTTTATGGCATCTGGAAAGTCAACGGTTGGCAAAGAATTAGCTGCGCAACTTGGTTGTGAGTTTATAGATACAGATGAAGAAGTCACTCGCGCGGCGGGTATGACACCAGGACAAATTATTCGCCAAAAAGGGGAATCCTTTTTTCGCGAGTGCGAGCAAGCGGCATTGGCATCAGTTATAAAAAGAGAATGTGGCTTAGTCTGCGCAACAGGCGGAGGAATCGTTACCTACGAACCCAGCAGAGAATTACTGGCGAAGCATTTCTATGTTGTCCTCCTGCGCGTTCACGCCCAAACGGCGCTGTCGCGCATTCAGCAGGATGACACTGACCGGCCGTTAAGTAATGCAGAACATCCTCTCAATCATATGAGAGAGTTGTTAGAATATAGAAATCCAATTTACACACAGACAGCCCACTACACAGTTGATGCAGACCACCTGACTCCGTCTGATATTGTAACGGAGATCCGTAAACAGATACGTGACTTTTGTTGATGTTTGCAGTGCACATTGCGGTGAAAGGAGGATGCTCCGATGCAGCACATTAAGGAAATGATTCCGCCTGAATGGAGAAAAGTCAATGACAGATACAATTCGGAGTACTTTCGCCAACGGATTCCAGAGTTGGATTTATGGAGTGTTCCGGATGAGGAGATACTTCGAAGGCGAGCCTTATTGTTTGAGTACTTAAGACAAAAGTCGATTTGCGCACTCTGTCAGGGATACAACCGGTGCGGCAAAGAGGGTGACATGAAAGGTTTTGAGCAGACACTTGAACAGTATGGCAACCAGGTGACTGTACGAGTGGACAGGTGCCAGCCGTTTGCAGACCACAGGGGACGGCAGAAACTGCGCAAGTGGTTCAATGTGGCTGGGGCATTGCCTCAAGACACTAGTTTTCAATTTGCGAACTTTCCGACAGAGCAAAGACGCAAATATCCAAAGCTGCTGTCTTTCGCTGAACGATTTGCGAATCGTTACGAAATTGGGGCAGAGATGTCCGGTGTATACTTGTTTGGACCGCCGGGAGTTGGAAAAACTCATTTAATGTTGGCTGTCTTGAATAAGCTGGTAAGTCGGGACATTCCTTGTCTTTTTGTCCGCTCTGATACAATTTTCGACAGAATGCGGCAAATCGTTGCGGAGGGAGGAGACCTGGAGGCATTTCTCGAAACGTGCTCCAGTGTACCTGTTCTCGGCATTGATGAATTCGCTCAAGAACGCGCCAATGAATTCACGCTTGAGAAGTTATTTCGCATTGTGAACACACGGTTTCACGCTGGATTACCAACCTGGTTTACGAGCAACTACGCACCGCCAAATATCTATAAACGCAATGGAGAGGATATTCTGGAGTCGGTTGGACCGCTTCGAAGCCGTATCATGCAGATGAGCAAACTGGCCAAGGTGGATGGGGAAGACGCCCGTCAGCGGAATCTCGAATCGCTTACCTGAGCACCATCCCTTACCTCTGAACGGAATTTGGGAAACACGTGGTCTTCGCTGAGTGATGCACCCAGAGTGTCATATCAGAGAATCACGGGCACCCTGCATAAGGTTGTACGATGATGGCTGCTGTTACGCCTTTTCTACGAGACCGACAACTGCTGCCTGGCTTATACTGATTTCAATTTTGGGTTCTGCTCTTGAAATCAGTTCACGGCGCTTCCTTTGGTGGTCGGCTCGGATTACCGGTTCATCAGCCTCTGGATCGCTCGACAGAAGGCTTGCGTAATATACATCTAATTGTTCGAGATCGTCATCAAGCCGCTGCCTGGCCTCTTCTGCCCATCTGTGGGGCTGATGCACTAGTTTGCGGTTCAGGTGTTGCTGCAACAGCAGAAAACCATCCTCAAGTAAGCTTGCAGCATCTCCTTTTATCCCTGGACTTTGGCCCGCAAGCGTCTGAACTGTTACGCTTTCCATGGGTATGTGGGAAATGGCGTCGAAAAACCCATCCACAATTTGCTGGTTGAGAAGGCAGACACCCAGTGATACGAATTCTTGTTTTGTAAAATCGCATTTGTATGAGACCACTGCATTAAGCAGCAGCCATGGGACAAGGGCGACATCATCAGTACAGTGTTTCGGACGCACACAGGCTACCTGACCTCGACCCAACACTGAATTTATGATTTTATCGAGGCGAAATCCTCCCAGCGATAACAACTCTGCTGTGGGAGGACGGAAAAACATGCGTTCGACGTCAGTCATGGTTTCAGCATTCACGTTCGCCCAGGCTTCATCATGAAGTCTCTCGTTTTCCCGCTCCAAGGCCTCAGACGTAAACGCCAACCTTAATCTCGTAGGCTCAACTTCTTGACCTGTCTGCTCAACCCACAGCCAATAATAGGGTCTGTCAGTGAGCTCTTTGTCAACATCGCGCGGTAATTCGTACTCTCTGTAATTCGGCGCGCGGTATCTAGTACTAGCCTTTACTGCTGCAAAGAACTGGTCACAAAAGGTGATTCTTTCGTCTTTTAGACGCAGCGGTATACGAGCAGAAGCTGAAGTGCTCACGAATTTGCCTCCTTGTTTGAACGGTCTAGTTGTGTGAGCAACTGATTGCCGTATGTGTCTAGTTTTTCCTGTAGATCTGCTTTACTGTTGCTTGTCATAACCCAATCCAACACCTGTTTATCGAATTTGTCGCCAATTTCAATGTCTCCCACAATAAAGTCCAAGTCGCCAATGACAAGCTCGAACATTTTAATCTTCTCCTGAAGCAGATGCACAATATGTTCTTCAATCGTGTCTTCGGTGGACAAATTATAGATATGAACGTTCTCTTGCTGACCCAGTCGGTGAATTCGCCCGATTCGCTGTTCCAAACGCATTGGGTTCCACGGCAAGTCAAAGTTAATCATATGATGACAAAACTGCAGGTTAATCCCTTCACCGCCTGATTCGGTTGCAACCAGAACCTGCATTTTGCGAGCGAATAAGTCTTTCATCCAGTCTTTTTTGCCGCGTCCAAATCCTCCCCGAAACGGGACAGCACTAATGCCATTTTTACGCAGCAGGTACAAGAGAAAATCCTGTGTTGCTCGATACTCTGTAAACACGATGCATTTGTCATCGATTTGTTGCAAAAGTTCAAGCACGCGGTTTACCTTCGTGTAGCTGCCGACTTTCTCAGCCATTGCCATCAGACGCTGCAGTGCCTCTATGCGCTGCTCAGACTTTGCTCTTTTCAACATCTTTTGAAGCGTAATCATGGCTGCATAAGGAGAACTGCAAATTTCACGCTGAAGCGTGATGAGCGGAAGTACCGAAGCTCTCGTTTGCTGGCGCTCCTCATATTCTTCCTTCAGGAAGACCTGTACTGCATCGTACAATTCTCTCTCGTCAGCCCCCAGTCGAATAGGAATGGACTGTACCTCTCTAGGCGGTAAATTGGTTTCCCCGTCCATTCTCCGGTTGCGAATCATAACGTGACCGACTTGTTCTTTCAGCAATGCGGCATCCTTTGGAACTCTTGACGACTGCAAATGTTCTTTTTGAAACGCCACAGGATTTCCTAAGTGACCTGGCTTTAACAGCGTCACGAGCGTGTGGAGTTCTTTGAGATTGTTTTGGATTGGTGTAGCGGTGAGCAGGAGCATGAACTTGTTTGGAATCTGGTTCACCATCTGCCAGTTTTTCGTTTTGGTGTTCTTTAGTTTATGGGCTTCATCTATAATGACCAAGTCCCATGACTGTTGAAGTACAATTTCCCGGTGAGGCTCTCGCTTGGCCGTATCCAGAGAGGCAATTATGATGTCGTGTTCACTCCAACTCCATTCATTGCGCTGCGCAAAACAGCGAATGTTAAATTTCTGACTGAGTTCCCGAGTCCACTGCAACACGAGGGATGCGGGTACAAGGATTAAGGCTTTTTTGACCATTTGCCGCAACATGTACTCCTTTAAAATGAGTCCCGCTTCGATGGTTTTTCCAAGTCCCACTTCATCTGCTAAAATTGCTCGACCATGGAGTTGCTGCAAGACTTTTTGGGCAGTTTCAATTTGGTGCCGCATGGGTTTGAATCCATCAATGTGATCTAATGTCAATAATTCGTCAAAGTGACTGGCTAACTGCGCCTTTCTAGCAGAAACCGCCAATTGAAACAAAGACCAGAGGTCAGAACTGGTATTGCCAAGGTAATCGTTTTCTTTGTATGCTGTAAGCGCTGAGATAAGATGATTATCCTGCCATACGATTTCGGGGACAGGAGAATCCAGTCTGGTTTCTTGCGGTTCCATAAAGGCGCCTCCTTGGAAACTAAGTCACGATGCCCTACCTGACTGCGTGATTAGTATTATCAAGTCTGGGGAATTTCATGAAGGCCCTGCGGAACACTTTGACTAAAGAGGGAGAGACGTAGATGTCAGAGCTGAAGCGAACGCCGATTTTTCCACTTTATAAGGAAAGCGGTGCGAAGACCGTTGAGTTCGGAGGCTGGGATATGCCAGTCCAATTTTCCGGTATTATTCAGGAGCATGAAGCAGTTCGTACGAAGGCGGGACTGTTTGATGTTTCACATATGGGAGAATTCGATGTAAGAGGAGAAGATGCTTTCAGCTTTCTTCAAACACTGGTGACGAATGACTTGTCTCGGATTCATCCGGGCAGGGCCATGTACACGGCAATGTGCTACGAAAATGGTGGTACTGTGGACGACCTCTTGGTATATTGTCTAGGTGACCAGCACTACATGGTTGTAGTGAACGCTGGTAACATTGAGAAGGATTTCGATTGGCTGCAAGAACATACGGACGGCTTTGACGTAGCCCTCACGAATCAGTCAAGCGAAATTGCATTACTGGCGGTCCAAGGTCCACTGAGCCAAGAGGTCGTGCAAGCACATGTAGAAGAAGACTTAGCGGATATATCGTTTTTCCGGTTTAAGGAACTAAAAGTCGCTGGAAGAACTGCGATTGTCTCTCGGACTGGTTATACCGGTGAAGACGGTTTTGAACTCTATGTGGATGCCAATGACGCACAGCACTTGTGGAAAACAATTCTGCAATCGGATGAGCGTATTGAACCTTGCGGTCTGGGTGCTCGAGACACTTTGCGCCTTGAAGCTAGGCTGCCTCTGTACGGGCACGAACTGTCCGCAGATATTAGTCCGTTGGAGGCGGGAATTGGATTTGCGGTAAAAACAAAGAAACATCATTTTATTGGAAAGGATGCGCTGACGCAGCAGAAGGAGAACGGCTTGTCAAAGAAGGTCGTCGGCCTGCAGGTGCTCGAACGGGGAATCCCGAGAGAGGGATACACGGTTCTCAAGGATGGACTGGAAATTGGACACGTAACTTCGGGTACAATGTCGCCGACGTTGCGCGTTCCGATTGCGCTGGCAATCGTTGATGTTTCCTTCAGCGAACTCGAGACCATAGTCAGTGTCCGTATTCGTAATCGAGAGATACCTGCAAAGGTAGTGGAAACCCCTTTTTACAAGCGCAGCTAATACTGTAAGTGCATAGAGACGGCGAAAATAACTTCGCCAACGGGGGAGGAATTGAGTTTGAGTCAATTTAGTTATATTTCCCATACGGACGAGACCCGTCAAAAAATGCTCTCATATCTAGGATTATCAAATATTGGTGAACTGTTTTCGGATATTCCGGAATCCATTCGCATGACAACACCGTTAAATTTGCCAGCTGCCATGTCTGAAATAACCTTGGACAGGCATATGGCTAAACTTGCTGAAAAGAATGCAGACCTTCAACACGTTACGAGTTTTCTCGGCGCCGGAAGTTATGAACACTTTCAGCCCAGTGTGATAGATGCAATTGCAGGCAGGTCCGAGTTCTATACCTCGTATACGCCCTATCAGGCTGAGATTAGTCAGGGCATGTTGCAGGCAATCTTCGAATACCAGACGATGGTATCCGAGTTGACTGGCATGGCCATGGCCAATGCTTCGATGTATGATGGTCCGACCGCAATGGCTGAGGCGGGATTGGTTTGTTGTGCACACACCCGCCGCAACAAACTCATTGTCGCTAAGAATGTGAATCCAGAATACAGAGAGGTTGTAAAGACGTATGCGTCCGGCCAGTCGATTGAAATTGTAGAGTTGCCGTATGCGTCTGACGGGAGGGTCGACCGTCACACTCTTGAAGAAATTTGTGACGAGGATACCGCAGGCGTTTTGGTACAATACCCAAACTTCTTTGGTGGGATTGAAGACCTGGAAGCCATTGCGAACACGGCTCATGCGAAAGGTGCGCTGTTAGTCGCTGCGACCTATCCGATTGCACTGGGTCTTTTAAAAACGCCTGGAGAATTAGGCGCCGATCTCGTTATTGCAGAAGGCCAGGCCCTTGGTAATCTGATGGCTTTCGGCGGTCCGTATCTTGGCATTATGGCCGCTAAAAAGGAACTGATGAGACGCTTGCCGGGTCGCATTGTCGGCGAAACCACCGATGCGGATGGCAAACGTGGGTATGTGCTCACGCTGCAAGCAAGGGAACAACATATTCGACGCGAAAAAGCGACGTCAAACATTTGCTCAAACCAAGCCCTGAATGCTCTGGTGGCTACGGTGTTTCTAGCGTATATGGGACCATCGGGAATGCACGAACTAGCTGCCCAGAACTATCACAAAGCTCATTATTTGGAGCAGCGTCTGAACAGCATTAAAGGCGTCGAGACCGTCTTCAAGAACGGGTTCTTTAATGAGTTTACTATTCGCGTACCAACGGACACGAAAGTTTTGCAGGATGCCCTCTTGGAGAGAGGATATTTCTTCGGACTGCGTTTAGACGACTACTATCCGGAGTTAGAACGGACCTTGCTCATTAACGTTACCGAAATGCGGACGCGGGAAGAGATGGACGCAGTCTGCGAAGAATTGGAGGGACTGCTATGAGTGCACAAGTAGAGAATCGGCAAGCGTTAATCTTTGAACTGGGAGAGACGGGGAGGCAGGCATACAGTCTGCCTGAGTTGGATGTACCTGAGGCGTCCTTTGACAGCATCGAGGGATTTGTTCGAGAGAAAGCGGCAAATCTTCCTGAGGTCAGCGAAGTAGATGTCATCCGTCACTATACAGCCTTGTCGACCCGAAATCACGGCGTCGATTCCGGGTTTTATCCATTAGGCTCCTGTACCATGAAGTACAACCCAAAACGCAACGAGAAATATGCTAAGCTTCCCGGGCTTGCCAACATTCATCCACTTCAGCCCGCGTCAACTGTCCAAGGGGCGTTGGAGCTTCTATATCAACTGCAAACGGATTTGGGTGAGATTACGGGCATGGACGCAGTCAGTCTTCAACCGGCAGCAGGTGCTCAAGGCGAGTGGACAGGACTCATGATGATTTCTTCCTACCACCGTGACAGGGGTGAACACCGTGATAAGGTGATTGTGCCTGATTCCGCTCACGGGACCAATCCAGCCAGTGTCAAGATGGCAGGGTTGAAAGCCGTCACTGTGGCGTCAAATGAAGACGGTTCTGTCAACATGGACGCACTTAAAAAGGCGGTTGGACCGGATACAGCGGCGTTAATGCTTACGAATCCAAGTACGTTGGGTCTGTTTGAGTCGCAAATCATTGAAATCGCCCAGATTGTTCACGAAGCCGGAGGACTCCTCTACTACGATGGCGCCAATGCCAACGCAATTCTGGGGTACGCTCGCCCGGGAGACATGGGCTTCGACGTGGTACATCTGAATCTCCACAAAACCTTTTCAACACCTCACGGGGGAGGGGGTCCGGGTGCTGGTCCTGTGGGCGTGAAATCCCTCTTGATTCCGTATCTGCCGAAACCGACAGTAGCACGCGCCGAGGATGGTACCTATGTATTCCATTACGACGGACCGCAGTCCATTGGAAAAGTCAAGGGATTCTATGGAAACTTTGGAATTTTGGCACGGGCTTACGCCTATATTCGCACGATGGGGCCGGATGGACTAAAGGAAGTTTCCGAGACAGCGGTTTTATCTGCGAATTACCTCATGCGAAAACTGGAAGGCGCTTATGATCTGCCCTTTAATCATATTTGCAAACATGAGTTTGTACTGTCTGGGCGAAGGCAGAAAAAGGCTGGAGTCAAAACATTGGATATTGCCAAGAGACTGCTGGACTTCGGTGTTCATCCTCCGACAATCTATTTTCCATTAATTGTGGAGGAGTGTTTGATGATTGAGCCAACCGAGACGGAGAGTCTTGAGACCCTCGATGCGTTTGCGGACATCATGCTGCGAATTGCCAAAGAAGCAGAAGAGAGCCCTGAGCTTGTGACGAGTGCACCCCACAGTACGGTAATTGGGCGGCTGGACGAGGTGAAGGCAGCGAGATCGCCAGTGTTGAGATATGATTTTTCACAGTCTGTGTGACGCAAAGACCACGTCGTAGCAGGAAAGTCCGGGTCTGTTGTGCAACGATGGCAGACCCGGTGCGTCTCATGGTAGCTCCGGCAGATAACGCCGATAAGGCAGTTCCAGTTCATCCATCCTTATGGTACAATGACACCGATTTACTCATCGATGCGTAGAAAGGACGAGAGTATGCGTCCGTATATACTGCTGTTAAACGGCCCCAACTTGAATCGTCTGGGAGTGCGAAAACCGAAGATCTACGGCTCGGTTCAACTGCGAGATGTCATTTCGAATGTATCGCAGTTGGCTGAGACAATCGGAGTAGGCGTCGTGGACTTTCAGTCAAACTCAGAAGGTGCCCTAGTGGATTTTTTACAGGAAAAGGGTCCTGAATCGCTGGGGATAATTATTAACCCCGGTGCGCTGGCACACTATGGTCTGTCTCTGCGCGATTGTCTGGAAGACCTGTCTCGTCCTACAGTCGAAGTCCACATATCTAATGTGCACCAACGGGAAGAGTTCAGACACAAGCTGGTACTTTCAGATGTCGTCGACGGCCAAGTTGTTGGACTCGGGACTTTTGGCTACGAACTGGCCGCCCGGTACTTGCTGAATCTGACTGACCCCGCAAAAAATTAGCGTGACGTCTTCGTATTTAATTCGTATTTAAGGTGATATTTTTGTAAGTGAGAGCTTAGAGGAGGAGAATTTTTTGATTTCTAGTAACGATTTTCGTACCGGGACAACGATTGAACTGGATGGTCAGATTTTTAGAGTGATTGAGTTTATGCACGTAAAACCTGGCAAGGGTGCAGCGTTTGTCAGAACGAAACTAAAAAATGTTAAAACCGGCGGCGTTAAGGAGCAAACTTTCCGTGCTGGAGAAAAGGTACAAAGTGCTCGAATTGATACCCGTGAAATGCAATACCTCTACAACGACGGTGACTTGTATACGTTTATGGACACGGAGACCTATGAGCAGATTCAAATCACTCGTCAACAACTGGATTATGAGTTGAATTTTTTGAAGGAGAACATGAACTGCTACATTGTAATGCATGCCGGGGAGACAATTGGCATCGACCTTCCGAACACGGTGGAGCTTGAAGTGACAGAGACTGAGCCGGGCATTAAAGGGGATACAGCTCAAGGCGGCAGCAAATCTGCGACGGTAGAAACAGGTTACACTTTGAGTGTTCCACTGTTTATCAATGAGGGTGACAGGCTGTTGATTGATACGCGCAGCGGAGCTTACATTTCAAGGGCGTAAAGGGCGGGAGGTAATGCGCCTCAGTCCTCCTGTTTTGTTTCTCTGTCACAGTATTGACAAACCTTCGGTGTTGGGGCTTTAAAGGCGGCTGCTGTCCAGTGCAGCCGCTTTTACATTGTTCGCAGTTTGGCATGGTCTACCTCATCGTTTCCGCCCGATTACGCTGCATTATTTCGTTTTGCCTCATTTTTTTTCATAAAACTAAAGACGAAGAACATCAACAAGATAAATATGACTAAAAACACCACAATCCACCGCATGATGAGCGAAATGTCCACGCATATCCCCCCTGACATCGTTGCGGTTCCTCCTGTATTGGATGCATCCACTCCCAATAATGTTCCGGCTTCCTAGCATACCTTGTCTACCTTATCCATATATATGGACTATCTACAGGAGGTGGACAACACCGTGTCCAATCAGCTTTGGCGAAGGGCCCAGGAGCAGGCATGGAAACAGGTGCTTTCCGTTTGTCCGCCGGATGTTCAGCAGAGCATGGAAGCTCTGCCAGCCAACATCCAGGCAAGGATTGAAGAGATTCGCTTTCGACTGGGTAAGCCGCTGCAGGTTTGCGGTGAAGGCGTCGACCGCTTTCTGACGCTTTCCGGCAGCTTGACAGCTTCGGAAACAACGGCCCTTTTTGTCAGTGAGGAACACTTGTCGAGGGTACTGCAAGTTGTCACCCAATCTTCATTGTACGCTGTCGAAGACGAGTTGAGACGGGGCTTTATCACGATGCCGGGCGGACACCGTGTTGGTGTCGCTGGTCGCGCCGTCCTGTATGAAAGCGGAGAAGTTCGTTCCATTCGCAGCATTAGTTCCGTCAATGTACGAATTGCACGAGAGCGCATCGGGGCCGCTGATGGAATTATGGCCATGGTTCGACGACACGACGGACGTCCATACAATACCCTGGTGATTTCCCCTCCACAATGTGGAAAGACGACATTGATTCGAGACATGGCACGTCAGTGGAGCGCCGGAATTGGAGACATGGTGAATGGGCTGAAGGTCAGTATCATTGATGAGCGTTCTGAAATTGCCGGCTGTGTGGACGGGAAAATCCAGTTTCAACTGGGTGCGCGCACGGACGTTTTGGACGCCTGTCCAAAAGCGGAAGGTATGTTAATGGCCATCCGAAGCCTGTCTCCGGATGTGGTTGTCACAGACGAGATTGGCCGCAAGCAAGACCGGGACGCAATTCTCGAGGCGACTCATGCTGGTGTAGGAGTCCTAACCAGCGCACACGCACGCGATGTGGCTGAGTGGAGTGCGCGTCCCTTTATGGCGGAACTCTTTGCAGCAAACGCCTTTCAGCGCTATATCGTGCTAAGCCGACGGAGGGGCCCCGGTACCGTAGAACGCGTCCTTGATGCTGACGGTAAGCCTGTCAAGACTGGAACTGCAAGAAGAATCACTGGAGGCGGGTCGATGTCTCCATGATGAAACTTGTGGGCGCAGCACTGTTGTTAATGTCCTGTACGGCCATTGGTTTCCGTATTGCACGTGACTATCGTGAGCGGCCGCGGCAAATTCGGATTTTGATGCAGGCAATTCGTCTTTTGAAGCAGGAGATTGAGTTCAGTGTCACGCCGTTGCCGCAAGCCTTGAGCCGAGTCGCTTTGCGAACCGTGCCCCCTGTCAGTAAGCTCATGGAGGCCATTGCATCCAATCTCGGAGAAAGCGACGTTTCCGTGCCAGATGCGTTCAGCTCGTCCCTTCAAGATGTGAAGGCATATACTGCGTTTCGGTCGCAGGATGTGGAAGTGCTGCAGGAATTTGGGGAAACCCTAGGTACTTCCGACAGAGTTCATCAAAGCCAGCATTTTGCTGCTGTCCTAACACAACTTGATGGCCTGGAGAGAGAAGCACGCGAGGCACAGAAGCGAAACGAACGCTTGTGGCAATACTTGGGTGTTTTGACAGGTCTGTTACTCTTAGTTCTCTTATATTAGCGCGGGTAGGGCGCACGGAGGAGGCATCCGCAATGACACCAGAAGTACGAGCGGTATTTCAAATTGCGGGCATCGGTTTTTTAGTCGCAATACTGCACACCATCTTGAAGCAAAGCGGCAAGGAGGAGTTTGCGCAGTGGACAACCTTTGTTGGGTTTGTGGCAGTTTTTATTATCGTAATCGGCTACGTCGACCACCTATACGGAGAGATTCAACGAGTGTTCCTCAGTCAGTAGGTGAAAGAGTGTGCACATTCTTCAATTAGTCGGCATCGGTTTGACTGCTACTGTAATTATCGCTGTATTGCGTCCGCAGGCTCCTCAGTTTGCCATGATTGTTGGCATTCTGGCTGGCGTCATTATGTTGACCATGGTGGTTCACAACATGGGCAAAGTGTTATCGACACTCAACGACTTGGCAAACGCGGCAAATGTCGATCACGGTGTCCTGACGACAGTACTAAAAATTATCGGGATTGCCTACATTGTTGAATTTGCTGCACAAATTGCTCGCGATGCAAAAGAGGGGGCATTAGCTGGGAAAATTGAACTGGCAGGGAAGGTTGGGATTGTGATACTTGCGATTCCCATTATTACAGACGTTGTTGAGTCACTGGTCCATTTGTTGCCTTAGGGAGGTGTCCACATGAAGCGGAGAATGTGGCTTGCAGCATTCGGGTTTGCCCTGTTGCTTCTGACGATTTGTGCAACAGGTTGGCACCAGCAGGCGCTTGCGGACACAACTCCCGAAGACACGCCTCCCCCACTATACACGGTGCAGTCTCAGGCTAACTCTAGCGCAGGCTTTGATTCGAATCAAAGTCAAGTACACAACACCGTTGGTGAGGGATTGAATTCGACCTCACAGTCTGCCTCGCCGTCAACTGGATTGGGCGGCCAATTGGGCTCAGGGAAGCAGTCTACGTCCAACCCTGACGGCAACAGTATGAACAATAGTAACACCAGCAGTAACAACAGTATGAACGTACACCAGGAAGCAAACCGGGAGCTGGACCAAATTCCGACTCAGTCAATTGATGCCTATTGGCAGAAACTGAAGGAACAGTATAGCGGCTATTTACCCGACACGACGGGTCCGGGACTTGTACACGCAATTTTGGGAAACGGCGGTTTTCACTGGAGCAACTTGCTGGACGGAATCCTTCGCTATTTCTTTGCTGAGATATTGGACAACGTTCAGTTGCTCGGTGCCATCCTCGTCTTGGCAGTCTTATCAGCAGTGTTGGCTTCGCTGCAAGCAGCGTTTGAAGAGCAAACAGTCAGCCAGATTGCGTACGCAATGATTTTCATGGTTTTAATGTTGCTGGCCATCGGCTCATTTACTGAAGCGGTCGGATTCGCGAGGCACGCTATTCAACAAATGACGGATTTCATGTTAGCCACCGTCCCCTTGGTTGTCGCCCTGTTGGCTGCATCAGGTGCACCCGCATCAGCAGCTTTCTTTCATCCTGTACTGCTGTTCTCAATTCACATGATTAGCAACGTCGTCTTTTTCCTTGTGTTCCCGCTGATATTTTTCTCAGCGTTGCTGGATTTGACGAGTGCGCTGTCCCCTCGCTACAAGTTAACGAGGCTTGCCGGTTTGCTGCGCACCATCAGTGTTTCGGCGTTGGGGCTGTGTTTGACGATATTTGTCGGAATCACTGCAATACAGGGCCTCGGGAAAGGAGTTGCTGATGGTGTGACGCTTCGGACCGCAAAATTCGCCATTGGCACTTTCGTTCCCGTTGTAGGCAAGGCCCTTTCTGATGCGGCCACGACAGTGGCCAGCGCGTCGCTCTTGGTTAAGAACGCTGTGGGCATTGCGGGACTGGTCATTATTGCATTCATAGCTTTGTTTCCTGCATTGAAAATCTTGGCTCTATCTTTTATTTACAACGGGAGTGCAGCATTGATGCAACCCTTGGGCGAAAACGCCATGATTAGCTGTCTGGGATCTATCAGCAAAAGTCTAGTACTTGTGTTTGCGACAGTTGCCGCAGTGGCCCTAATGTTTTTCATTGCCATTGGGATCTTACTGGCGTCCACCAATTTGGCGGTGATAATGCAATGACGTCGTTAGGGGAGTGGCTGAAGCAACTAGTTTTAATCGTGTTGTTTGCCGTATTTGCCGAGTTATTACTGCCGACAAAGGCCTTGGAGCGTTATGTTCGCATGGTCTTGGGGCTCGCTTTGATTGCAACGATGATACAACCCTTTGGTGTATTGATAACGAAAAACTGGGGTTCTCAGTTGGCACAGGAAGCCGTGGCTGAATTGACTCGAAACAGCACTACCGGCTCAATGTTTGGAAATTCTACGTCAAACACGAAGACGCTGGAAAAGTACTTTCATCAGGACCAGGCGGCGCAGGCTGATACGCTGTTGGCCAATCGCTTGCGGTCAGCAATCGCGGATAAATTCAATCTGACACCGCAACGCGTCATCGTCACAAATGCGCAGCAACCTGCTCAGTTATCCGTACACATTATTCTTTCGCAAATGCAGATGAGCCGCGCCTCTCCCATTGCAAATTGGACTGCAGAGCAGTTGGGATTGAATCGAAGCAGGGTCACCATTGGCTCAGTGGGAGGAGGTGATAGTAATGGATCTGAAGCCAATTATGCAAAATAAATGGCTCCTGGTCTTGGGCCTAATTGGTGTGCTCTTTCTGCTGGTTGGTCCGATACTGGGCCAAAACGTCAACCTTCACAAAAATAACCGTACTGTATCAACGTTAGCGAAACCTGGTTCAAATTCCACCAGCTCGTCCAATCAGGGCGGTATCCAATCTGCTTATGAGAAACAGTTGGCATCCATGTTAGACAACATTCAGGGCATCAACAAAGTGTCAGTGATGGTAACTCTTGACTCCAGCGGTTCCGTTAAGGTGGCCAACGACACACGTACGAGCACACAGACCCAGAACGCCACAAATTCAGGGCAAGCATCAAGTTCAACGACCACCGATAAACAAGTGTTTACGCAGACAAATCAAAATGGAGACAAGGTTCCGTATGTCATACAACGAACCACTCCGAAGGTTCGAGGGGTCCTTGTCACTGTGAGCGCAAAAGATTTTTACGTAGCAAAATCAGAAATAATTAACGCAATTACGAATGTGTTGGACGTGCCTGCATATAAAATTAGCGTAGAGCCTCAAAAAGCTAGCTCGTAGAATCGGGGAGGAATGTAAAGTGGTTAAACGACAAACTGTATGGCTTTCGACAATGATGGTGCTCTCACTCATGCTGATAGGGTACTATACTATCAACAACGGCGGGACAGGCACATCGGGGACCGGTAATTCTGTTACAACCAGTGTTGGTACACCTGGCCCAAATACTACAGGGACAGCCAATTCCACCAGCACCAACGCTTCGAGTCAAAGCTCCGCCAATGCAACAAAGACGAGCACGGGTTCTAAGTCCAGTACTAGTTCTCAGTCTCAGACCAAATCTGGGAGCAGTCAGACGAGCACCAGTTCTTCAGACTGGTTTGTAAAGTCTCGCACACAAGTTTCACAAGAGTTGGCCAAGAGCCAGGATGTCTATGAGCAAATCATGGTGAGTAACAAGTCTACCAATGCTCAGGTCGCACAGGCCCAAAAAGACCTGGAGCAGTTGCAGGCTATCAAAGGCGGCATCGAAAATGCGAGGGATGCGATTTTGGGTGACGGCTTCTCAGACGTCGTCATTTTCCCAACAATTGACTCTAAGAGCGGTGACGTAACGAAAGTCAACGTGTATGTAAAAGCTTCAAAGTTGAGTAATTCTAAGGCTGTGCAAATCATGAACATTGTCAGCCAACATATGAGCGTGTCCTTGGACAATATCAACGTGCATGAGCATGCTTAAGACCAAATTGGGCTACCCCGTGGCTAAACGGCGACGGGGTTTTCACTGTCTCGAAACGACACTGTGTCAGACTAACAACTTAATTTATCAGTGTGTTATACTAGGCTGAGTGTTTTGATACGGTGGTCAAGGAGTGACAGGTGTGAAGATTGGAGAAATTCGTGAACTTATTCGTCTGTTAGATGAGACAAGCCTTTCAGAAGTGAAAATTGAGACTGATGACATGAAATTATTGCTGAAGAAAAATGGAGCGGAAGTTGTGTCAAATCCAGTTTCCGTGACCCATTCCGTTAGTTCTGCACCAGTTCCTGCAGGGTCCACTGCACCTGCTGCATCTGCTGTGGTACAGGAGCAGCCAGCTCCTGTGTCCGTGGAAGCAACAAAAGCAGACGATGACGAGTCTGGTATCCATGTCATCACTGCACCCATGGTCGGTACCTTTTACCGGGCGCCTTCGCCGGATGCGGACGCATACGTTGCGAAGGGCGACAAAGTCAGCAACAAGACTGTGGTCTGCATTGTTGAGGCTATGAAACTGATGAACGAGATTGAAGCCGAGGCAGAGGGTGAAGTTGTTGATGTTTTGGTCGAAAACGGCCAGTTGGTAGAGTACGGACAGCCGATGTTTAAAATTAAGGTTTCGTAAGGAGCTAAATGTTTATGTTTGAAAAGGTCTTAGTGGCGAATCGAGGCGAAATTGCTGTTCGAATCATTCGCGCTTGCAGAGAACTGGGAATTAAAACGGTTGCAGTGTACTCGGAAGCGGACAGAGAGGCGTTACACGTCCAACTCGCCGACGAGGCCTACTGCATTGGCCCCACTCCAAGTCAGAAGAGTTACTTGCATATTCCGAGTATTATCTCTGTGGCAACGCTGGCAGGAGTGGATGCTGTTCATCCGGGTTACGGTTTCTTGGCAGAAAACAGCGACTTTGCTGAGGTCTGTGAACAATGCAGTATTACCTTTATTGGTCCCAGCGCTTATGCCATTGAAACGATGGGAGACAAGGCCGTAGCAAAAGAAACGATGAAGGCGGCGGGTGTACCGACAGTGCCGGGAAGCGACGGCCTTGTGTCCGACGTGGAAGAAGCAGTCAGTATCGCTCGGGATATAGGTTATCCAGTCATCATCAAGGCAACAGCTGGAGGCGGAGGAAAAGGCATTCGGGTAGTTTACGACGAAGAGACACTGAAAAAAGCGGTCGTGACGGCTCAACGCGAAGCTGAGACTGCATTTGGTAACGCAGGTGTGTACTTAGAGAAGTTTATTGAGAGTATGCGTCACGTGGAGATTCAGGTTTTGGCAGACCGGCATGGGAATGTCATTCACTTAGGTGAGCGGGACTGCTCTGTGCAACGCAGACTGCAAAAACTTGTTGAAGAATCGCCGTGTCCCGTATTGCCGGATGCAACTCGACAGAAGATGGGAGCAGCCGCAGTTTCGGCTGCACGAGCTGTGGACTATGTTGGTGCCGGAACCATTGAATTTATCTATGCGCCAGACGACAGCTTTTATTTCATGGAGATGAATACGCGCATTCAGGTTGAGCATCCGGTGACAGAATGGGTCACTGGAGTCGATCTCGTCCGCGAACAAATACTCGCTGCGGCAAACGAACCACTGTCCGTGAGACAGGAAGACATTGTCCTTCGCGGTCACGCCATTGAGTGCAGAGTGAATGCCGAAGATGCAGAGCGCAATTTTATGCCTTCACCGGGAACGATTACTTCATATATTCCTCCGGGAGGAATTGGAGTACGTGTCGACAGTGCTGCGTACTCCGGCTATACAGTACCGCCGTATTATGATTCTATGATTGCGAAATTGATTGTCTGGGCGCCGGATCGACAGCAGGCTATCGACAGAATGCAACGTGCTTTGTCAGAGTATGAAATCGAAGGCGTGAAGACGACGATTCCATTTCATCAACGCCTTTTAAAACATGAAAAGTTTATATCGGGAGATGTTACGACCCGATTTTTGGAAGAGAATAAGGTCATGTAGCAGTATAATTCGTTTCTTATGACTGCTATACTGCAAGTAGAGTGTCAGGAGGGAACAGTGTATGCAAGACATGGAGTTTCACTCGAACGAACTCGGCAAGATCCAAATTGCTGATGAAGTTATACAAATCATTGCCGGGCTTGCGGCTACTGAAGTAGAAGGTGTCGCTGACATGAGCGGAACCTTTGCCGGCGGCATAACAGAGTCGTTACTCGGTCGAAAGAATTTAGCAAAAGGTGTAAAAGTTGAGTTTGGTGAGGGAGATAAGTCCTGTTCCATAGAACTATCGACGGTCTTGCAGTTTGGAGTTAATATTCCTGAAGTGTGTGTGTTAATTCAGGAACATGTGAAGCAGGCCATCGAAGGAATGACGGGCCTTGCAGTAAATCATGTCAATGTTCATGTGACAGGCATTCTGTTTCCGTCTGACAAAGTCAAGGAAATTCCTGCAGAAGTCACATCAGAACGACATTCATGATAGTTAGTGGCAACAAGTGTAACTTCGGTTGAAGTTTCTGACTAAGTTCAGGAGGGTGTTCCATTGAGCGTTCTTGACCGCATTCTTCTCGTTATCTTATCTCTGGGTGCGTTGGCGGCATCTGTCATACTTGCGTTGTTCACCTTGAATGTAAATGGTGAGTGGCAGACGGGGATGATAGTACACATCAGCAACTACCCAGGTGATTTGAGTGCGTTGGCTGTCGCCCTTGTGTTTGCAATACTTGCGATTCGATTCTTGTTTTATAAAACCAGCAGACAAGACCAGCAGTATGTCACTATCCCGGGTGATGCTGGACAAATTCGAATCTCATTTGAAACAGTAAAAGCCTTAGCCAATCGGATTGCGGCAGAAGTAAAGGGCGTTCAGGAACTGGACACCCGTGTGCGGCACAGTGAGCGAGGGGTTGTGCTGGTTGTTAGAGTGCGTGTATTGCCGGACATTGACTTAACGGAAATGGCCGAAAACATTCAGCAGTCGGTGAAAGAGTACGTTGAAAAGACGGCCGGGATTACTGTGGAAAGAGTCTTGGTAAATGTGACGGAACTGGCGCGCAGCCAAGGCAAAGCTCAGAAAGCATGGGTGGACTAGGCCATGAAGCAAATGTTGCAACGGATGCTCACCAACATGATGCAAATGAAGCGACGCTGGTTAGGTATGTGGGCTGGCGTCGTGATTTGGATATTGTGGATGATATTTGGCTTCTGGGCCATAATACTCCTACTTATACTCGGGGCAGTCGGCTTCGTGATTGGACGAGTGTTGGAAGAGAATCAATCGTGGAAGCAGGTTGTTGAACGACTGCTGTCCGAACGCTACGGCGATTGATTTGGCGTTCGTCTTGACGAACGCTCCGTTGCACTGTGAACGTCTTACCTCCATTGGGAGGGCAGTTTTGACATTATGAATTTGACATTATGAAAGAGATAAGCGGGGTGTTGATATGAAACGTCATGAAGTCAGACAAAAAGCCCTGCAAGCATTGTTTGAGATCGATCTTGGACGAGGGGATGCAAATGACGCAATGGCGCACGTCATGGAAGAAGTCGCTGCGGTGCAGCCCCAAGATGTGAAATACTTGCATTGGTTGGTTCTTGGTACACGTGAGAATCGTGCTGACCTGGACGATGTTCTAGAAGCGCATGTTGAAGGATGGAAGCTAAATCGCATGGCACGCGTTGATTTGAATGTCCTCCGGATGGCCTTGTATGAATTACAATATGAACACGATGTGGATGTAGCCACCATCTGCAATGAAGCTGTCGAATTGGCGAAAGACTTCAGTACGGATGAGTCGGGAAAGTTTGTCAACGGGGTGTTAGCAAGAGTGTTGCCTAATGCGACAGCGGCGCGAGCTCGGAACCACGACCGCCATTCCGATGATTCTTCAGATACGGTGGATTAAAGCTGTGTATGTTTTGGGAATAGATACGAGTAACTATACAACATCAATGTGTGCAGTTCGATTGAGTGACGGACGAGTTGCGGCAGACTCAAGAAAGCTCCTTCCGGTGCCGCTTGGAGATAAGGGTTTGCGTCAGTCTGACGCACTCTTTTTTCATGTTCAGCAAATGCCTGAGGTGTTTGCAAGACTCAGACAACAGTTGACGGCAGAAGACCCTGATGCTGAATTTGCTCTCGTAAGTGTGTCGGCTCACCCGCGGCCCTTGATGCGTTCCTACATGCCCGTATTTAAAGCAGGAGTCAGTTTTGCCGAAACGCTGGCTCTCATGGCAAATGTACCTGTCTATAGAACCTCACATCAAGAGGGACACATCGCTGCGGCAGAGTACTTCCTAGAAGAGGCCACCAGCGGTAACAGCCACTTCGCCGTGCACCTTTCCGGTGGTACAACCGATGTGCTGTTGGCCCGCAGAACCGAGTTCGGCTATAACGTGTCTCTGTTGGGTGAAGGTCTGGATTTACATGCCGGCCAATTTGTCGATCGCGTCGGTGTCGCCATGGGCTTTGCATTTCCCGCCGGTCCCATGCTGGAGCGCGCAGCCAATGAGACGGTCAACAGTGAGTTTCGTCTGCCGTCGCGTGTGCAGGAGTGTCGCATCAGTTTCTCAGGGCCGTGTTCAGCTGCGTTAAGAGCCCTTGATACCGGTACACCACAGGCAGAAGTGGCACTGGCCGTTGAAAATTGCATTGCGAATAGCGTCGTCAAGGCGCTGCTCCATGCATCAAAACTCCATCCACATACGCGGTTTGCGGTCATTGCTGGCGGTGTGGCAGCAAATGCACAGATAAGGCACAGGATAGCACATCGTCTAGCTGTCTTGGTGCCATCGTTAAGGCCTTTGTTCGCCCCGCCGGAGTTTTCTCGAGACAACGCTTTAGGCGTTGCGACAATCGGTCGGCGTTTCATGTTAGGTAAGCACGCTGCAGTCGGGACAGTGAAAAGGTGACACTGTAGACGTCTGAAAATTGGGTTAACTAGAGCTAACTCATGGCAAATTCGGTACAATGAAGTGGGCCTGTATGGAAAGGTTTACAGGCGTGCGGTATAATGACCGAGGAATTTATCAAAGTGTCGGTGGTATATGAAAGAGGAGGGGACCCATTTGGCTACGGAACAGGCATTGAGCCGGGATGAGAAGATTTATGATATTACCATTATTGGCGGAGGTCCGACGGGACTCTTTGCTGCGTTTTGCTGCGGTATGAGAAATGCATCTTGCAAGATTATTGACAGTTTGCCGGAACTAGGCGGACAGTTGGCTACTTTGTATCCGGAGAAGTATATTTTCGATGTCGGCGGATATCCTAAAGTGCTAGCAAAAGATTTGGTAGAAAGCCTTAAAGAACAGGCTTTTCAGTACAATCCAGCAGTCAATTTAAATGAAGAGGTTGTCAGCTTGGAACGGCGTGAAGACGACGTCTTTGAGCTCAAGACGGACAAGCGGATTCACCTGTCCCGGGCGATTATTATCTGTGCTGGAATCGGAGTCTTCACACCTCGACCGCTTCCGACTGACAAGGCAAAGGATTATGAAGAACACGGGATTTACTACTATGTTGACAAACTTGATCAATTTCGCTCAAAAAAGGTTCTCGTAATTGGCGGCGGAGACTCTGCTGTTGACTATGCCTTAATGATTGAGCCAGTGGCAGAACAGGTTACATTGATTCACAGACGGGATGGTTTTCGTGCGCATGAGGAAAGTGTCAAAAAGCTGTATGACTCCAGTATCAATGTGAAGACATTTGTGGAACTGCACGACTTGCATGGCGAGAGCGGTGTTTTGGAGGCTGCGACGCTGATTAACAACAAATCGAAGGAAACGGAACGAATTGAAGTAGATACGATTGTCAGTGGACTCGGTTTTTCGGCCTCTCTAGGGCCCATTACAGAGTGGGGACTAGAGATTGAAAACAACGAAATTGTCGTGAACACAAAGATGGAAACGAACATTCCAGGTATTTATGCAGCAGGGGATATCGTCAATTATCCAGGGAAAATCAAGTTGATTGCAACAGGTTTCGGGGAGGCACCAACAGCCGTTAACAATGCCAAAACGTACATCGATCCGAATGCTCGGCTGAGTCCGGGTCACAGCAGCAGTCGGAAACAGTGATAGAAAGACCAAGGAAAAGTTCACACTTCTGTGTGGACTTTTTCGTTCATTATGTGCAGAATCAGGACTAGCATATGCAAATTCAGGACTAGCGAATGGAAAGGCGGGAGACTAGCGTGGCTACAATTCTGGATGGCAAAGAGATTGCTGGATTGATTCGTGAGGAAGCGAAGTCTGACCTGGACGTACTGGATCAGCACGGAATCAAGTTGAAACTGACCGTGGTCCTTGTTGGTGACGATCCTGCATCTGCCACTTACGTTCGCAGCAAGGAACGTGTGGCAGGTGAAGTCGGCCTGGATAGTGAAATTATTCGCTTGCAGTCTGATACCACGCAGGCAGAGTTGCTTGGCATTGTGGATAGATTAAATCAGGATGACAGCGTGGACGGAATTCTGGTACAACTGCCTTTACCCAAGCACATTGATGAGGATGCCGTCTTGGATAAAATCTCTCCAGAGAAGGACGTTGACGGATTTCATCCAATCAGCGTTGGGAGAAATGTATCAGGGATGAAGGGGGCAGTCTGGCCCTGTACTCCCGCCGGCATCATGAAGATGTTGCGGTTGAAAGGAATTGAAACCGAGGGCAGGCATGCCGTCGTAGTGGGGCGCAGCAACATTGTTGGCAAACCTATGGCGATGCTACTTCTGGAAGCCAATGCAACTGTGTCCATGTGCCACTCCCGAACGAAGGACTTAGCTGCCATCACGAAGCAGGCAGACATATTGGTAGTTGCAGTTGGACGGGCAAATATGATTACTTCCGAGCATGTTAAACAGGGGGCCGTGGTCATCGATGTTGGCATGAACAGAGTGGATGGCAAATTGACGGGAGATGTAGACTTTGCGTCCGTAGAACCCGTTGCGTCGGCCATCACTCCTGTTCCCGGAGGCGTGGGCCGGCTGACGGTCGCAACTCTGATGCTGAATACACTGAAACTTGGAGCCACACGCCGCAAACAATACGAGTTGATACAGCGTTGACGCAGCCGCCGCAGGTGATTACTGTCAGCCAGCTAACTTCTCTCATCAAGCATCGGATTGAAACAGACCCAAGGCTTCTGAACTGCACAGTTACGGGTGAAATCTCAAATTTTAAACACCACAGCAGCGGTCATATGTATTTGACACTGAAGGACGAATCCAGTCGAGTGCGTGCCATTATGTTTTCCAGCAAGAATCGCCGACTGTCCTTTCGACCAGAAGACGGCATGCGAGTTATTGCTACAGGGAACGTTGGGGTATTCGATAGAGATGGCCAGGTTCAACTATACATTGAGTCGATGCAACCGGATGGCGTGGGGGCTCTCTACGTCGCCTTTTCGCAATTGAAGGAGAAACTCTCCCGAGAGGGTCTGTTTGATGCGCAGAGGAAAAAGACGTTGGCACGCTATCCCATGGTGGTTGGTGTGGCGACGTCACCAACGGGATCGGTCATCAAAGACATTTGCTCGACACTGGAACGACGATACCCATTAGCTAAGGTTGTCTTGGCTCCTGCTAGCGTGCAGGGGCCAGGAGCGGCGAAAACCATTGTCAAAGCCCTCAGACAACTGCAGGCGTATGATGCAGGCGTAAGGCGCCTGGATGTGGTTATCATTGCTCGAGGCGGAGGTTCTTTGGAAGAGTTGTGGCCCTTTAACGAAGAAGCAGTCGCACGAGCCGTTGCTGCATGCCCGATTCCGGTGGTCTCTGCCGTCGGTCATGAAACGGACTTTACAATTGCCGACTTTGTGGCAGATGTCAGAGCAGCGACTCCCACTGCTGCTGCGGAAGTGATTGCGCCGAGCCTGTCAGAATTGAGTGCGGCTGTGGAGCAATACGGTGAACGTGCTGCGGCAGCATTGAAGGTAAAGTTGAAGAGTGAGCGTCAACGAATGCAAAGTGCAGCGCAAAGCAGTGTCCTGCGCAATCCGCTGCGCCTGATTGACTTAGCCCGACAGAACGTGGATTATTTGGAATCCCGGACGGCTCAGGCCGTTGTGCGTCCTCTGGAGACAGCACGCCGGCGCTTGCATTTTGACGGTGAACGTTTGTATCGTATCGACTTAAGCCGTCGGATTGAAAGGTATAGAAGCCGACTGGAACGAGCAGCCTATACCATTCAAAGTGAAGTGAACCAGAGTCTGAGTCGCAACAATAACCAACTAACTCAAGTGATTACACAACTTGAGGGATTGAATCCTTTAAGTATTTTGAAGCGTGGATACAGTGTGGTAACTCAAGCAAATGGAGACATTGTACATTCTACGAAACAGGTGAGACCCAGTGAAAGTATCTCTGTTCGAGTGGCTGACGGAACGATTCGTGCACGTGTCAAATCAATAGGACAGGAGGGGGACGAGCGTGGAGAATTCGAACAATCAAGACTTAACATTTGAGCAAGCCATGCAATCCTTGGAGGAAACGATTAAGAAGCTCGAGTCTGGAGATTTACCTTTGAGCGAGTCCATTGAGCAGTACAAAACTTCCATGCAGCTGGTTCAATACTGTAGGAAACAGTTGAATCAGGCAGAATTGGAAATTGAGCAACTGATGGACGCGCGGACCGAACCGGAACAGGCGTCAGAAAGTGCACCGGATGAACAGAAGGCAGGAAGTGCAGAGGAAGGTGCATAAAGCCATGGCGGGTCATTCGTCTGAAACTACAAAAGCATATCTGCGGTCTCGAGCCCAAATGGTGTCCGATTATCTTTCACAGCTCTTGTCCGAAACCCAGCGACCGGCGGCTCTGTTTGCCGGGATGAACTACAGTTTGTTGGCAGGCGGCAAGCGCTTAAGACCTGTACTTTGTTTGGCCACGGTGGAATCTTTCGCAAAGGACCCTCGAACCGCGCTGCCAGCCGCTGCAGCCATCGAAATGATTCATTCCTATTCACTCATACACGACGACCTTCCGGTGATGGATGACGACGACTTGCGTCGGGGTAAGCCAACAAATCACAAGGTATTCGGCGAAGCCCCTGCATTGTTGGCCGGTGATGCACTGCTTACACAAGCCTTTTCTGAGTTAGCGGGCCTCGATACGATTCGTCCTCAACTCGTGTTACGCATGGTTCGGACTTTGGCCGATGCCGCGGGTCCATACGGTATGGTTGGCGGGCAGTTCGTGGACATGGAAAAGGAACATGGTGATGGATCAGAAGCAGACCTAGAGTTCATTCACCGCCACAAGACGGGGAAATTGATTATGGCCTCTGTTGTGCTTGGAGGTTTGTTCGCTGACGTGGACGAGCCACAGCTTACAGCCTTGACGGAGTACGGCCTCCACCTTGGACTGGCCTATCAAATGGTGGATGACGTGTTGGACGTCACCGCAACCTCTGAGCAACTCGGGAAGACGGCAGGCAAGGATGCTGTGGCCGAGAAGTTGACCTATCCAAGCCTGATTGGCATTGAGGAAACACACCGCCGCATTGAATTAGAATTCCAGTCTGCATTGGCCTCTTTGCGTGGGATTGGCCTCGGTGATTCTGTTTTGTACGGACTCGCTGAGCTCCTCGTGAACAGACAGTCCTAAAGCATCAGTGACGTAAATCAATTGGGGAGGCTGCCGCAGATTCCGAAGCTATTGGACACACAGCGATTTCGGTCGAGAGGAAACTGGTAATTTTCTCTGGCAGCGTATAGCGACGTGCGGCGCCGCATGCCAAAGCTCTTGCTGAGAACTTGCCTGCTTTTGACCGGGACAGCCGTTTTGGTGGTTTTCTAGTCAGACAGGCATGATGGTCCGCAGCCGTCGTATGTTATAATAGTATTAGTTCCGTGGGTGGTGCAGTATTCTAGTCAGTCGTCCGTCTCTGAGGGCGGGGCTAAAAATCCGCCAAAGGGCACATCGATGAAGTTCCTGGTGGTGGCTTGAGGCGCCCAGCCTTGGGTTGTTGCTGGGAGTTAAGAAAGTTGGGCAGCCCGCAATGGCATGCGGACCCTGACCCAGCTTTCGCGGAGGCCCAAGTGCGTGGCTTGCTCTTCAGTGGAGTCACGGCTTGGGGTATGAACCTGCATGCGGACAGACTGTGTGCAGCGTAGCCTGTCTTGAGTGGTGCTGAAGGATCCGGGAAGCAGGCCGTACCGACTTGGCCGAGTCGATACAGCTGGTGCCGTGTGAAATCAGTACTGCAAAAGAGACTAAGGGACGGCAGCGACTGTAGCGGAAAACGCCTAGGCTGTTCGCCACAGCGAGATTCAATGAGGATTATAGTGTGGTCTAAGTGGTAATCCAGTCTGACAGACGGCAACGCTGTCAAGAAGTGAGTAAGTGGAAACCACCTTAATGGTGACGTTAAGGTTCGCTTCTGGGAAAACCTACTGGACCTAAGCCACAGCGTTTACTCATTGAATTACCACCCATGTGTTTTTCCCGATGTAATGACGGGGGTTTTATGTACATATGAAAAAAATTGTAGGACGCCGCGAGCTGTTATTTATTGTTGTCGTGACAGCCGTGTCCTTCCCGCTTGGTGGAGTGTTTGATACATCCACTATTTTTTTAAATTCGGCATCGTGGTACGTTGGTGCCATCACCGTTTTGCTGATTGTAATAATTGGGGCTGTCTTTGATATGGTCGGTGTTGCTGCAGCGGCTGCTCGTGAGACGCCTTTTCACGCCATGGCCTCAAAAAGGGTCTTTGGTGCGCGAAGAGCCATTCAAATTGTCCGAAATGCCGAGAAAGTCTCAAGTATATGCAGTGACGTGGTTGGTGACATTGCCGGCGTTCTCAGCGGGGCGGGAGCTTTGGCTGTGGCCGTGCAGATGGCGCATTCCTTTCATTTTCATGGATGGATTGATGAGCTGCTCGTGATTGTACTGACAGCTTTCACAACTTCAATTACAGTGGGCGCGAAAGCCTATGGAAAGACTGTGGCGATTCACGCGCCTACACCAATCATTTTGTTTGCCTCAAAAATTGTAGAAGGTATACTAATCGTATTACGATTTTCAAAGAAGTGACTCTTCCTGCCGAATTCCATGGTTTTCAGATAGCCCGTTATTGGGGTACGATAGGGAGGACGGAACGAAACGGGGTGTCACAAACGATACTTGAAAACATAAATCAACCAGCTGATTTAAAACATCTTTCTGAAGAAGAACTCGTGGTGCTGACGAATGAGATTCGTGAGTTTCTAGTTAACTCCGTCTCACAGACAGGGGGACACTTTGGAGCAAACCTCGGCGTTGTTGAGTTGACGGTCGCGTTGCACCGGATATACAACAGCCCGACTGATAAGATTATTTGGGATGTAGGTCACCAGTCGTACGTTCATAAGATTTTGACTGGCCGCAAACATCGCTTTCCCACGTTGCGGAAATTTAAAGGAATGGCCGGTTTTCCGAGAAGGCATGAAAGTGAACATGACCAATTTGGTGCGGGTCACGCCAGTACCTCTATTTCTGCTGGATTGGGAATGGCTGTTGCGCGCGACTTGAACCACGATAATTACAGTGTTGTCAGTGTTATTGGAGATGGTGCATTAACCGGCGGCATGGCCATGGAAGCACTAAACCATGCCGGTCACGTGGGCACAGATTTTACGGTAATTCTCAATGACAATGAAATGTCTATTGCGCAGAATGTCGGAGCAGTCTCACGGTATTTGACGAGGCTTCGTACAGATCCCACATATTCAAAGGCAAAGGCAGAAATTGAGCAGTTGTTGCGTCGGGTACCTGCCATCGGTTCGCGTCTGAGCAAGACGTTAGAGTGGACAAAGGACTCGTTGCGCCAAATGATACTTCCAGGTCAGTTGTTTGAGGCCTTTGGGTTTAAATATCTGGGACCTGTAGACGGTCACAATTTGCTCCAAGTCATGCGCGTGATTGAAGATGCAAAGCAAATTAAAGGCCCGGTGCTCATTCATATGATTACCAGCAAAGGGAAGGGGTACGGTGATGCAGAAGCGGCCCCTGACAAGTTCCATGCTTGGCCTTCAAGTAAAAAGAAAACTGTACCATCTTATACCTCAATTTTTGCAGACACAATCACTGAGCTGGCGCAAAGGGATAAGGATATAGTGGCCGTGACGCCGGCAATGGTCCCTGGTTCAGGCTTGACCAAATTCGGAGAGGAATTCCCGGACAGGTTGTACGACGTCGGCATTGCAGAGCAGCACGCGGCTACCTTTTGCGGCGGGTTGGCTGCGGCTGGAAAGAAACCAGTCTTGGCAATTTACTCAACGTTTATGCAACGCGCTTACGATCAAGTGATTCACGATATCTGCATCCAGAACCTGCCTGTGGTCATTGCGGTGGACAGGGCAGGTTTGGTTGGACCGGACGGAGAGACCCACCAGGGGGCTTTTGACATATCGTATTTGCGGGCTATACCCAACATCACTCTTATGGCTCCAAAAGATGAGAATGAACTGCGGCATATGTTATACACTGCGTTTGACCTCGAGGGCCCTGTAGCTGTTCGTTATCCCCGTACAGACGGGCTTGGAGTGAATCTCGACGAAGAATATACACTCTTGCCAGAGGGACAGGGTGAAGTCTTACGACAAGGACATGATGTCACAGTGCTCGCTCTCGGCACAATGGTGTCGGAAGCACTACAGGCGGCTGAGGTACTGTCGAAGCACCATAGCGTCTCGGCCTCTGTCGTTAATATGCGCTTTGTAAAGCCCATTGACAAGGACTTGATTTGCCGCTTTGCTAAGTCCGGGAGTCCGATGGTTACAGTTGAAGAGGCCGCTCTTGCGGGAGGTATGGGATCGGCAGTGCTCGAAGTACTAGCAGAGAATAATTTGCAGGTTCCCGTACGTCGCATTGGACTGCCCGACAAATTCATTGAACACGGTTCGCGTCCAGAGTTGTTGAAGGATGTTGGTCTGTGTGCTGAGGGAATCACCACACAAGTCCTGGAGTTTCTCAGTAATTCAATGCAAAGCCGCATTCAGGCTTGGAGTTAGGCCGCATGAAAAAAGTCAGACTTGACCTGTTGGTGGCCGAAGCAGGAGGTTTCGCAAGCAGAGAGGCAGCCAAACGAGCTATTATGGCCGGATTGGTGAAGAATTCGAAGGGTGAGGTCCTGGACAAGCCTGGGCAGAGTGTTCCAGAGAGCCTGCAAGTTCAAATTACGGGACCTGCCCATCAATTCGTAGGCAGGGGCGGGCTGAAACTGGAACGTGCCCTGAAACAGTTTGGTGTATCCTTAGATAATAAGGTTGTGCTTGATGTGGGCGCCTCCACGGGCGGATTTACAGATTGCAGCCTCCAACACGGGGCTGCGCTGGTATATGCCGTTGATGTGGGTTACGGGCAACTGGCATGGAAACTCAGAAACGACAGTCGCGTTGTGGTTCGTGAACGCACAAACTTCCGCCATGTGGCAGCTGATGAGTTTGACCCTAGACCGGAAGTTGCAGTGATGGATGTATCGTTCATTTCTACCAGGCTTCTCATACCCAAACTGCTCGAGGTCTTAAGTGAGCCAAAGCAGATTATCAGCTTGGTGAAGCCCCAATTTGAAGCAGGAAAAGGCAGCGTGGGGAAGGGCGGTATTGTTCGCGACCCTGGTATCCATGTTGAAGTCCTGCAGGACTTACTTAAATATGCTTACAGCGAGGGCCTTGAGTGCGGTGGTATCGAGTATTCGCCAATTTCCGGCGGAGACGGTAACATTGAGTATTTGGCCTTATGGCGAATGAACGGGAAGCATGAGACGTACCTGGATGTAGAAATGTGGGGACAGCGTGTCCGTGAGGTTGTTATCGAGGCTTGGCAGACCCTGCAGAGCAAATCAGTGGAAGAGATTGTCATCCGTTCGCATTATAACAGCGAATCCTAACCTGTAACATCGAGTGCACAATGTGGCGGATCCATGGGGAGATGGCACATGGGCTGGCAGCAGGCAGCAGCGATTTTAATCGGAGCAGCATTTGTTTTGTTGGTTTTAAAGTCGATGTTCGGGCAGTGGCGGCAATCCGACAACAAGACGCCTTTGCGCGGACGATTTAGTACTGCAAAAGAATGGTTGGAGGAGAACGGATACAAAATTCTGAAGATTCGACAGCGTAGTGAATGGGTCGGCTACTACGATTCCCGCGAGTTTCGAAAACAGTACATTGCAGACTTTGTGGTGAAGAAAGGTGCCAAGTCCTACGCCGTAAAACTGCAGAGTGCACGCGATAAAGGGCTCAGCGGCCAAAAAGTGCGAGACATGTGGTATCCGCTCTTTACTGCCTTTCAAGTCGACGGAATTTTACATCTTGATGTTGACAATGATAAGGTGCACTTGATTGACTTTCAGTTAAAATCACCGGGATTTGTACGTTGGCGTACGTTTGTCAATCGCAGCCTCTGGTTTCTGTCGGGGATGATTGCCGCATTGGCTCTGTTTCACGCGCGCTAGCTTTTTAGGAAGGAGTTACTACAGTGCGGACCTTTGCGTTGCTCGTAAACCTTGAAAAACCGCGTGCTCTGGAACTCAGAGAACGGCTCACAACCTTGCTTCACGGTGCCGACATCAAGACTGTACACTTCGAGTCCCATGAGGCACTCGCAGCTGGTCAGGACAGGCTCCAAGGCGTGGAAATGGCTTTTGTGCTCGGCGGAGACGGAACTTTGTTGGGGGTGGCGCGTCAGCTGGCGGAATACGGCATTCCACTGCTGGGAATTAACGCTGGTCATCTGGGTTTCCTGTCTGAGGCCGAACCTGCAGACCTGGAAGACGCAGTGGGGCGGATTATCGACAGGCAATATCGGCTGGAAAAACGGGTCATGCTCGAATCCGTTGTCCACCGGGATGGCGTAGAAGTCGACAGGCTAAGAGGTTTGAACGACACGGGCATTGCCAAAGGGTCATTCGGAAGAATGGTTACCGTGGAGGTATACATCGATGACGTCCTGCTCGAGGAATACAGCGGGGACGGCGTCATAATTTCCACGCCAACGGGATCGACCGCGTACTCCCTGTCGTGTGGAGGTCCGATTGTGACTCCGCATTTACAAGTGATGCTTGTCACGCCAATTTGTCCCCATACACTCATGGCACGCCCATGCGTGATTGACGCGAACCAATCCGTCCGAATGGTAGTGCGTGCCACCCACGACGACTTAGGGTTAACTGTGGACGGACAAGTGGGTGTCAGATTACAATCTGGCGATGAAGTCACAGTGAGCAAGTCTTCCGTGGAAACAACGCTGGTTAAGCTGGGTGATCGCGATTTTTTCTCCGTACTGCGCACAAAACTACACGGACGAGATACATACCATCACATATAAGCCCTTAAAGGGGAGGGACCCTATGCTGGTAGAAATTTCTGTTTCGCGCATCGCTTTGATTGAATCAATGCAGCTGCACCTGACATCGGGGTTGAACGTATTTACTGGCGAGACTGGAGCCGGTAAATCTATTTTGTTGGATGCCATTGGGTTACTGATGGGGAATCGCGGTTCAACGGACTTAATTCGTAAAGGCTGTGACAGTGCAGTGGTGGAGGGAGCCTTTGAAGTGACAGGCACCGCCAAACGTCGGACTAGTGCACTGCTCCAAGAATGGGGTATAGACACAGACCAGCCTCTGGTTATTTCAAGGAAATTGTATAAAACGGGTAGAACGGTGTGTCGGATCAATGGTTCGATGGCGACAGTGCATATGTTGAGAGAGCTTGGAATCGAGCTGATTCAACAGCATGGACAGCACGAGTCGCAAGCGCTGTTGAAACCAGATGAACAACTGCGGCTAGTGGACACTTTCGGGGGACATGAGGAGACAAGAAAGAGCGTTTTGCGGGCCTTTGAGGCTTGGAAAACCGCAAAAACGAACTATGACGCTGCGCATTTGGACGAGCAGGAGCGAGCACGTCGTCTGGATATGTTGCAGTTTCAAATGCGGGAGATTGAAGATGCACACCTGGTTGCAGGAGAAGAGGAGGAATTGCGTCAAGAACGGGATGTATTGCAACACGTGGAAAAGATATCGGAGACCCTTGCAACCGTGTTGCACTACCTTGAAGGTTCGGATCATTCAGCTGTGCAACAATTGGGACAGGCGACACACTCACTGACTGGAATTACCGGGTACGACGCGGAAATACATCAAGCCAGTGAACTGCTTGATACAGCACAAGTGCATTTGGACGAATCCGTTCGGGGACTATCGGCTGTGTTTCATCGACTAGAGGCAGACCCCTCTCGGCTGGAGGATGTCGAAAACCGACTTGCACTGATTCGTACGCTGCAAAGAAAATATGGTCCGACGGTGAAAGCTGTCGAGGAGTATTATACGCAGATCAAAGCAGAATATGAGGAGTATGTCAATCATGAGGAAAAACTCGCTCAGTTACAGGAACATGTAAAGGAATGCTATACAAGCCTTATTGAACTAACTGGCACCCTGCACAAGGCCAGAGTCGAAACTGCCTCTGAACTGACATCATCTCTGAAAGACATTCTCCGCGGATTGCAAATGCCAAATGCGGAATTCGCGGTGCAGGTGGACAAGCGGGTTTCAGAAACTGGAGCCCCGGAATTTGGTCCGACGGGATTTGACAATGTGTTGTTGTTGTTCAGCGCCAACAAAGGTCTGGAAGCGAAACCCCTGCAAAAAATTGCCTCTGGAGGGGAACTGTCTCGAACGATGCTGGCGTTAAAATCGGTGCTGGCGAATCGGGACGACGTAGACACCTTAATATTTGATGAAATCGACGCGGGAGTAAGCGGAGCCGCTGCACAGAGTGTAGCCGAACAGTTACTTCGATTGGCTAGTCACCGTCAGGTCCTGTGTGTCACGCATTCTCCGCAAATTGCATCAGCGGGAACCAGTCACTACAGAATCGCAAAACACGATGAAGAAGAGACGACAGTTACTGATATCGAAGGCTTGGCGGGAGAAGGGCGAATTAAGGAAATCGCCAGGTTGCTGGGGTCGGATGTGGCAGATGAAACAGCCAGCGTTCACGCACAGGCTATGCTGAAAAGTTTCGCACCAGTAACTCCTTAGAGAGGTTCATGTGGCATGTTTTGCGCATCATAATCCCCTTTCCAGAGGGCACCTTAGTAGCACGGGCAAGTACAGGGTGTACGCGAAGGGGGCGCATTTAGACATGTTAAGTCGGCACAGATCAAAAAGCCTTCGGGTGTTCGTTTTAGTTGCAATGGGCACTTTCGTATTTGCGCCAACTCTGCAGAATGTACAGCATCCAACATCTGCGTATAAGCCACCTGTGGCTTGGGCCGGTATTCGTCGCGCAGAGGCCGTCTACGTCGGCGGTCAATCAATTGGTATCCGGCTCAATTCCAAGGGTGTCCTAGTCGTAGGGTTTGAACACGTCGAGGATTCGGATTCTCCTGCAAAGGCGGGTCATATCCAAGTTGGTGACGTCATTGAAACGATAAATGGACAGAGAATCCATTCAATTTCTGAACTGCGGGAACATGTGATGAAAGCGAGTGAGCACACACTGGACTTCGTCGTCCATCGCGGCGAAGCAAAAGTGCATGTTCAGGTTCGTCCCACTGTAGATTCAAGCGGGAATAAGCGGTTGGGCCTGCTCGTAAGGGACAGCACTCGCGGTGTCGGTACGTTGACCTTCTACGACGCAGCCTCTCATCGGTATGGAGCTCTCGGACATGTCATCACAGACGCAGATACCGGACATGCGATTGACGGGTGGGGTACTGTGTATGACTCCGAAATATTTGGAATTGTAAGAGGCAGTTCAGGTAAGCCTGGAGAAAAGCGCGGACGCTTCGTAACACCCCAGATTCGCCTTGGATCGATTGACAGCAATACCGCATTTGGTGTTTTTGGCTCGATGAAACACGTTCCTCCTCACTTATATCGCGCACGAAAAATCCCTGTTGCAAGGCCCAACCAGGTTCACAACGGTGAAGCGACTATTCTTACGGTTGTGCATGGGCAACAGGTTGAGCCGTTTACAGTCCGGATTGAAAACAAGACTCGACAGACAAAACCTACCACTAAAAGTATGATTGTTCATGTGACAGACCCTCGTCTGCTTAAGGAGACGGGAGGCATTGTTCAAGGGATGAGCGGCAGTCCAATCTTACAGGACGGTCGACTGATTGGTGCTGTAACCCACGTATTCGTCTCTGACCCAACGCGAGGATACGGGGTTTATGCGAAATGGATGCTCGAACAGGCTCATCATCGTACTGGGGCGCTCTCCAGTGAAGTCAAAGCCAATTAACCTGAGTACCGCAGTTACGCCGCAAACCGTGAATATTTCACGGTTTGTCGCCGTTTCTTCGTGTCGAAAAATGTCACGTGGAGGTCATTTCACTCGAAAAGTATTTCATAAGATTTGGCAGGACTCGCCTATGGATTGTCGAAAATTACGAAGAGAGAAATCAATTCGAGGAGGAGTTATGCCAGTGCAGCAATTTAAAGTAGCTATTGCCGATGATAACCAAGAATTTACCTCACTCCTCAGTGAGTTTGTGTCTGGTCAGAAAGACATGGAGGTCGTAGGTGTCGCTTATAACGGAGAAGAAGTCATTTCCCTTGTCAAAGAAACGCAGCCTGATGTTCTGGTACTCGACATTATCATGCCCATTATGGACGGCATTGCAGTTCTCGAGCAACTGCAGGAACTGAATGTGAAGTCCCCGAAAGTCATTATGCTGACTGCTTTTGGTCAGGAAAGTATCACCCGACGTGCTGCGGCCCTTGGCGTTTCTTATTTCATTTTAAAGCCGTTTGATATGTCCGTCCTCGGTGAACGTATCCGCCAGGTCGCTGCGCCTCAAACTGTTGCAGCCACTAGGTCAACTTTGATAAATACAACCGCTCAAGCAATACAACAGGCAGCTACGGACTATTCCAAACACGACGTTGATGCTGCCATTACACGGATCATCCATGAAATTGGTGTACCGGCACATATTAAGGGTTATCAGTATCTCAGGGAAGCCATTGGCATTGTATACAACGATGTCGAAATCCTTGGGTCCATTACAAAAGTCCTTTACCCCCGGATTGCTCAACGCTACAAAACAACTCCATCTAGAGTTGAACGAGCCATTCGCCATTCCATCGAGGTCGCCTGGGGCAGAGGTAACATGGATGCCATCCGAAGCGTCTTTGGCTACACGGTCAGTGCCTCCAAAACCAAACCCACCAATTCTGAGTTTATCGCCATGATTGCAGATAAATTAAGAATCGAGCACAAAGTGGGCTAACGATTCTGTCAGAATGATGCTTTCTATAACATTACAATTTTACCTGTTTGTAATTAGTTTAGGCCAACGCACTCCGTGTTATTGGTTACTGCAACCAGTGAATGCGGAGTGTTTTTATGCCGTTTTTGCTCTTAACATCTTAGCTTTTCAAAGCGTTATCTGGGATGTCCAGTGTCTTAGGCTGGTACAAATCGAACAATTCCAACATCGGCTTGCATTGATGGCCCAGAATTTCCATTGCATACGGGAGAAATTTGTGATGAGCATTTAGAACTTGTTCTTTGGTTTGCCAATACGACAGGACCATGTATTCTCCTATGTCAACACTTTGAGCAAATTTAAAATCTAAAAAGCCATCGTACCGCTGCAGGAAAGTAAACAGTAAATCTGCGACACGTTCGGATTCCCACTGTCTGTCTGGTTCGAGCTGAATCTTTACTTTGCAGAGAATAATATAGCACCATTCCTTACGCGTGTATCTTAATGTAAGTGTATCTCTTCTCAGGTTTTCAGTACAATCCCTCGGACCATATTTGACCTCGTAAGATTTTTAAGACATCATTCTAATGGTTGTAGTTGGCAATTTGACGCATAACAATCGCTGACAGGCAGTAGCTGACAGGCAGTAGTTGTCAGGGTGAGACACGCTTTCGTCGGTGGGCCTGTATGCGCGGCAAGTTTAAAATAGAGTGGAGAGGTATAGAGTGAACCAGAACGAAATGGTGATTCGGGCCCCGGTTAGTTCAGCGGAGAAAGACTGGGTGAGGAAACTATGGGAGTCCGAGTGGGGTGGAGCCACTATGATTTCTAGAGGCAAAACATACCGGTTAGCAGAACTCAGTTGCCTCGTTGCGGTGGAGCAGACTGAAGTTATGGGTGCCGCTACATATCATGTGGATGCGGATTCATGTGAGTTGGTCAGCATCAATGCAATTAGAGCTGGTCTAGGTGTAGGGACGCAGTTGCTTCGAGGGGTAGAAAATGCGGCGCGTCTGCCTGGGAGCAGCAAGGTGTGGATCATCACCAGTAATGATAATCTCGACGCGATGAAATTCTATCAAAGGCGCGGCTATCGCATGACCCAAATCTACGTTGGAGCCATAGACAACGCACGACTGCAAAAAGAAACCATTCCCCGCATAGGCAATTATGGAATCGAAATACATGACGAAATTGAATTGGCTAAACCTTTAAAATATTATTAGAAACCGGTGTACGAACCTGGTGTCATGTTGTTACAATGAGAAACCGAGTACTCTTGACTAGGTGGAGGATGACATGACAAAGACCATCATCTACGAAGTTATCGGTATTGCTTTTGGCACATTCATCACAGCCCTCGGTATCAACGCATTGATTGTACCTGGTCGCCTTCTGACAAGCGGAGTCACAGGTGTCGCTATACTGATTCAACATTTTGTCCCGGTTTCTCTGGCAGTTATGTATCTAATCCTGAATTTACCGCTTCTAGTACTGAGCGCATTTCAAATTGGCAGGAAATTTACGGTCTATACTGTGTACTCTGCCATTTTGCTTTTTGTTTTTCTGACAACCATACACGTCCACCATATTCCGACCCATAATATCCTTTTGGACAGTGTGTTCGGCGGTGTGCTGTCCGGAGGCGGGTGTGCCATTGTTTTACGCCTCGGCGGTTCTCAAGGCGGCCTGGATATAGTCACGAGGGTCATTGCGCGCCATAGGAATGTAACGGTCGCCAATTTAAATCTGATTTTTAATGCTGTAATTATTGTATTATCGGTATTTCTCTTCAACATACAAGTGGCCATGTATACATTAATATCAATTTTCGCGAGTTCCAAGGCTTACGCAGTACTGCTAAATCATGTTGGCCGCGTCTCTGTGATTATCATCACAGAACACGGAGAGAGAGTTTCAAGAGCTATTACAGCGAATATGATTCGCGGCGTTACCAGTTGGAATGCAGTCGGAACGTACTCAAATCACCCTAAAAATGTACTGCTCTGCGTTACTACCAACGTACAACTCACTCAACTGCGAACCATTGTGCTCGAGAACGATTCCAAAGCTTTTATCAGCGTGATTGCAACACAGAACGTGATTGGACATTTCAAGCAAATATGGTGAGACTGTGTTGTCCAAGCTGTTGCATCGACATTTATTTATGGCAGAACATCGCGACTCGAGCAGAGAATTAACGAATTTTTAATGTTTTATTTCCCCTTCGACACGTTGTGACAAATTTGGTTTAGACAATGTGTTACGCTTGGGAGCGTTGTTGCTTCTTAGTGGAAGAGGGGAGGGCGGACGTTGCAATGAATCAACTAATAGAACACCTTCGGTGCAAAATGATTGACCTAGCACATGAACGGGGCAGTTTGACACATCCAGAAGTGATTGCTGTCAGTGAACAGTTGGACGACTATATTGTGAAAGTTCAACAACTCTTGAAAGATTCAAGTTATGAAACCACATTATATCGGTACGATACAAACACAGAAATTCATGGTTTGGGCTCGCTTACAGATTTTTTAGATTGGCATGACACTGCTCTCAGACAAACTGCGATGCCTCCCTGCTAAATGAATTGGAAATGGATAAGACAAACACAACCGCGGTGGCTTGGCTGTCATAGCATTCAGTTGAAATGCCGGTTCAATTCGTTAAAATGACACAATTCCCACTTGTGTAAATTGGAATGGAGGGCGTTCCCTTTGTTTGTTCGTACTTTAACCGGTAAAGGTGCATCACAACTATTGTGCGTATTCAACTATTGCGTGTAAATACGGAGTCCTTTGGCGCACCGATAATGATTATGGGTTACAAATTATAGTATGTATTGGAGGATTTTTACGCAAGGTGTTGAAATACCAGTGTGTGGAAGCAGCATATACTGAACTAATATTCATAGAATGGTATGGCGAACAACGTACCACAGATTTCTCAATTGAATTTACGATAAAGGCAAATGTGCTGAAAGGCACTGACGCAAAGCTAAAGGGACTACATCAGGATGAGCCTGACAAGTCAGCCAGCTGCTCGTATGGCTAGGACTCAGTCTGATTGCGGGCTGAGTTGTTTTTTTTTGGGAGGGATGCGGTCATGGACAGCAGTTGAACGGACGGCAATAAGCTCACGACAACCGCCAAGTAATATAGAGACAGGATTCTGGAAGGTTGGGGAATAGGGTGTCTGACTTACCTGTTGAACTCATATTAGACAACATGTCGGATTTAGTTTTCGTGATGCGTCTGGATGACTCCAATGATTTTCGATACGTAAAGATGAATTCCTCTGCTATGAGAGCTGCTGGACTTACTTCAATGGCTTACGGCGCAACTTTCTACGATGTCCTCGACCCATACGAAGCAGAGTTTCTGGACAAGCAGTATCACCATGCTCTGACAACCGTCAAACCAATCTCATTCCTTTTCAGCCACGGAGGTCAAATTGGTGAGACAAAATTGGATATTGTAAGAGCGGGCGGAAACCCTCATGTAATTGGTACAGTGCGTGACATAACAGAACGAGTGAGTACTGAACAACGCCTTCGCAGAGAAGCACATTTTGATGCCCTGACGGGACTTATGAATCGCCACGGACTAGAAGAACGGTTGCACACGAGCCTTGCTGAAGCAGAAAAAACCGGCAGTCTCGTAGCAGTAATGGTCATTGATGTGGACAGTCTAAAGACAATGAATGACACATGGGGACACTTGGTTGGAGATGCTGTCCTGCAAGAAGCTGCTCGGCGCATTCAGGGGGTCATACGAAAAGAGGATATTGTAGCACGCATTGGCGGGGACGAGTTCATACTCGCTGTACATATTCAAACAAGATCGGACAGCATACTTCTGGCAGAACGACTTCGAGTTGCACTGTCGGCACCGTGGGTACACAATAACGTGACTATGGAAATGTCGGCAAGTATGGGCATGGCATTGTTTCCCATGCACGCTGCAACCTTTCAGGAAGTGCTTCGGTTGGCTGATGAGGCTTTGTACAAAGCCAAACAGAAGCCGGGAACTCACTATGAGTGTAAAGAGTAGAAGGTTTTGGACGCAGCATGAACGCTGTGGGACTGAAAGATGGCGTATCTGAAGGTCATCAAATATGCAACCAGCGCTTCTGTAAGCGCTGGTTTTATTGTGATGTCGTTTTTGGTTGTCCTTGTGGTCCATCATGGTAAAACGCAAGTTTTAAAGGTTTTTGCAAAAAACTTAAAGAGTAATGTGAACCATTGACCATCCTGAATCGTACTATCTATGTCTACAGATTCATCAGCACGAGTTGTGTCCGCTTGCTTCTGGCATGTCGGAAATGGCCGGGGGGGTGTGTGGCAGAGGCACGAACCAGGCCGCTTGCACTTGACGTTTACTTCAGGTGCCGAATGAATGACGGGATAGGTGGCTGCCCATTTGATGGACGAACTACTACAGGCTGCAGCAGCACAACAAGGAGACGAGGAAGCATTGGCGCTGTTGTTACAGCGCAACTATTTGTTCGTGTTCAAATATCTGTTGAAGGTGACATTAGAACGCTCGAGGGCAGAGGAGCTTACACAAGAAACCATGGTACGAGCCATTGAAAAGATTCACCTCTATGATCCGTCCAAAAGTAAGTTTTCATCTTGGCTTATGACAATCGCTACTCGGCTGTTTTTTGATGAACGACGGCGAAGAAGACGAGAGAAGGAATTCATAGCAGCCGACGAGCTAAGCCGCAGCCTCCGCTGGCAAATAGAGACTTCACCTGATGAATGGCCAGCATTGGTCGATGTCTTGTCTGGATTGAGTCTCGATACTCGAACAGCGGTGGTATTGAAACATTTCTATGGCTATAACTATAAGGAGATTTCCAAAATGTGTAAGGTTCCGACAGGGACCGTGAAGTCTCGTGTTCATAACGGTTTAATCGCCCTGAGAAAGGAGTGGCTGGCCAATGAACCGAAAGCTCAGTCAGAAGACTGACTCAAGTAAAGGTGACACAAGCCAGATGAGTGACGCAAGCCAGGCAACGGATGGCTCGGACGAGGCATTTCTAGAGGACTTACTGGAGGCACTGAAGCTTGTGGAAAATGCATCACCGAGGGTCGCTCCGGCGTTGTCACAATTTCAAGGTCTCGTTCAGGGAGTTAAAAAAGAAGAGAGACGGAGACTGGTTCGCGACTTAGTACTCTTTCTAACCATCGCACTTCTCATTATTTCGGGCTGGGTGGTTAGCTTAGTTGTTCGGCCGTACTTGTTTCTTGCGGCCGTAGTTGTCATGTCTGTCTGTTCACTCGCAGCGATACCCGTTGTAGCTGTGGCTAACCGACGGTTCTGGGAGAAATCAGGATGAAAATGCATGGCAATATAGGCTGGGCGGGTGCCGTTGTGATTGCGGCAATTCTGTTAATTCAAGGCACATGGCTGTTTCTGAATGCCCGCAGACACGGCAAATGGCCGTGGATTTGGGGATTGTGGGGTCTCATACAAGCTCCCTTGCCTGTCGTTGTTTACCTTTTGGTTGTGCGAAAAGTCTGGAGAAAGTGGAAACTCCCTTTTCGCACATGATTTTCACATCGCATAGGAGGCGTTGTATCCATGAGTATTCCTATCAGTGCCTTACTTCCAATCGTCTTCATCGAACTCATTTTGCTCGTGATTGCACTGATTGATTGCATTCGCGCTGAGTCTACCAATGGTCCAAAGTGGCTGTGGGTAATCGTCATCATCTTCGTTGAAATTCTCGGTCCGGTTCTATATTTTGTCTTCGGGAGGAAGAACCGCTGATGAAGCTGCTGGAGGTTGAAGGTCTAAAGAAGGTTTTCGGGAGTGTCGAAGCTGTTCGGGGTATTAGCTTTAGCATTGAAGCAGGCCGCTGTGTCGCGCTGCTGGGACCGAATGGTGCGGGTAAAACAACCACGCTCAAGATGTTGGCAGGGCTGCTTGTTCCAACTGCGGGAATGATTCGGTTGGAAGGGAGTCCTGTTCATGATATACGTCCAAATATCGGGTATTTGCCGCAGAATCCTGGATTTCACGGCTGGATGACTGGAAAGGAATTTCTTATCTATGTGGCACGTCTGGCCGGATTCAGCAAAGCCCGCGCGAAAGCCAAGAGTGACGATGTTCTGGAGCAATTGGGACTACAGTCAGCAGCAGAGAGACCCATAAGGGGGTATTCCGGAGGTATGAAACAACGGCTTGGCATTTGCCAAGCATTGATTCATCGGCCGCGTATACTGATTTTGGATGAACCGGTTTCGGCTCTCGATCCCGTTGGAAGGCGCGACATCCTCACCCTTCTCTCTAACCTCAGCGGAGAGACCACCGTTTTGTATTCTACGCATGTTCTGCATGATGCACAGGAGATTAGCAACGACATTATCCTCCTTGTCAATGGCAGCGTCGTGTTGTCAGGGGACCTAGAAGAAGTGCGCAGGAGTCACACACAGCCGCAGGTGGATATCACTGCTTATGTTTCGCTTGAACCGTATTACAGGGCACTCTCGAGGCTTCCAGGTGTTGAAGACATCCGGGGCCGAGGTGGAAGCATGTCTCTCGTAGTCAGTGACGTGAGCCAAATTCGTACCACTCTTTTGCAATTTTTTGTTGACGAGAATGTTCCTCTGGAACGGTTGGAGTTTGGTTACAGTACCCTGGAGGACTTGTTCATGGAGGCGGTTCAGTGATGCAGTTTCGTATTGTGTGGAGCAAGGAAGTGGTTGAGTCGTGGAAAAACAGAAAGTGGATTTGGCTTCCGCTCGTATTTGTGTTGCTTGGTGCGATGCAGCCAATATCAACGTACTTTATGCCGCAAATCTTGAAAATGTCAGGAGGTCTGCCAGCGGGTACTGTAATTCACATTCCCACTCCTTCAGCCGGCGGTGTTTTTGCAAAGGCGCAGTCGCAGTACAACAGTCTTGGTCTGCTTGTGCTCGTCTTGGCCTTTATGGGTAGTATTTCTAATGAGCGACGGGAGGGCGTGCTCGACCTGGTTCTGGTTAAACCTGTGTCACACACCGCCTATATTCTGGCAAAATGGTTCTCTGCAGTCGTTTTGACAATCACAGCATTAACCCTTGGAGACATTGCCGCTTGGTATTATACGGTGCAGCTGATTGGCCCGCTGTCAATCCCGTACGCGATGCTGTCATTGCTGCTTTACGCCTTTTGGTTGATACTCATTGTAACTCTGACGACTTTTTTTAGTGTCCTTATGACATCAACCGTCGCCAATGCGTTTGTAACACTCTCTTCGGCTGCCGTTCTGTCTGTCGTTGCGGCCGTATTGAAATGGAAATGGAGTCCGGGTGCACTGCCGAGTCACGCTTCCGCTATTTTGTCGATTTGGGACAAGGGCAGTACGAACGCTTTACAAAGCAATTTTCAAATTGTCTGGAGTGTCGTTGTCACAGGAATCGTCGTCGTTCTCTTACTTGTCGCGAGTGTTTACGAATTTAGACGTAAGACTTTTCTTTGAAAGAAAGGTGTTAACGTACTTTTGGACCACAACGTCTATAACGATAACTACGATTTAGGGGGGATCTTCATGGGCAAAATTCTGAAGTGGCTATCCGGAATGTTGGTCTTAACAGCCGTCACTGGGTGCGGGGTGGATATAAGCCAGACTACTGCTTCAGGGAACACCTCTGTGCAAAACAAAGTTGTCGGAACGGCGAACCAGACTTCGCCTTCAACTCGTTTTCGTCCTCTGCCGGCCAATGCGCAAAAGATTGTTGTGATGAAGAATACTGCTAAATCGGTTATTACGAGCGCTACAACCATCAGACAGCTGACAAAAGCCTTCAACCAGGCCGCGGAAGGGAAGAAAACCACAATTCATTGTAACGCCATGACCAGTGACAAATATCGGATTACGTTTACGTACAAAGACGGTAAAACGAGGGCATTTACGAACTTTGGGGGGGCCTGCCGACCGATGGTAGATCAAGCAAGCGGTGTAAAGTTCCCTTCGGCAAACTTATTGGGTAAACTACGATAGGCTAACCCGAATCATCGCAGCGATGAACTCTTGAAAAAGACATACATAATGACTGCAACAGGCTTGGCTGTCCAAGTGACAGCTTCTCACTATCCCATATTATTTTGACTAAATAACAAAATAGTAATATGGTTATGGATGTTGACGGAGGTGAGGTGAGTTATGGAACTGACTGAGTTGGCACAGGTGCTTAAAGCACTGGGAGATGCAACTCGCTTAAAGATCATTTCTTTGCTTCGAGTACGGGACTTCTGTGTTTGTGAATTAGTACCGCTGTTCGACATATCACAACCAGCAATCTCAAAGCACTTGAGTAGACTGAAAACAGTCGGAATCGTTTCAGAACAAAGAAAAGGGCAGTGGGTCTTCTATTCATTAAACAATTCGGTTTTAAAGCAGCTTTGCGTAGACTTGGATGAGTTGCCGGACATGTCCGCGGAGTTAACTCGCCTTGGGTCGGAAGGAAAGCTTGTGTGTGAATGAGCAGCACACAAGCTGAGACGCCGTGTCTGTGGGGAAAAGAATAACTACATGTTCATGACACTCAGTCGGTATGCGCTGAGGCAGCATGACGGGATAGACTGGAGGAACGTATGTTTTTGACTTGGACTGCTTTACTGATTTTTGGGTTAACGCTGGCATTCGTCATCTGGCAGCCTAAGGGGCTCAGCATTGGTTGGACAGCGTTGGGGGGCGCTGTGCTTGCACTTGCTTTTCGAGTTGTAACCTTTGCGAATGTATGGTCGGTGACAAAAATTGTTTGGGATGCCACCCTTGCCTTTGTAGCAATTATTATTATATCTACGATTCTTGATAAAATTGGATTTTTCGAATGGGCAGCATTACGGATGGCGCATGCAGCAAAGGGTGATGGACGGAAGGTCTTTCTGTATGTGACGGTCCTCGGCGCAATGGTGTCGGCCTTTTTTGCAAACGACGGCGCAGCGTTGATTTTGACGCCAATTGTCATGGAAAAAATTCAACTACTTAAGTTCGATTCTCGGCGGATGATCCCGTTTATCATGGCGAGCGGGTTTATCGCCGACACGACTTCTTTACCTCTCGTGGTCAGCAATCTCGTCAACATCGTTTCTGCCGACTATTTTCACATCGGATTCGTGAGCTATGCTTGGCATATGGTTGTTCCGGATTTATTCTCGCTGGGCGTCAGTATTCTGGTTCTGTACGCTTTCTTCCGAAAGGATATTCCCAGAAAATATGACCCGCAAGTGCTGCTGCCGCCAACCAAGGCCATACGTCACCAAGGCATGTTTAAACTGTCCTGGTACATTCTCTCTGTGCTTGTGCTGGGTTATATTCTGACAGAAGTTCTCCACATCCCAGTGTCTGTGGTTGCAGGGCTGGCAGCCATCACTTTCCTGATTGCAGGCACAAGGTCGAAGTCCATTCAACCCTGGACCGTAATTCGCGAAGCACCGTGGGCTATTGTGGTGTTTTCTATTGGTATGTATGTGGTTGTATACGGGTTGCGCAATGTTGGATTAACCGGCGTATTGGGCCATTTTATCGCTGGTTCCACGCACTACGGGATGTTTGCAGGCACGCTTACTACCGGGTTCCTTGCAGCTATTCTGTCGAGCGTGATGAACAACATGCCGACTGTGATGATCAATGCACTGGCTATTCATTCCACACACACCACGGGCCTGATTCATGAAGCGTTAGTCTACGCCAATGTCATTGGCTGCGATTTAGGCCCGAAAATTACGCCTATTGGTTCCTTGGCAACCCTTCTATGGTTGCACGTTCTTCGCAAACGGGGTGTCACCATTACGTGGGGGCGGTACCTGAGAACTGGTATTGTACTGACAGTGCCAACCTTGTTTGTGACCCTGTGCGGTCTGTACCTGTGGTTGGTTGTTGTGGGCTAGCATCAATGAGACTTGACTTAGATGAACTTAGAAGGGATGGATATCATTTATGACGAATGAACATGGACAAAAGCCGCTTGTGTATTTTCTCTGTACAGGGAATTCTTGCCGAAGCCAAATGGCAGAGGGCTGGGCGAGGACATTGGGACAAGACAAGGTGGAAGTGTACAGTGCCGGAATCGAGGCACATGGCTTAAACCCTCGAGCCGTGCGTGCCATGAGAGAACGCAATGTGGATATTTCACAGCATACATCCAAGGAAATTGACAGAGAGTTGCTCAACCGGGTGGATTATGCCATCACGCTTTGTGGAGATGCCAATGACAGGTGCCCGACGACGCCGGCTCATGTCAATCGGATGCACTGGGGCTTCGAAGACCCTGCCCGGGCAACAGGTACTGAAGAAGAAATCCAAGAGAAGTTCCGAGAAGTGCGTGATGCAATTTACACAAAGGTTGATGAATTCCTAAAGAGTCTGCAGACCAATTAGGGTGAACCTTGCTTGGGGAGGCATATGTCCTGCGTGCGCGTCATCGAAGCAGTAGGAAGAGTTCAGTTTTTGTTTAACTGAGAGACACTTTCATAGCGCATAGTGTGGGTTTGGACCAAATCCAGTCTGTTAGAGGGAGAAGGAGTGGACATATGCAGGGCCTGGAAACGAGAAAAATGACGCGTACTGAAGCGGAAAGCATAGTAAATTGGGCCTATGACGAGCCATACAGTTTGTACGACCTCAACGGCTCATCAGAAGCTTTAGAGGAACTGCTGAATCAAGACTACTCGACGGTTTATGCAACTGATGAGGGCCTTGTCGGATTTTATTGTACTGGACCAGCTGCGCAGGTCCCGGCCGGCTGGGACGAGGGTGCCTATGGAGGGAGCGACGACGGTCGTCCGTTTCTTGATTTTGGCATTGGCATGCGGCCTGGCTTGACCGGACAGGGACTTGGTACCTTCTTTTTGGGACATGTACTCAAAGACCTCACTGCAGAGGAAAATTCACTAAGGCTGCGGCTTACGGTGGCCACCTTTAACAGGCGCGCAATTCGACTGTATGAAAAGTTTGGCTTTCAGTATGTAATGGACTTTAGCGTCAACGGAACTTGCTTTCAAACTATGATACGGTGAAACAGCGGGAGTGTCAGCACGACCGCATCACTTCAGGTGGGAACGAAATGAGAACCGTGCGGTAAGTGAAGTGCCTTCAGGAGGTCGGCGAACCGTGGTAGAACATCCGCATTTTTCACGCGCATACATTATGGGACAGCACTCCCTTGAACGATTCGTGGGCGGGATTCGCTCAGTTCAGAACCACCGGGCAAACGGCAAAACCTTAATTGTTGGAGCGGGAACAGGGCTCGATGTGCCACAGTTGGGGCACAATGTGTCAGAAGTCCTGCTGCTTGAACCTGATGCAACCATGCGCGATTACCTGTCCAGGACGTATCCTGAACTTCCTGTCCTCTCCAGTCCCGCCGAGCATATGGCAGCAGAGAGCGGAGTATTTGACACGGTGGTGTCAAGTCTCGTATTGTGCAGCGTTCAAAGCATTGAGAAAACCCTCTCAGAGATTTCACGAGTACTGCGCCCTGGTGGTCAGTACCTGTTCATGGAGCATGTTCTTCACCATACGCCAATCAACCGTCTGCTGCAGAATTTTGTAAATCCGCTGTGGAAGCGTGCTGGAGGCGGTTGTAACTTAAATCGAGATGTGTACAGCGCCCTTCAGACGTCGTCCCTGCGAATTAAGGAGTATTCTGTGAAGAAGCCGAATTTTATTGCTCCGATTATATCTGGGAGGGCACTGAAAGAACGGTGAACGCTGCCCTTGTCGGGAAATTTGACTCTCAAACTAACAATCATCATACTCGAAACCGGATGAACAAGTATTTATCTCTGGAATAGAGGAGTGGAAGTATGGCCCAATTGTTTACCCCCTATCAGATAAAAGGGTTGGACCTGAGAAATCGAGTTGTGATGGCACCGATGTGTCAGTATTCAGTCACTGCCAGAGACGGAAAGCCAAATGACTGGCACTATACACACTATACGAGCCGGGCTGTCGGTGGAGCCGGCTTAATTTTGATTGAAATGACGGATGTTGAACCTGATGGACGGATTTCCGACTTCGATCTCGGTCTCTGGTCGGATGAACATATTCCAGCTTTTCAACGTATTATTGACGCTTGTCATGGCTACGGTGCGAAAGTGGGTATCCAAATTGCGCATGCTGGGCGAAAAGCTGAGGACGCAGCAGTGCCGGTAGCACCTTCGCCAATCAAATTCCCAGCATCGCGTTACAAAACGCCCCGAGAACTGTCGACTGATGAAGTCAAGGAGATAGTGGGCAAATTTTCCGCTGCTGCGCGACGAGCAGTACAGGCTGGTGTGGATACAATTGAACTGCACGGGGCTCATGGCTACTTAATTCATCAATTTCAATCTCCGCTTACGAATCAGCGGACGGATGTGTATGGCGAAGATTTAGCTCGTTTCGGAGTTGAAGTCATTCAAGCGGTTAAAGCCGAAATGCCAAAGGACATGCCGCTCCTCATAAGAATTTCGGCCGTTGAGTATGCTGACGGGGGTTATGACATATCCCACGCCATTGAACTCTCTAAAAGATACCAGAGTGCTGGTGCGGACGTCATTCACGTGAGTTCAGGCGGGGAAGGGAAACCAGGGAAACGACAACCAGGGAATTATCCGGGTTACCAGGTCCCCTTTGCAAGGGCCGTTAAAGACGCAGTCAACATCCCTGTGATTGCAGTGGGAATGCTTGAGAATTATCAACTGGCAGAATCGGTGCTCGGAAATGAGGACGCCGATCTCATCGCACTCGCTCGCGGCTTGCTGCAAGACCCGTACTGGCCTATTCACGCTGCACAAGCGCTGGGAGATGAACTGCCTGTTCCACGGCAGTATGGAAGAGCATTTTAGTGTTTGTCTGGTCACCTGTCTCACCTGTCTGTAATTGAAGAAACGATATCTTCACCTTATACTCTGCCGCCCCTTGGATAGACTAGCCTATCCAAGGGGCGGCACGTATTTTTTGACTCCTGTCGGGACCCGGATTCTTGCGACCAGTGCTATGTCACAGCATTCCTTTTCAACTATATGCCCCACGGTCAGTTTGAGTCATGATTCCTCTACGGAAAAATAGTCTTTACATGCCTACTGCAGAGTCAGCGGGAAAGTTACGATATCAGCAAGAAATTGTCGAGGCGGATGCATGTCATTGAACGAGAAAGGCGGGACCCTCATGTGGAACAAGAATTCCTGCTGGAATTATACGGTTGTGGTTGCATTAGGATGCAGCATGGCAGCGGCATTAATCCCAACAGTTTGGGCTGCACTGTACGTTCTCGTGTCTGTAACGGCCGCTGCCGCGACGCTATGGATGTTGGCGCGAGCCTGGAAGTGCCAGAGGAAAAATGCCACGATTTCGTGGGTCTATTTTCTCTCTTCACTGCTGTCCATCATGCTGATAACCGATTCACTGACGCACTTAAATGGACTGTAGTTACGTTTATAGGCAGTGCTGCATGCACCCAAATTGCTCGCATCAGCGATGCTGCAGACGCCTTTATGATTCGTCTATGTGGCAAAGCACAGCATCGGGGGCTACAGTTTCTCCCTCCTGCACAACAAGGGTCGCCACCGTACCGGAGTAATCGGAGGGGACCTCGATGCTGACCTTGTCGGTAGTGATTTCAAGAAGAGGTTCGTTTTTTTCAATTTTGTCTCCTGGCTGTTTCAACCACTTTGTGACAAGTCCTTCTTGCACACTGTCGCCGAGCTGAGGCAGGTGAAATTCTTTCATTAGATTATGTACCTCCTTCAATTGTTGAACTTCATCACTATGAGAGTACAGTAAACCAACCGCTAATCTGTGTAAACGTGAATCAAGTTAGACATCCTCGTGGTTAATTACGGCTAAGGTACAGCGCGATGCATTGACGAGGCGATTCTGCTCGTCCCTTATTTTTACCTCCCACACCATTGTTCGTCTGCCCAAATGGAGCGGAAGAGCTGTGGCTGTCACGGTTCCGTCTCGCTTCCCTCTCAAGTGGTTTCCGTTAATTTCAACACCCACTACGCTTTGCCTTGCAATATCTACATTTAAATACCCGCCGATGCTGGCTGCGGTTTCGGCCAGCGCCATTGAAGCTCCACCGTGGAGCAATCCGGCCGGCTGATGGGTGGTTTCATTGACGGGCATGGAAATGATGACTTCATCCTTGTCCAACTTTACGTATTCCATGTTCAGTGCAGCAGCCAACGTGTTTGTTCGTAAATCAAGGGTTGACGGATCCATGGTTACGCCTCCAGTACGCTAAATTGTACAAGGTGCAAAGAATATGTCTCACAGGTATTGAATCACAACTACAACGTTTCTCGCAATGTACTTCCTTGTGCATGAGCGCATGTCTCTTGCAGAGGACACTGCGAACAATGTGGATGCTTGGGCAGGCAGTAGTGATGACCTACTGCATCGAGCAGTGCATGGTACTGGTTGAAGAGGGCAACGTCAGTCGGAAGGTACTCGAGAAACCAACTTCGAATCTCCTCATAGTCCTGACCTTCGGTCAAGATAGACAGTCGGGAAAAGATTCTTTTGGTGTAGGCATCCACGACGAATGTCGGAAGTTCTGCCGCGTATAGAACAATGTCATCGGCTGTTTCGGGACCAATCCCGTAGATATTCAACAACTCGGTACGTAACTTGGGCGCTTCTTGGTGGAACATCTGTTGCAATGAACCTTGATATTGCGTCTGCAAATGCTCGGCAAAGGCGTAAAGCTTCTTAGACTTTGTCCTGTAAAAGCGTGTTGACCGGATGCACTGTTCCACTTCCGTTGTTGGTGCATGCAACATTCGATTAAAACTACATAGTCCTCGAGACTTTAGAAGATTGATTGCATTTTCAACGTTTTTCCACGAAACGTTTTGGACAAGAATCGCTCCAATTACGATTTCTTCGGTTGACTCTGCCGGCCACCATTTTCGGTCGCCAAAATGCTCATACATCAAATTGTAAATTTGAAGCAGTTTGGCAGACGGAGAAGATGGGGATGAACTCATAACAGGTACACCTCGAATGCAATCAATTCTGTATTGTCAAGACAAAGTCACAAACCCTACGAAATCAGAATAGAGAGCTGTTTGCTCCTGTAGTATACTGAATCCGAAGTTGAAACGGAAATCCGTTTTGTCGGTGTGGTAGTCGGTGTGGTAGTCGGTGTGTAGGGGGAATGCATGTGGCCCAAAAACGCGGAAAGATGCGTCTGTGGATTGCTGGTATTGTGTTAGTCACTTTGGTCACAACCACTGGTGCCGTGTGGTACAGTGTCCATCGACACTCAACGCAAAAGAACTTGCAGCAAGAGGTCTTAGCCATTGCTGCACAACTGCGGGTACCGAGCGAGCAGGACACTATGACGGTAGCTACTTCTCCGGAGACTGTAGCTCAGCACATGCGGTATGAGATTCAAGCAGATTTGCTCAAGGGGCAACATCGTCAACAAATCTTATCTGAAATGGTACATGAGTACGGAAATCAGGTTCTGGCTGCACCGTCTGGACGAGGATTTGGCGGTTTAGTCTGGACAATACCTATAGCTGCTTTGATTCTCGGTCTGACTGGTCTCGCTATCTATTTTTTACGAAATGCAAGGCCAACTGTGGGCGCCGATACGATGGCGGTTTCCGTCACAGCAGGGAATTCGGACAAGAAGAGTCTTCCGAGTACTGGAACCGTAAATCATCACAAGTCTACACATTTGGACGCAACCATAGAGAAAACTCTGCGAGACTATCTATAGTTCATAGGTTATCGTTCATAGGTCATCATTTAATATAGATGCTGTCTTGAAAGGTTAATTTTGGCGGTTGGCTGTAAGCCCGTGAATAACGCTTGGTGGAGGGAATAACAATGGCGACGCGTTGGAAGTTGACGACTGCTCTCATTCTGGTGGTAGCAGTGATTGGAGTACTCATCCGTACGGCTGTGACACATGCGTCCAGCTACTACGTGACAGTTCACCAGTTGACGACAGAAGGCAGGCAGGCAATTGGCCAGAAAACTACGGTGAGCGGAGAAATTGTGGGCTCGTCGGTTCACTGGCTTCCCGCAAAAAGCCTATTGACCTTCACGATGAAGGATAAATCCAGCAATAATACGATTCCCGTAACGTTTCACGGTGCTAAACCCGATGACTTTTCTAATAATTGGCCGGTTATCGTGTCGGGGACCATGGGCAAGAACGGTCAATTTGAGGCCTCTAAATTATTGATAAAATGCCCGTCCAAATACAAGGCGAAGGGGCAAACGAAAACGTACAAGGCAAGTCCGACCGTGAAACAGTAAACTCTTCAAAATTTTCATCGAAGGGTTTGGCTCGTACTGCTACGTTGAGGAGGAAGACCGTTGGTAGGTTGGATTGGGCAGGCAGCGCTCCGCGTGCTGTTTGTTTTTATAGCAGCGTCAATTGTCATTTATCTCGTTAACTTTCGCCGCAAGTCGGCCGACACGTTGAAATGGAGCCGTATTCTAATGTTAATACAGTTCTGTTTGGCTTTTGTTGCGGCGACTTCGTTGCTGTCACTGCTGTTGTCAGAAAACTTTCATTATGTCTACGTGGCTGAGTACACGAGCCGCAGTTTGCCATTGGTGTATAAAATCGCCGCATTTTGGGGAGGAAACCAAGGCTCCCTCTTGTTCTGGGCACTTATTCTCACGTTGTACGGAACAATTGTTACTTTTAGTAAACATCAAGACAGCCGCCGAATGCTGCCTATTGTGTCGTTCATCATGACGCTGATTTCTGGGTTTTATGTCACTGTCTTGAATTTCGCTGCGAATCCATTTGTTCATACCGCAGCTTTGCAACCCGCCAGCGGGCTCAATCCATTGCTTCAAAATCCAGGCATGACGGTGCACCCGGTCAATGTGTATTTGGGTTACATCGGTTTTGCAGTCCCGTTTGCATATGCGATGGCGGGCCTTGTGTTGAAAAAGACAGATGCGACGTGGCTTCGTGTAACTCGTCGTTGGACTCTGATTTCATGGCTTTTTCTGAGTATCGGAATTATCTATGGAGCCCACTGGTCCTACGAGGAACTGGGCTGGGGAGGCTACTGGGCTTGGGATCCCGTTGAAAACGCGTCGCTCCTGCCCTGGTTGACGGCTACAGCTTTTTTGCATTCCGGTATTGTGCAGGAAAAGAAGGGAATGCTAAAAGGTTGGAATATTATTCTTGTGTCCCTTACATTTCTTTTGACGATTCTTGGAACGTTCCTTACGAGAAGCGGCGTTCTGTGGAGTATCCATGCCTTTGCCAATGGTCCCATGGGAAGCTACTTTGGCGTATATTTGACAGTCTTCACAATCGGTACGTTGGTCCTAATTGTGTTAAGATGGCCCGTTCTTAAGGCCGATCGTAAATTTGAAGCAGTAGTGTCAAAGGAATCTGGGTTTATGCTGAACAATCTCTTGTTTCTCGGCATTACTTTTGCAGTGTTCTGGGGGACTCTGTTCCCGGTCCTGTCAGAGGCATTGACAGGAAACAAGTTAATGGTTTCAGCTCCGTTCTACAACGAGGTGGCTCTGCCCCTTGGTATTGTTATCTTAATCCTGATGGGAATTGGTCCTGTTGTTGCGTGGCGACGGGGGACCATGAAGAGCATTGTGCGCTCCGTCATTTATCCATTGCTGGTGTCCATCATTCTCGGTGCAAGTGCGTCGGCAGCGTTGAATGCGTTCTATCACAGACAATCTTGGCTCGGTACGCTGTCAATTGTTGGGGCCGTATTTGTTGCTTTGACAGTGTTTATAGAATTTTATAAATCTGTCAGGGCTCGTGTTCGCTTGACAGGCGAGTCATGGGGACTCTCGTTATGGCGTCTTCTCGGTAAGAACCGCCGCCGTTACGGCGGCTACATTGTCCATTTTGGGATTGCTTTGATGGCTGTCGGCATAGCGGGATCGGGGGCTTATCACATCAATGTTCAGCAACAACTCTCGCGCGGACAGAGTGCCACAATTGGAAACTATCGTTTGACATTTGAAGGAATGGGTGTGACGAAACTCAACCAGAACAGCAGAATGTATGCGAACTTGGTTGTTCACAGCGGCCATAGAACCCTCGGTGTCCTGCAGCCCGCAGCAACGTTTTATGCAAATGGACAGGAGCCCAGTACAAATATCGCCCTATTCAGCAGACCTTTGCAGGACCTGTATGTTGTGATGTTAGGCACGGCCCCGAACTCACAAGCGGTTTTTGATATTCATGTAAATCCGCTGGTTGAGTTTATCTGGTACGGGGGCTATTTGTTTGTCATTGGTACCTTGGTCAGCTTGTGGCCAGAGGCATTTCGCAAACAAGGACGAGACTTGGCAGACGGTCCCGTACAGAACGAGACCGAGAGGCTGTATCAGGAATTGGCCGATTTAGAGTACGACTACAGGATGAATAAAATCGATTCTGGCACGTACGAAATCAACCGGCAGCAGGTATCGGAAACTCTGCGGGCGCTGGAGGAGCACCGGCAGGACCTGCGTAACCGTATCCTTGATGAACTTGGTTTGGAGGCCAAGTTGCAATCGGGCGCTCATCGGTCAGGGCGCGAGGACGGGAGGGAACGTAAATGATAAGATTTCATGGCAACCGCGCCCGTACCGTGTTGGGTCTCGTCGTCAGTGCTGTTTTGACAATGTCGCCGATGTCGCTGGTGGTACAGGCTGCAACGACCGGGACTGCCGTTACACAGGAAGATGTTTTCGTAGTACCGGATTCAAGTCATAAAACAATCAACATCGTCAACAAGTTACAGATTAAAGCGCCGTCGTCTCTGACAGGACCCGTTGTCCTGAAGCTTCCAAAGACAGCACAAAATGTTCACGTCACGGCTGCGAGCAAACCTGTTTCGATTGCGAGTGGTGCGCATACGGTCAAGCTTCCGCATGTGTCTCCAGGCGGCTCGACAAACGTAGTGGAGTCATACAGCATTCCGCTGACTTCCCAGGGCGATGTGCAATTTACCTTGCAGACCAGCTATCCTGTGTATACTGCCCATGTCTACCTCCCTCTGGGCCAACATGCTTCTCTCTCAGCCCAGGGACTCATGACGCACACACAGACAATGACAGTAAAAGGCGTGGAATTCCGGGTCTTTACGCGGCCCAGCATTCCTGCTGGCGACAGTTGGACGCTGAGCGTACAGATGCTTCCCTCCGCCGCCGTCAATTCTACCGTGCAGAATCTGCCGGTCATTGGGACAAGGCCGGATAACTTTCTTAACACGCTGCAAGCGGTAGGAAATTTGCTTGTCGCTGCCCTCGTTCTGGTTGTTGGACTCATCAGTATTCGGGCCACACAGTGGGGAAGGGCTGCACGCGTTCCGGTTACCAAGGAGGAAGCACTCCTTCGTTCGTGGGAGAACCTTGAACTGCAACACGAGAATGGAACCCTGGGGGAAGCAGAATATCGAACGCGGCGTGAGTATTTGAAACAGAGGATTCTTGCATTAAAGTCAGGAGCCCCGTCGTAAATGTTAATGCTAGAGAATGTCGGAAAAGTCTTTGATTATCGCCCGATTTTGGAAGAGGTCTCACTGTCCTTGGAACCTGGGGTACATTATGCTTTGACAGCGCCAAACGGAAGCGGAAAGACGACGCTGCTTGAAATAATGGCAGGAATCTCCCGCCCGACAAAGGGCATGGTCATGTGGGAGAATCATCGCCTTAGTGTGCGAGACAGGCGGCATATTGGGGCAGTGTTTCAGCAGCCAATGGTGTATGCAGACCTGACCGCTGTGGAAAACCTGGAATTGTTCGCTCGTTTGTACCGTTGCCGGAATCCGAAAACACTCGCATCTGAGTGGCTGGAGAGAGTCAATTTGCATCATGCTGCAGAAGAACGAGTCAGACATTTTTCCAAGGGAATGAGACAACGAGTCGCATTGGCCAGGGCAATGCTCCACCAACCGAGACTGCTGCTGCTGGATGAGCCGTTCGATGGATTGGACACGGACTCTGTTTTACTGTTCGGAAAGTTGCTGAAAGAATTGAAGGATAAGGGTACCACGCTCTTTCATGTAACACACAGTACCTCGGAAGCAAGTGAAACGGATATTCGGCTCACGCTGCGTTACGGAAGGCTGGTGCAGACATGAGTGTATTTCAGAGTTACTTAGGCAGCTATGTAAGTCTAGTGCGAAAAGACATTGTTCTTGAGATTCGCGGAAAGCAGTTTATCGTCAGCAGCGCTGCTTTTGGTGTATTAATGGTATTCATTATGGGAATCGCATTGAACGCTGCCAGCCGCATTCCTGTGTTTTGGAGTTCAGGGTTACTTTGGATGGCAATCTTTTTTACGGTTTCTCTGGGCTTGAACAGACGAGATGACAGAGACAACGAATTCGATGCGTGGAGAGGGTTATGGATGGCTCCACTGGACCGCAGCCTCATTTATTATGCCAAGTGGACCAGTTCAAGTGCGCTTGTGTTCATCACGGAGTCGGCCTTAACTGTCGCGTATTTCATCATTTTGAATCAACCGTTTCCACCACACTTTGTCTATTTCGTGCTGGTTCTAATAGGCGGTGCAATTGGTCTTACAGGAATCGCCACCTTTGTAGCGACGCTGGCGACAGCCAGCTCAATGCGTGACTTAATTGTACCCTTGCTGCTGTTTCCGTTAACCATACCATTGTTTTTGGCACTTATTCATCTTACCGTTATGACACTTTCTGCTCATCAGACCATGTCGCTTGTGTGGATGGATATTCTAATCGCCTATATTGTAGTTTTTGCGGTATTACCGTGGCTTTTGTATGAACTGTTGTTGGAGGTGTAGGGAATGACAGGGAAGAAAATGTGGTGGCTCATTGGTCTTACCGCCGTCATGGGATGGGTTAATCTGTACCTGGCGTTAATCTGGTCGCCGCCAGAAGCTCAAATGGGGAATTTGGTTCGAATTATGTATTTTCACGTATCCAGTGCTTGGATTGCCTTTTTGGCATTCTTTGTAACGCTGGTCTTCTCGATTGCGTATCTCGTATCACGAAAGTTGCGTTACGACAGAATCTCAGTCTCGTCTGCTGAAATCGGGGTCGTGTTTACGACGATAACATTGATTACGGGATCGCTCTGGGCAAAACCGATTTGGAATACGTGGTGGACATGGGATCCGCGGTTGACCACAACGCTTATCTTGTGGTTCCTGTACATTGCTTACTTGTTATTGCGCGGAACCATCACGGGCGCCGTCAGACGGGCACGTATCAGCGCAGTCTTTGGAATCATTGCATTTGCAGATGTTCCCATCATTCATCTGTCAGTAACTTTGTGGCGCTCTATCCATCCTCAGGTCATCACAGCTCAGGGATTTAACATGCCCCCTTCGATGGTGTTGACGTTACTGTTTGGTTTTATAACATTTTTGCTGATTTATATCGTTCTTCTAATGCTGCGTGTTCGGCTTGAAACATCAAGAACCAGGCTAGTGCAGTTGCAAATCAAAATGCAATCACTTCGTGCAAGACGAAGTCAGGGGGTTGTGAAATGACAGGTCAACTTGGGTTCCTGTGGGCTGTAGCTGCTGTTGTCTGGTTTGGTATTCTCTTTTATGTCGTATCACTGATTAGACGGCAAAATCGCATGACAAAGGAACTGCTGTCAGTGGAACGTTCTCTAAAAGACATCACGGAGGCACAAGAAGACGGACAAAGCTAAGGCTCGTGTCTGTCCGCCGCTGTTTTCGTGACTACTGTTCTGTTTCGTTTATTCTCAGGACAGGGACTGTCGTAATGAGTCCATCACGTTTTGCCATGTTTTTGTCGATGACAGGTTTAGAGACCACGCAGCAATCCCTGCGAGCCCGTCGTGGTTTACTAGGGACAACTTTTCGCTTAGGGTTTTGCCGGTTTCATACCACGCTTCTTCGTACCCGTCAGGTTGACTGTACCGTGCGTAAGCCACGCCGAGGTTGCTCTTCCAGGACGTGGCTGCCTTATGCTGCGCCAATACGTTCCCGATATTGGCGTCGGCAACGGCTTCACTGCTCACCTGGCCGTTGTTGTGTACATACCAAAATCTGGCGTACAGCGGGATGCCAAGAATCAGTTTGTTCGCCGGAACTCCTGTATCGAGGAGATCGTTGACTCCGCTTGTCACCCAGGGAACATCTGCCACGGGTCCTGGGTTGGGGTCACCAGCCCAGTGTTCATCGTAAGCCATTAAAATGACGTAATCCGAATTGGCAGCCAGCCCAGCATGAAAGAATGCTGCGTTGTCCTGCAGAAACACGATGTCTTTGGTAACGTCCACGGACAATGTAATATGAAGCGGTTTCAGTTTCTGATGGAGCTCTGCAACAAACTGCGTGAAGTATTTCTCATCTTTGCTGTGAATGTTCTCAAAATCTATATTTAGACCGTCCAATTTGTCTGCTTTTGCCGTGGATACGAGCTTGTTCACGAGATTCTCCCTGCTTTTTTGATTGCTCAGGGTCTGGTGAGTCAGATTGGCTCGAAATTGGTTGTCGACTAAAGCCCACACCTTGATGCCGTGTTGGTGAGCGTAGCTTACCACCTGCGGCTGAACTCTTGAGGTAATGCTTCCGTCACTGGACTTAATGCTGAGCCACTTAGGACTGATGACGGTAATGCCTGGACTCTGTTTTATCATTTGTTCTGTATTCGACACGGTATTATACGGAATCCAGCCGAGAGTAATTTTCTTCGCGTGAGTTTCCCAGTTGGACAGCGTCTTGAATAAACTGTTTTGACCATTGCTTTGCAGAGCGGTCGTAACCTTGGTGTTTGGAAGTTGACTCTGGAGCATCTGCAGCGGTCTTACAAAGGGTAAGTGCAGCACGGTGCCGATAGAGGCGAGGACCGTATGTTTGCTGGGTTGCGCGGACTTCTGATAGCGTGAAGCGCCAACAAGCTCGTTCATTTCGATGGTAGACAACCTCGATGCCTCCAACCGTGCGGTGCTTTGCCACGAGCCTCCTCCATAAAGAAGCAAGAGAGCGGATATTGCACCAACAGCAAGCAGAAGTATGCCTGACACAGCCAGGATCCACTGACGGATGTGGGCCATTTTATCGCGATCCATAAATACGATTCTCCTTTTGGCGTGCCTAAATTTGAAGCTGATAAGATAGTCTATGAGAGAGTTTCCTAGATTAGAAGAATTGCTATCGACCGACTGGTCGGTTATGATAAGTGGAATTAGTCTCGACATCGGAAATGAGGGAGGATGATGGAACCGTGCGTGAGTGTCAACAATTGAGCAAGGTCACTGTCCATCGGATTGAACAACCTACTCCGTTTCCAGTGGGAACGGTGAATAGTTATATTTTGCGGGATGAAAGTGAAGTCGTAGTTTTTGATTGCGGTCCGCGGACAAATGAGGCCAAGCAGACTTTATTGGACGGACTCGCCAAGGAAGGTGTAGCAGTGGAAGACGTGACGGCTCTTGTTCTAAGCCACGGACACGTCGATCACGTCGGTCTCACAAGTATGTTTCAATCTAAGGGAGTGCCCGTGTTTTCACATCCTGAAGTCGACTCGTGGCTCCACCCTAAAGGAGACTGGGATGCTTTCAGGGAGAGGTTCTTTCAGCAGTTGTACCGACGTATGGGAATGCCGGATTCCCAGATAACGTATGCAGCGTCAGAGTTTGCTTTGTTTGCAAAGTGGAACGATGAGGCCGTGATTAATCAAACACTGCGTCACGGAGACCTATTCACTCCACTGCCGAATTTCCGGGTTGTAGAAGTTCCTGGACATGCGCAGGCAGCCATCGCCTTGTATGATGAATCGACCGGTGAGATGTTTGCGGGAGACCAAGTACTCCCGCTCATTTCCTCCAATGCCCTGATTGAACCACGTACTGATGAATTCGGGTATGAGCACGGACTGTGGACAAAGAGCCTGCTCGATTATCGAGCCAACCTGCAGCAACTACTGCAAATGCCGATTTCAAAAATCTATCCGGGACACGGACCGGTATTTGAGGATGTTCAAGACCTGATAAAGTTGAGGCTCGTGCAACAGGAACGAAGACGGACCAAAATGTTACAACTCCTGAAGGAACACCAACCTTGCTCTGCTTACGAATTGGCGGCACACTACTTCGCCCATCGGCACGACCAGCCCAGTTTGATTTTGTCAGAAACGCTTGGTTACCTCGACTGGCTAGAAGCATTAGGAGAGGTTTTTCACTATGACGATGCAAATGGGACGATTCTCTGGGAGGCGAAGTGACCTGGCGAAGCGGACAGAGCGGACAGAGCGGACAGAGCGGAGTAGCAAGGTCGGCGGAGCGGAGTAGCAAGACCGGCGGAGCGGCCAGGGCAGGGGAGCGGAGTAGCAAGGTCGGCGGAGCGGCCAGGGTAGGGGATGGTGAGAGCTGAACATTGTGATAGAAGAGGGTGCAGGCCCCTAAGGCTCCAGACCCCTAGGGGGACTGCAACCGGATACCTGGGCCGCTGATAAGCTCTTCTGGGATCGCTATCCTGGCATTTGGGGCGGAAACTGCCGAAATAAGCTCGTGAGAAGTGCTTAAGTGGCCGACTAACTCGTTCCGGAACAGGCTGGGCCGCTGATAAGCTCTTGTCGGATCGCTATTCTGGCATTTGGGGCGGAAACTGCCGAAATAAGCTCGTCGGAAGTGCTTAAGTGGCCGACCACCCCGCTCGGGAGCAGGCTGGGCTGCTGATAAGCTCTTGTCGGATCGCTATTCTGGCATTTGGGGCGGAAACTGCCGAAATAAGCTCGTGAGAAGTGCTTAAGTGGCCGACCACCCCGCTCGGGAGCAGGCTGGGCACTTGATAAGCTCTTGTCGGATCGCTATTCTAGCCTTTGCGGCGGAATGATGGTTGCGACAGAGTACTGGGCACAGGTTAAAGCAAGGTACTGGTGGGCTTACACAGGATCTGCAGGTTCATTAGGCTGCCAAGTGGCATCTCCGTCTGCGTAAAACTCTTTTTTCCAAATAGGCACTTCCTTTTTCAGCCGCTCAATTAAGATACGGGCTGCGGCGAAACTGTCGTCCCGGTGCGGCGAGGCAGCTGCACAGATGACTGCAATTTCGCTCGGTGCAAGGGTTCCAACTCGATGCCATTGCAGCAGGCTCGTCCGAGGGTACTCCGCCTTGATTTCGTCCTCAATCCGGCGCATTTGCTGTAAGGCCATATCAGTGTACGCTTCGTAGGTGAGTTTCAGGGTTTGTCGCTGCTTCGTGAATTCTCTTACCGTACCGCAGAAAACGACGGTGCCTCCATGGTACACACTCTCCAATTGCTGCATGGCCGCGTCCACAGACAACGCTGCATCTGATATCATGCAAGTAGGCAGTGAATCGCCGCCGCCGACTGGGGGAATCAGAGCGACTTCGTCCTGAATGTCAATTTGTGTTTCATCAGGTACGTAGGTCTGGTTAACGGCAATTAAGGCACTCGTGAGCGCCGCTTTTTGTGCTGGGTACTCATCTATCAAAAGCTTTCGCAATTCCTGTACGGTCATTGGCAGGTCTTTTGGCAAGCTAAGTTTCGATTGTTGAAACGCTTCCGCTAAACCTGCGAATATACGAACGTGGATTGTCACGGCCATCACCTCTAACGACAAGATAGCATAAATCTGGCTGGACGTGGAGGATGTTTCAGAGCGGTTTGTGTGTTTTAGAGTGCGGTTGGATGTTCAGGACAGTGTTTTAGAGTATCGTTGATGTTCAAGACGTAGAAGGCTGTCAAGCCGTTGCTGCAAGACTGGCGACAATAAGTAGTGTCTATCATACCGAACTGGAAGGAAAGGTGTATCGAACATGGATCCACATATCAATGATGCAGATTTCACGCACTTCGATGAGAAGGGCAGAGTACAGATGGTTGATGTTACAGAGAAGGCGGTCACCTCAAGAAAAGCTGTGGCCGTATCACGTGTCGTAATGAAAGAGACAACACGGGAGAAAATTGAGCAGCGCCAAGTCAAGAAAGGAGACGTCTTGTCCGTTGCAGAGTTGGCCGGCGTGATGGCCTCGAAGCGCACATCCGATTTAGTTCCGCTGTGTCATCCAATTCCTCTGACAAAGGTTAATGTAGAGACTGCATGGCTGGACGATTGGAACGGAAGTGACGACCAAGCATGCCTCGAGATTCAAGCTACGGTCACAGCAGATTATAAGACGGGGGTCGAAATGGAAGCCTTGACAGCCAGCACAGTGGCAGCGCTGACTGTGTATGATATGTGTAAGGCTTTGGACAGGGGAATGGCGATTGCAGATACCAGACTGCTCTTCAAAACTGGGGGAAAGAGTGGTACATACAGACATTCTGGGGCCTGATGCTGTCTGATGCTGCCACAGGGGACTGCGGCAAACACACTTGTGCAGAAGTCCCGCTGTGCTGATAATTCTATTCGTTATGCCTCGTCTGGCGGATCTAGCGGCTGCGTTTTACAGGCCGACCCCGCCATCCTTCGCGCTGGATTTTGTTGCGTTTCTTGTCACGATAGTAAATGAATCCGCCAAGCCAAGCTGTGGCGACAAAGCCCAGAATCAGACCGAATACGGTCCAGACCACGTCTTGCCAGTGTCCATAGGCAAGCCATAGTTCTATGTGTATGCGAAACAAGTTGAAGCCTTCACCGGCCAACAAAAAGACGAACGCAAGAATGGTCCACGCCGTGAAATTACGCATGTTAAGTGCCTCTTTTCACTAGATTTACCGAAGATGAGTAGACCTGTATTTCTGTCAAGTCCCTATTCACATCATATCCCATACAATTTAACCTGAACAGCCGGTAATCGTTGCGAAAAGATGACAAGTGCGTGGTAGAATAGATGCGGAAGGTGAATGCATTCGTGTACCAAGTGATGATAGTAGGTGCTGGAGAGGGCGGTTCAAAGTTAATTGAAGCGTTACAAAACCAGTCTGAGGTAAAAGTGAGCTGTATTGTGGATAAAAACCCGCAGGCGCCGGGTTTTATTTGTGCAGAAACGCGAGGAATACCGAGATACACTTCTTACGAGGATGCACTGTCCGAGCAAGGTCCCCCAGACGCTGTTTTAGAGGTAACTGGAGATGACGAGGTGTACAGGCACTTGGTTAAATTGACGAATGGTGCGACAACCATTATCTCTGGAAGAGTCGCACATATTTTCATTCTTCTGCTTGAGGACAAGCTTCAATTGATTGGCCAGTTGGAAGAGAGAAAGAATGAACTTCAGTCTGTGCTCGATGCAACACAGGAAGGTATGGTCAGTATTACAGCAGACGGCCGTATCAGCTTGTTTAACAAAGCGGCCTCGCAGATGACCGGAATACCTGTGGAAACAGCAAATGGACGTCCGGTCACAGAAGTTTTCCCGGATTCCAAGCTGGCTGAAAGCCTCCGTACAGGACGGGAGTGGCGAAATCGGAAGTCAGTGATTAACGACATGGAAGTAATCAGCCACACAGTCCCTATTTTTGGTCACGGCAACGCTATTGTGGGAGCCTTGGAGGTTTTTCGCAATGTGACGCAACTTCGTGATATGGCAGCCAAAATCACCAATTTGAGTGAAGTGCAGATTCTTTTAGAATCTATTATTCAGAGTACGCAGGACGCGATTTCCGTTGTGGATAAAAATGGTATGGGGCTGTTAATCAATCCCGCCTACACGAAGCTGACTGGCTTCAGACCACAGGATGTCATTGGTAAACCGGCCGATGTGGATATCGCAGAAGGTGACAGTATGCATATGCGTGTGCTGCAAACTGGACGCCCAGTGAAAAATGTACCGCTGAAAGTTGGGCCAGCTCATCGTGAGGTCATAGTGAATGTTGCGCCATTGTATGTAAATGAAGAGTTGCGCGGCAGTGTGGGTGTGATTCACGACGTATCGGAGATCAAGCATCTCACTGATGAGTTGGATAAGGCACATACCTTGCTCAGGTCTGTACAGGCAAAGTATACATTTACTGATATAGTTGCTGAGAGTTCGGCTATGGTATTAGCAGTGGAGCAGGCACGCAAGGCTGCCGAGACTCCTGCTACAGTTCTGTTGCGCGGCGAGTCTGGGACGGGAAAAGAGCTGTTTGCTCATGCTATTCACAACGAGAGCCCGAGAACACGGCATTCCTTTGTCAGAGTGAACTGCGCTTCGCTCTCAGAAGGATTGCTGGAAAGCGAACTGTTCGGCTATGAAGAAGGAGCCTTCACAGGCGCTAAACGAGGCGGGAAGAAGGGCCTGTTTGACGAGGCGTCGGGAGGTACGCTCTTTCTCGACGAGGTTGGAGAAATGTCGTTGTCTACTCAAGCCCGCCTGCTGAGGGCGCTGCAGGAACAAGAAATTGTGCGGGTTGGCGGTACCAAACCCATTCGTGTGGATGTTCGCGTCATTGCTGCTACGCATGTAAACCTGGAACAAGCTGTTGCCTCCGGGAAGTTCAGAGAAGATTTATATTATCGGCTTAACGTTGTCCCGATTACAATTCCCCCCCTGCGTTACCGCAAAGGAGATTTGGAGTCTATCGCAATGCATCTGATTCAGCAACAAAACTTGCTGTACGGGCGCAATGTAGAGCGCTTAAGCGCCAGCGCTCTTGAGTCTCTCAGAGCCTATGACTGGCCCGGTAACGTGCGTGAGCTCGAGAACACGTTGGGACGTGCCATGATTCATATGAATTCTTATGACCGGGTTTTAGACGTGTCTCAGCTTCCTGTGTTGCAGCCGGGGAACACAGCTGAGAGCCCAGGTGACAGCAAGGACGGTTTGTGGACCATCCCAAAAGGTGCGACACTGCACGAAGTAGTCCGGTTGGCTGAAGCCGCGGCCATTCGACAAGCGCTGCAAGAGACACGCGGCAATAAAACAGAAGCGGCCCGTCGACTGGGAATTTCGTTGCGCAGTTTGTACTACAAACTGGAACAGTTGGAGACTGAAGGTGAACTAGACTTGGACTAGTAGCTTTGAAATGATGTATGTCTAAAGTGTATAACAAGGACCAGCTCACAATTTCTAGGCGGTATAGTGAACTGTGATGAAAGCGGTTGCTTGCAAAATACTGCACACCATGCAGAAATCTGCACGCAAAATGTCCCTATTCTCATTAAAAATGCACAAATAGGGCCTTGTTATTCTGGCATGATTTTTGCTTGGATAATACAGTGAACGGGTAGCAGAACCTCTATCTGAGTGGAGCTCCGAGAAAATGTGGTATGCTCTTCTCTGGACGGGCGGTGCCCTCCCCCAGTTCAGTCGAACGCACAGATACCCCGAAGGAGGAAGGAATATGGAATTGTTTTCTTATCTAGAAAAATACGACTATGAGCAAGTGGTTTTCTGCCAAGATGAAGAATCTGGTTTAAAGGCTATCATTGCTATTCACGACACGACACTTGGCCCAGCACTTGGCGGCTGCCGCATGTGGACCTATGCGTCTGAAGAAGACGCAGTATTAGATGCCTTGCGGCTGGCAAGGGGTATGACCTATAAGGCTGCAGCGTCGGGGCTGAACCTGGGGGGCGGAAAAACCGTAGTTATAGGAGATCCTAAGACGCACAAGAGTGAGAGTCTGTTTCGGGCACTCGGTCGTTACATTCAGAGTCTGAACGGCCGCTACATTACGGCGGAGGACGTCGGGACAAATGTGCATGATATGGATACGATTCATATGGAGACCAATTATGTTACAGGGATTTCAAAAGCTTACGGTTCCAGTGGTAATCCAAGCCCAATGACTGCACTCGGTGTGTTCAGGGGCATGCAAGCGACAGCAAAAACAATTTTTGGTACGGATGATCTAGCCGGCAAAACCGTCGCCATCCAAGGACTTGGAAGTGTTGGTTATGGGTTGGCGGAGCATCTGAAGAATGCAGGAGCCACTTTAGTTGTCACTGACATTAATGAAGAGGCGTTGAAACGGGCCCAAACGCAACTGAATGCCAAAGTCGTTGGCCCCACCGAAATTTTTGATGAGGAATGCGATGTTTTCGCACCCTGCGCCCTTGGTGCAGTCATTAACGACGATACGATTGAGCGCTTGACCTGTCAGATGATTGCGGGTTCCGCGAATAACCAGCTTGCGGAAAGCCGGCACGGTGACATCCTTCACGAGAAGGGCATCCTGTATGCTCCTGATTATGTTATCAATGCTGGAGGCCTGATGAACGTGGCTGACGAATTGGAAGGTTACAATCCGGAACGGGCCCAGAAAAAGGTCGACAGTATTTATCAGATTATGCAAGAAGTATATCGGGTATCGTCGGAACAAAAGATTCCTAGTTATCAGGCGGCTGACCACATGGCTGAGGCCCGGATTGAGAGCTTGCGTAAGGTGCGCAGCACATACATTAAGCACGCTAAGTAAAGAGCAACGCCGTATGCGCTGATGTGACTGATGTGACTGATGTGACTGATGTGAAAGAGTAGAGGGCAGCACTGCCTGCCCCCTTCTTTCTGTGGTTTACGGTATCCTCAGCAAACGCATCGGCAGGTAATCGACAGGTATGGTTGAGAAGGTTTCAGGATGACAACATATTTAGAGAGGAAGTTAGACGTGCCAGAAGAGAATCTTGATGTAGTTGTCCTCGGCGGAGGCACCGGCGGTTACGTTGCCGCAATCCGGGCTGCTCAACTCGGTCTGCAAGTAGCTGTCGTGGAACAGGGGAAAATCGGGGGCACTTGCCTTCACAAGGGCTGCATACCGAGCAAGGCCTTGCTTCGGTCCGCTGAAGTGTACTCCACGGCGAAGCGTGCGGCTGAATTTGGAGTGGAGCACAGTGCACCAGGTTTCAATCTTGGGAAAGCTATGGAACGAAAGCAGAAAGTCGTGTCACAGCTTCATAAGGGTGTCCAATTCCTGATGAAAAAACACAATATTCAAGTCTACGAAGGAATCGGACGTTTAATGGGACCCTCCATCTTTTCGCCGCAGGCGGGAGCCGTATCCGTGGAGTTCGCAAATGGCGAATCGCAGATACTGAGCGGAAGATATACTTTGGTGGCAACGGGATCGCGGGCGAAGACACTGCCTGGTCTGGACATCGACGGCCATCGGGTCATTACCAGTGACCACGCCTTGGAAGCAGAATCTCTTCCGCAGTCCATCTTGATTGTCGGCGCGGGTGCGATTGGAGTCGAGTGGGCCTCTCTATACAGTGATCTCGGTGTACAGGTTACGCTTGTAGAGTTTCTGCCGCATATCCTTCCTTTGGAGGACGAAGAGATTGCAGCTGAGGCGGCCAGGGCGCTTAAGAAAAGAGGCGTGAAGATTCTCACGAACGCGAAAGTGTTGCCTGATACACTTATAAAGAACGCGGCAGAAGTGACCATCTCTGTGGATACGGGCGGGACACAAAAGCAGTTGTCTGCCGAGAAATTGTTTGTCGCAGTGGGGAGAGAACCGGTGACAGACAACATCGGGTTGGAGGCCACAGAAATTGAATTGAACCGAGGCATCATCCAAGTCGATAAGGATTACCGAACAAAAGAGGGGAACATTTTTGCCATTGGAGACGTCATTGGCGGTCTGCAACTCGCGCACGTGGCGGCGCATGAGGGAATTCACGCCGTTGAAGTCATGGCAAATTTACATCCCGAAGCCATTGATTATTCGATGATATCCAAGTGTACGTACAGCCGCCCGGAGGTTGCAAGCGTCGGCTTGACGGAACAGCAGGCAGCGGAACAAGGGCATGAAGTGAAAACGGGTAAGTTCCAATTCCGTGCCAACGGAAAGGCCCTGGTCTTCGGTGAAGCTGACGGCTTTGTCAAGATTGTTGCTGACAAGGTGACAGACGACATTCTTGGCGTTCACATGGTTGGTCCTCATGTAACAGACATGATAACGGAAGCAGGACTTGCGCGGGTGTTGAATGCAACACCGTGGGAGGTTGCGGGAACCGTGCATCCGCACCCCACGCTATCTGAGGCGATGGGGGAAGCCGCTCTTGCTGTCGATGGCATGGCGATTCACGGCTAGGCGCGGTGCAACAAGTGGAGTTGTCATCCAGAAGAGCTGCGGGTTCGTGAATTAGCGAAACAGGCAATGCAAACAGGTAATGCAAACAGACAGTACAAACAGGCAGTAGGGCAAGGTCGGCTGTTCGCTTATAAAGAGAGAAAGCTGAAGACAATGAAGGAGGCGTCGATATGACCGCAGAACCGAAACATATCGAGGCGGGCTTAACCGACCAGCAAGTGATGGACATGTATCGCTACATGGTTTTGGCTCGCTTTGTAGATGACAGAATGTGGCTCTTGAACAGGTCAGGCAAAATTCCGTTTGTTGTTTCCTGTCAAGGTCAGGAAGGAGCACAAGCTGGTGCAGGATTTGCACTCAACCGGGGTGTAGACTACATCGCACCCTATTATCGGGATTTGTGTCTTGTGCTGATTTACGGTCATACAGCAAAAACGGAGCTGTTGTCCGCATTTGGAAAACCGGAAGACCCGAACAGCGGTGGTCGGCAGATGCCGGGACATTTTGGTGATAAATCGTTGCATATGCTGAGCGGATCGAGTCCCGTGGGAACACAAATTCCGCATGCGGTGGGCACTGCTCTGGCGAGTAAAATGCGGGGCGAAGATACGGTGTCATTGGTCACCTTTGGTGAGGGGACGAGCAATCAGGGAGAGTTTCACGAGGCTGCAAACTTTGCCGGCGTCAATAAGCTCCCTGTTATCTTTTTGGTGGAGAACAACCAGTATGCTATTTCCATACCTGCTGACAAGCAGTTAGCTTGTGAGAACGTGGCAGATAGAGCAATCGGCTATGGCTTTGAAGGCGTCATTGTGGACGGAAACGATGCAATTGCGACCTATATTGCTGTGAAAGCTGCAGTAGATAAGGCAAGACAGGGCGGTGGACCTACCCTGATTGAGGCGAAAACTTATCGGTTGGCGCCTCACTCCAGTGACGACGATGACCGTTCGTATCGGACTCGGGAAGAAGTTGAAGAGTGGAAGCAAAAGGATCCTATTTTGCACATGAAGCAGTACATGATGGACAACGGCTTGTTGACGGAAGAGCAAGACAGTGAACTGCGCAAGGAACTGACAAACGAAGTCAACGAGGCGACCCGTTATGCAGAAGAGGCACCGCACGCGGATCCATCCACACTGATGCTTCACGTCTACGCGGAGGAGGCTCGTCATAATGCCGATTAAACAATACATTCAGGCCGTTACTGAAGGCTTGCGAAGTGAAATGGCACGGGATGAACGTGTGTTTATTTTGGGTGAAGATGTGGGTGTCAGAGGGGGCGTGTTTCGGGTTACTGCCGGACTCATTGAAGAATTTGGCGCAAGCCGAGTGCTCGATACGCCCTTGGCTGAAGGTGCAATTGGGGGTGTGGCTGTAGGCGCGGCCAATGCCGGCATGCTCCCTGTTGCAGAGATACAGTTTGCGGACTTTATTTTGCCTGCCGTAAATCAGATTATTTCCGAGGCAGCGAAAATGCGCTATCGGACAAATGGAGACTGGTCGTGCCCTCTCGTTATCCGTGCTCCATACGGAGGCGGTGTCCACGGTGCTTTGTATCACTCTCAGAGCATGGAAGCCTTGTTCACGCATGTTCCGGGGTTGAAGGTGGTCACACCGACCACGCCGTATGATGCCAAGGGGCTGCTGATTTCCGCCATACGCGATCCCGATCCCGTTTTATTCTTTGAACACAAACGTCTCTATCGACTGGCAAAAGGCGAAGTGCCGGATGAGTCCTACACGGTGCCTATCGGACAGGCTAAGGTAGCCCGAGAAGGCGATGATATTACCGTTATTTCCTATGGACTCGCACTTCACTACGCCATGGAGGCTGCCGAAACACTGGCGACAGAAGGCGTATCTGTCCATGTGATTGATTTGCGAACGCTGCGTCCGCTGGACGAAGAGGCGATTCTCGAAGGCGCAAAAAAGACGGGAAAAGTGCTCATCGTCCATGAAGACAACAAGGCCGGCGGCGTAGGGGCTGAGGTGTCTGCTATCATTGCAGAGCACGCACTGTTTGACTTAGACGCACCCATTGCGAGGTTAGCCGGTCCCGAGGTGCCTGCCATGCCGTTCAGTCCTACGCTGGAGAAGGCATACATGCTAAATCCGGAAAAAATCGCCGCCGCAATGCGCGAACTGGCAGAATTTTAACGGCAGTTCATGGTCCCAGCCGTTGACGGTCAAATCGCACTGGAAGAGAGGGTGTTAACAATATGGCGGACATTACGTTGCCGCAGCTTGGTGAGAGTGTAACGGAAGGAACACTGGGTAAGTGGCTCAAACAAGTAGGCGATCCCGTTGCAAAATACGAACCCTTAGTGGAGGTCGTGACAGATAAGGTTACTGCCGAGGTGCCGTCAGACTATGACGGAGTGTTGACAGACATTGTCGTACAAGAAGGCGAAACGGTGAGTGTTGGTACAGTCATCTGTACGGTTGCGGCAGAAGGCGGTGCGTCAAGCACCCCTGTTCCACAGTCATCCGCCGCAAATGCTCCTGCTGATGCAGTGACCGACAAAGTAACAGAGACGCCGCAGAAACCCGAGGGCAACCGCTATTCACCGGCAGTTCTTCGTTTAGCACAGGACAACAACATTGACCTCGCACAGCTGCACGGTACCGGACTAGGCGGTCGCATTACGCGCAAGGACGTGCGTCAGTACCTGGAGGAAACGAAAGGCGCGCAGAGACCGTCTCAACCCAGTCAAGAGGCAGCGCCCGTCCAATCTGCCGGCATGGGAGGCAGCGTGGAGCCAGTCAAGGGTAAGCAGGTTGATGGGGCGGCGACCCCCCCGGCGGCTGTGGCCCGCACAACGGAATTTGACAGCCTTAGCGACGAAATTGTGGAACCCAGTACAGTCCGAAAAATGATTGCAAAGAAAATGGTGGAGAGTAAACAGACAGCGCCGCATGCATGGACGGTAGTGGAAGCCGATGTAACGAATCTTGCTGGCCTTCGACAAAAGGTCAAATCAGATTTCAAGAAAAAAGAAGGCATTGACCTCACATACCTTCCTTTCTTTATTAAAGCAGTGGCTGAAGCGCTGAAACAGTATCCAATGCTGAATGCAGCATGGGTGGACGATAAAATCCACATGAGAAGTCGAGTCAACATTTCGATTGCAGTTGCGACTGACGACGCACTGGTTGTCCCCGTCATCCATGATGCGGATCGGCAAAGTATTGCTGGTCTAGCGCATTCCGTGAATCAGTTAGCTGCAAAGGCACGGTCTGGTCGTCTGTCAATTGACGACGTACAGGGGGGTACATTTACCGTTAATAATACAGGAGCATTCGGTTCCGTGTTGTCCCAGCCCATCATCAATATGCCGCAGTCTGGAATACTGTCCGTGGAATCGATTGTGAAAAGACCTGTTGTTGTCAACGACGCGATTGCAATCCGCAGTATGGTCAATCTTTGTTTCTCTTTGGACCACCGGCTGCTTGACGGTTGGATTAGCGGTCAGTTCCTGAAAGCCGTCAAAGACCGACTACAAAAATACGATGAGAATACGCTGATTTATTAAGAAGCGACGTTGGTGCGCAATTCATAAAGGATGGCGAGTAGGACGCCATCCTTTGATTTGTCTCGGGAATCGTCTACACTAGTTAAGTAAGTCTGCTGATTTAGACAAAGGAGGGGTCAGTCGTGTCGAATTCCAAATTGGAAGAAAAACAGGCGGAGAAACAGCGAATTATGCGTGAACAAGCGTTCTCTCGTCCAGACTGGTTGAAAATCCAAATGAAGACAGGCCCGAACTATCAAGAGTTAAAAGATATTATGCGAACAAAGTCGTTACATACGGTGTGTGAAGAAGCGCGCTGTCCCAATATCTATGAATGCTGGGAAAATCGAACTGCCACGTTTATGATCCTCGGAGATGTGTGTACACGTGCGTGCCGCTTTTGCGCTGTCAACAGCGGACGCCCGACAGAATTTGATGCTGCGGAACCTCAGCGCGTTGCAGATGCTGCAGTCAACATGGATTTACAACATGCTGTTATTACCAGCGTAGCTCGAGATGATTTGAATGACGGCGGAGCAGGTATCTTTGCAGCCACAATCCGGGCTATCCGCTCGAGGATTCCAAAGTGCGGTGTGGAAGTTCTAATTCCTGACTTTATGGGAGACTGGGAAGCGCTCAAGGTCGTGATGGACGCCTCCCCTGACATTTTGAATCACAATGTTGAAACGGTGAGTCGGTTGTCTGACAGAGTCAGGTCCAGGGCCAAGTACGACCGAACACTGGAGCTCTTGCGCCGGGCCAAAGAAATGCGTCCAGATATTAAGACCAAATCCTCAATTATGGTCGGGCTTGGAGAGACCTTCGAGGAACTCCTTCAAACTATGGATGACCTGCGCGAGGTTGGATGCGATATTCTGACAGTTGGGCAGTATCTGCAGCCAACCAAGAAACACTTGCTTGTTCAAAAGTTTTATACGCCGACGGAGTTTTTACGACTAAAAGGAGAGGGTCTGCGCAGAGGATTTTCGCACGTTGAGGCGGGTCCACTTGTACGCAGCTCGTACCATGCTCATGAACAAGTACAGCGAGCAAACGGCTTGCCGTTACAGTCTCTTCAGAATCAAACTGGGACCCAGGCGTAGAGCTGTTCTATGGATACACCGTGGTCAGGAGATCCGATCTCTTTGGTTCTGAAAGCCGACCACAAAGCCAATGAATCGCAGGTGGTTACAATGACGAATGAGGTGGGAAAGCAACCAACAACTTCAGGGCACTGGGCATCCCTCGGCAGACTTGCTTATGACAAGGCTCTGGACATTCAGATGGCACAGCGCCACCGGTTGCTCAATGGAGAAGATGACCGGCAGACGATTTTCGCAGTGGAACATCCCCCGACTATCACCATTGGTAAAAACGGAGGGGCCCACAATATTGTTGCAACAAAAGAGTGGCTCGAGCAGTCAGGATTTGAAGTACGAACGGTAGACAGAGGCGGGGATGTAACCTATCACGGTCCGGGACAGTGGGTTGTTTACCCTGTCCTGCACTTACACCCGTGGAATAACGATGTCAGCAAGTACATCCGACTGCTGGAAGAATCCATTATCACGGCGTTAGCGGAAGTTGGTATTTCTGGGGAGCGTAGCGAAGGGTACCCTGGTGTGTGGGTGGAGGATAGAAAGATTTGCGCTGTAGGTGCCAGCGTCCGTCGAAATCAGCATGGAGAGTTTGTTACTGCTCATGGTCTGGCTCTGAATGTGACGACAGATCTCAGTGACTTTCAGACAATTGTGCCTTGTGGAATTGCGGACAGAGGTGTGACGTCAGTAGAAGCCGAAATTAATGGAAATGTCACATTTTCTGAATGGGAAGGGCGCTTAAAGCGTTCATTTACAAATGTTTTTCAACTATCATTTGAGTAGCCTGAGAATCCTTATAATGCAGTGGATTTGACAGGTATTGAGCCGCCGTCTTTCTGGCGGTGAGTCGAGCATAGGGGAGGTTGTAAACATGACTGTAGCAGGCGGCGTTATGGCTGGTATTGCTGTAGTTGCGATGGGACTTGTGTGGATTGCTGGCGGAGTCGTCGGTCGCAACCGCCACTGAGGCGGGTTTGGTCGCCGCTGGCATCAGCCAATCGGCGTTGGCACTCATTTTATTGTCAGGTGTTATAAGATAGTTGGGAGGGAACCCGATGGGGTTTGATGAGGCGATGAACAGTTGGAGCGAAAGGACCGACGAGAGGGTCCGAAAGCGGCCTGAACGGAAGAACGAGTTCTACACTCATTCTGGCATCCCGATTCGCCGCGTCTATACTCCTCAGGACGGCATCAAGTCGCAGGAGGAGTACTTGGAGAAACTAGGGTTCCCCGGTGACTATCCCTATACCCGGGGAGGACAACCCACGATGTATCGGGGGCGGCTGTGGACGATGCGTCAATATGCCGGATTTGGTTCGGCAAAGGAGACGAACAAGCGCTTTCGGTACCTGTTGGAGCAAGGACAGACTGGACTTAGCACGGCCTTTGACTTACCAACTCAAATTGGATACGATGCCAGTCACGATTTCGCGAAAGGGGAAGTCGGCAAGGTCGGCGTTTCTATATCATCACTTCTGGACATGGAGACACTGCTGCATGAGATTCCACTGGATAAGGTAAGCACCTCAATGACAATTAACGCACCTGCGGCAGTTCTGCTGGCCATGTACCTCGTTGTAGCAGAGCGCCAGGGTGTCTCCTGGGATGAAGTCTCAGGCACAATTCAGAACGACATTTTAAAGGAATACGTCGCACGAGGAACCTACATATTTCCACCCAAGCCGTCCATGAGACTCATTACAGACATTTTCCAATTCTGTGCTGAAAATGTTCCGAAGTGGAACACGATTTCCATTAGCGGCTATCATATACGCGAAGCGGGATCAACGGCAGTTCAGGAATTGGCATTTACACTCTCCAACGCCATTGCCTACGTTGAGGCTGCTATCGATGCCGGGCTGCCAGTAGACTCCTTTGCTCCGAGGCTCTCATTTTTCTTTAATGCTCACAATAATTTTTTTGAAGAAATCGCAAAATTCCGCGCAGCGCGGCGCATGTGGGCCAAAATCATGAAAGAGAGATTTGGTGCAGTCCATCCGAAATCCATGCAACTTCGATTTCATACCCAGACTGCGGGCAGCACTTTGACGGCCCAGCAGCCGGATAACAACATTGTTCGTGTAGCGGTTCAGGCCCTGTCCGCAGTGTTGGGTGGAACTCAAAGTCTCCACACAAACTCGCGAGACGAAGCTTTGGCTCTGCCGACAGAACAATCCGCACGTATCGCGCTGAGAACCCAGCAGATTCTCGCATATGAAAACGGTATCTCTGAAACGGTCGATCCCATGGCGGGAAGCTATTATGTTGAGTCTCTCACAGATGAACTGGAACGCCGTGCTGCATCGTATATCGATTATATTGATGAACTCGGCGGAGCTGTTTCAGCCATTGAACAAGGGTACATGCAAAAGGAAATTCATCGTGCAGCCTATGAAACACAGCGGAGTATTGAAAACCGCGATGAGATTGTGGTGGGCGTAAACGATTTTCGAATACAGGACGAAGTACAGCCGGACTTGCTAAAGGTAGACCCGCGCTTGAGTGAAGAGCAAAAAGCCCAGTTGAACGAACTGCGGGCGACGCGGTCACAGGACCAGTGGCAGCGCAGCCTGGATGAACTGCGAGAGGCGGCCAAAGGAACAAAAAACGTGATGCCTTACATCTTGAACGCTGTTCGCGCTTATGCAACAACCGGCGAAATTTGCGATGTGCTAAGGGATGTCTTCGGCGAGTACACGCCGCCATTGTACTAGGCGTTATACAAAGCGACGCACTCAGTCGCTGTTGAGCCGCTTGATTGATAGGAGGATGAAACATGGCACAGCCAATCCGAGTGCTTGTGGCGAAGCCGGGTCTGGATGGACACGACCGAGGGGCTTTGGTAATTGCGCAGGGTCTTCGGGATGAAGGATTTGAGGTAATTTACACTGGATTGAGACAGACGCCTCTGCAAATTGTAGCAACTGCCATTCAGGAGGACGTGGCGTGTATCGGGCTTTCCAGCTTGTCAGGCGCGCACATGGAACTCTTTCCGGAAGTCGTCCGCCTCTTGCGCGAACGTCAGGCAGAGGACATTCTTGTTATCGGCGGAGGCGTCGTTCCCGATGAGGATAGGAAAGCCTTGCTGGAACAAGGGATTGCCGAGGTTTTCACACCTGGCACAAAGATTCAAGAAGTGGCCGAATTTATTCGCAGCCATGTGCGTTTTGATAGTCTGGGAGAGGACACAGAGGTCGGTTTGACCAATAAGGTCGATCACGTCGCCATCGCGGTTCCCCGCATTGCCGACGCGTTACCCTTTTATACACAAGTTCTGAAGCTGTCAGTCGTTCACGAAGAAGTGATTCATGACCAGCAAGTGAAAGCCGTCTTTGTCAAAGCTGGTGATGTTCACATCGAATTGCTGGAGCCAACTGCCGAGTCCAGTCCCATCGCAAAGTTTGTACAGCAAAAAGGCGGCGGACTTCATCATATCGCTTATGAAGTAAAGGATGCTGCTGATGCACTGGCTGCAGCCGAGCAGGCAGGTTTTCGGCTCATAGATAAGAAACCGCGGTTTGGGGGACGAGGTAAACTCATTGGTTTCGTCCACCCAAAAGATACAAACGGTGTATTAGTTGAATTTTGTCAGTTGACGACAGAGGAGGTACACGCGCCATGATGGAGGATAAAATTTACGAACTTCAGGACAAGCGAAGAAAAGTGGAACTTGGCGGCGGTGATAAAAGAATTCTGCAGCAGCATGAGAAGGGTAAACTAACTGCAAGAGAGCGAATTGACTTGCTGTTGGACGAGGGAACATTTCGTGAAATCAATTCCTTTGCCAAAACCCGAACGTCGTACTTCGGTATGGAAGCTGTGGAGGCACCTGGAGAAGGTGTAGTGACTGGTTATGGTAAAGTTGAGGGCCGTACAGTTTTCGTATTTGCGCAGGATTTCACTGTATTCGGCGGAGCATTGGGAGAGGTTCACGCCCAGAAAATCGCAAAAATGATGGACTTGGCTGTGAAGAATGGAGCCCCAGTTATTGGACTAAACGATTCTGGCGGGGCAAGAATTCAGGAAGGTGTCGTGTCCTTGGACGGATACGGACACGTGTTCTATCGGAATTCCATTTATTCTGGAGTCATTCCACAGATTTCAGTCATCATGGGTCCATGTGCCGGCGGAGCAGTTTATTCTCCGGCCATAACCGATTTTATCTTCATGGTTGAGAAGACAAGCCAGATGTTCATTACAGGACCGAAGGTTATCGAAACCGTAACGGGAGAGAAGATTTCGAGTGAAGACTTGGGAGGGGCGCGGGTCCAGGAAGCCGAGAGTGGCGTCGCTCATTTTACCGCTGAAACGGAAGAGGATGTACTAAAGAGTGTTCGACGTCTACTGTCGTTCCTGCCATCGTCCCACGAGCAGTCTCCGCCAAACAGTCATCACGCTGAAAACATCGAACCGGATGAGGAACTCATGAACCTGGTTCCTGTCAACGGCAGCAAAGTCTACGATGTTAAGGATGTCATTGCTCGCCTTGTTGATGATGAGGATTTTATGGAGGTACAACCCTTGTTTGCCCGGAATGCTGTCATTGGCTTTGGGAGAATAGGGGGTTACGTGACAGGTCTCATTGCAAACCAGCCAAAGTTTATGGCCGGCGGACTCGATATTGATTCATCTGACAAGATTTCCCGGTTTATTCGGTTTTGTGACTCCTTTAACATACCGCTGATTACACTTGAAGATGTAACAGGTTTTATTCCGGGTATCAAGCAGGAGCACGGGGGTATCATTCGCCACGGCGCAAAGATTCTGTACGCATACTCAGAAGCCACTGTACCGAAAATTACTGTGATTTTACGCAAAGCATACGGAGGCGCGTATGTTGCGATGAACAGTAAGGCTATCGGAGCAGACTTAGTCTATGCTTGGCCGGCTTCGGAAATAGCGGTCATGGGCCCGGAAGGTGCAGCGAACATTATTTATGCACGAGAGATTGCGCAGAGTGACAATCCTGTAGAAACGAGATCGGAGAGAATTGAACAATACCGCGAGCAGTTCGCAAACCCCTACATTGCGGCTGGGGCAGGAATGGTTGACGACGTTATAGACCCCCGTGAAACCAAACGGAAGTTATATGAAGCCCTTCAGCTGCTTGCTGATAAATGGGAGACGCGCCCGCCGAAGAAACACGGCAATATTCCGCTTTAATCTGGGTCAACGACGGGTTGCAATGGTAGACACATGAATGGATTCACTACGTGTTGACTCTACGCGGAGACATACAGAAAGAAGGCTTTCTATGAATTTTGAAGATGTTCGTGATTTGTTTCTTGAATTGGTTCAGATTGACAGCCCGTCATTTTACGAAAAGGCCATGGCAGATCGTTGCAGGGAACTGTTGGAGCAATTGGGGTGTACTGTTACAGAGGATGATGCGGGCAAGCGGTTGCAGGGAGAACAAGGTAATCTCATTGCGACACTTCCTGGAAACTTGGACCGGACACCGGTATTACTCGCAGCACACATGGACACAGTACAGCCAGGAATTGGCGTAATGCCGCAGATTGACGATTCCGGTGTCGTGAGGAGCAGCGGTGATACCGTCCTCGGTGCTGACGATAAGGCAGGTGTGACAGCCATCGTCAGTGCCTTGCGTGAAATTGTGCAGAACGGGCGAGACCACGGTCCAATTCAAATTGTTTTGACGGTTTGTGAGGAGCAAGGCTTGCAAGGGTCAAAACAGCTGGAAGCCAGTCAACTCAACGCAAGGTTAGGTCTATCCCTCGACTCGGGAGACGCCCCCGGTACTTTGATTGTTGCCGGACCCACACAGGTAAAGTGGCAGGCGGAGTTTAGAGGTAAGTCAGCTCATGCCGGCGTGGCCCCGGAAAAGGGCGTGAGTGCAATAAAGGTTGCTTCCCAGGCCGTTGCAAAAATGCCTCATGGACGGCTGGATAAGGGGACAACAGTTAACGTGGGCAGCTTCGTTGGCGACGGCCCGACGAACGTTGTCAGAGATAAAGTTACACTACTCGGTGAAGCCCGCGGTTTAAATACAGATAGTTTGAATTCAGTTATCGCACAGATAGAGGAAACCTTCGCAAATACAGCAGCAAAGGCCCACGCAGAAGTGTCATTTGAACACAAAGTCATGTACGACGGGTTTCGGTTTGAAGAAACGGATGCTGTCCGTCAAATGGCCGAAAAAGCCATTGCCAATGCGGGGCTTCAGGTTCATGCGGTAGAGCGCGGCGGAGGCAGTGACGCGAACATCTACACGGCATTAGGAGTTCCTACCATCAATATTGCAGTAGGCTATGAGGATATCCATTCAACAAAGGAACATGTTTCCGTTCATGATATCATGAAGGCTGCTAATGTCATCATAGAATTTCTTGACTTGGCGTAGGCAGCCGTGTGAGCGACTCTTCTCATGGCACGCAATCGCATATTTCCCCCTTCGTCACAGCATACTACACCATGAGCTTGTGACGGAGGGGGCGTTTTTTTGCAGAAATCTAAGGCTAGGTTATCACACATGCCTGCGGGATCTTCAGGAGAAGAGGGGCATGGCAGTCTCTCGACTCGCGAACTGATATTTATTGGCGTTGGCGGTATCATTGGTGCTGGTTTTTTTCTGGGGTCTGGCCTACCGATAAAAATGGCAGGTCCCAGTGTCTTATTGGCTTTCCTGCTTGGTGCAATTGTAACCGCCCAAGTAACAGGGTCTCTGACTTCAATCGCGGCAAACCACCCCGTTCGAGGTTCTTTCAAGGTTTTTGCGGACATGTACATGGGACGTTTTGCGGGCTTTCTTCAAGGATGGACCTATTACCTGACAAGTATCCTCACAATATCCAGTGAGGCAGTGGCGATGTCGGTCTTCTCGAAACTCTGGTTTCCGCACATCGCCTCGTGGATTCTAGTGAGTGTCTACAGTGCCGGAATTTTGGTGTTGAATGCGTTTGGTGTAAAAAATTTCGGTAAAGTAGAATCTATCATGAGTGTCTTGAAAATTGGTGCACTGGCAGGTTTCATTATCTATTTGGGTTTTTTCGTTGCGAGTCGGATGATGGGGCCAAGCGCAACTGGTGCGTCGCCTGTTGTCCATCCGTTGTTGGGGCCCGGCGGAGGCTTTTTTCCCCACGGATTTACTGGTCTGATGCAGTCTATTCTCATTGTCATCTTTGCTTATGCTGGAATTGGAGTCTTTGGTACCGCAGCTGCTGAACTCAAAAATCCAAAAGGGATTGACAAAGCGGCGTGGGGGACCGTCATCATCTTGGCGGCGTTATATATTCTCTCCATTGGTCTGTTGCTCATGATTGAGCCGTGGAATACGGTCAGTACGAAAGCAAGTCCCTTTGTTGTCGCGTGGAAAGACGTGGGTTTGCACTGGGTCGCATCGCTGTTTAATGGAGTTGTGTTTGTGTCTTCATTCAGCGTCATGACAGGAGCTGTGTTTTCAGCTGGCCAGATTTTGAGTAATCTAGGGACGACTGGGGAGGCTCCACACTTTGTGACGAAGCGCGACCGCCGCGGCGTTGAAATGTGGGCGTTGGTGTTTACAGCAGCTTGCATTGCAGTTGCCATAGGCGCGTCTTATTTGTTACCTTCAAACGTTTACAGTTTTCTGGTGAGTGCATCCAGTTTCTTTACGTTCTTCAATTGGTTTGTCATCCTGTGGACGTTTCTCAGTTGGAGGATTAAGACAGACGAAGACAATCACTTTCTTTCTTCATTGGCCTTTGGTCAGCCGATATCTACGGTTGTCACAATGCTGTCCATCATTGTCTTGACAGGGTATGCTTTAACACAGCATGATCAACGTGTAGGATTTTACTTTTGCGCGGCGGTGTTCGCGCTTTTGAGCATATCTTATGTGTTGTTTGCGCGACACAGTAAAGCAGCAGCTACAGAGGACGCTAACGAAGATTGAGGTGTTGAAACGTGGGCTCTACGAAAAGACAGGAAGTCGATTACAGACAACTGACGGAAGAAACGTTGAATGTGACTGAGCTATACACGGGACGCATGATTTCCCTTCATCAACTGACAGTCCAGTTGCCGAACGGGAAGCAATCGACTCGCGACATTGTGCGGCACCCGGGGGCCGTTGGAATCCTTGCTGAGGACAACAATGGCGGTCTGCTGGTCGTTCATCAGTGGAGAAATCCCATTGACAAGGTTCAGTTGGAAATCCCTGCTGGCAAGCTGGAGCCGGGAGAAGAGCCTGAAGTGTGTGCAATCCGTGAGTTGAAGGAAGAAACGGGATACAGTTGTACAGAATTGAAGCAGATTGCAAAATTTTACACAAGTCCGGGCTTTGCGGATGAAGAAATTACGTTGTTTTATGCCACGGGATTGCAAGTGGGGGACTCCGAGCCGGATGACGATGAGTTTTTGCAGGTGGAGTCTATCAGTAAACAAAAAGTTAAAGAGCTTGTAGATACAGGGCAATTGTCAGATGCAAAAACACTGATTGCATTTCAATGGTGGCTTCTCGAAAGGCAATTCCAAGCATGATGAAGACGGCTTATGCAGATTTCCACATTCACATCGGTTTTTCACACCATCAACCCGTGAAAATTACGGCAGCGAAAAACCTGACTTTGAAGGACCTTCTGGAACATGCTTTACACGAGAAAGGGCTGCAAATCGTGACGGTGATTGACGGCGTTTGTCCAAGTGTACAGGCGGATTTTCAAAGTCTAATTGACATGGGTCAACTTGAACTGACACAGTGTGGCGGATATCTATACCAGAGCCGGCTCTTGGCGATTCCGGGAGCGGAAGTGGAAATTTCAGGTCCGCAGGGTGGTGCCGCCCACTTCGGGTGCTGGTTTCCTACCTTGGCCGCAGCCCGCGACTTTTCCATGTGGTTAGCCACAGTTCAGACAAACGTAAATCTATCTTCACAAAAGGCTAGAACAACCGCAGCAAAGTTGCAGGAACAAGTGGATGATAGAAATGGCATCTTCGTTGTTCACCATGCTTTCACGCCCCACAAGGGGCTTTACGGAAGCTGTGTCAACCGTTTGTCAGAAATACTGGATACGGACGGTGTCGATGCGATTGAACTTGGATTGTCCGCGAATACAGACATGGCCGATTCCATCAGCGAACTCTCGGACTATACTTTCCTTACCAATTCCGATGCACACTCTCTAGCAAAAATTGCAAGAGAATACAATGCACTGCACGTGGACGAAGACCTCAGTTTTGAAGAAGTGAGAAAAGCCCTTCGTCGCGAGATGGGGCGGGCCGTGGCAGCGAACTACGGTCTTGAGCCCAAACTGGGAAAATACCACCGCACCACATGCAATGCGTGCGGGGAGCCGTGTGCCTCAGGAGATACGACATGTCGTAATTGCGGGTCTTCCTCCGTAACGAAGGGAGTTTATGACAGATGGCTTGAACTACGAGACTTGAACACTCCGCAGCACCCATCCCATCGACCGCCGTATCAGTCACAGATTCCGTTGGAGTTTGTTCCTGGATTGGGGCCAAAAACGAGAGTGAAACTGATAGAAACGTTTGGGTCAGAAATGAAGGTCCTGCATGAAGCGAATGAGACTGAATTAGCAGACACTGTAGGAGAGAAACTGGCATACAAGATAATTGCGGCCCGAGATGGAAACTTACGCTACAGGATTGGCGGAGGGGGAACTTACGGAAAAGTCATTGAATCCTGAACGGGACATAAAAGATTTTGGCTGCGCATAGATTCATAGAGAACTTGTACAGTCCGGAGGGATGTCTTGTGAAGGCAATGGCAGTTCCGCTGAAAGTGAATCTCTATGAATCATGGTCTACCATTAAACACAAAGCAGAACCTCACATTCATGTGTGGATGTTTCTAATCGGTATTTGTGCCATAGGTTTGTTATTTGGAGGGGCTGTAGCCGGCCAATTGAACCAGAGTGATGTGTCAGTTTTATCTGCTTCTGTAAACAATTTGCTAAATGCCATTTCACATCATCAGTTGGCAAGCCCTTCTGATTTGTGGTGGCAGCGTGTAACAGGTGACCTGCAGGTGCTCGGGTTGCTGTGGTTGTTCGGTGTGTCTGTCATCGGTCTTCCCTTTGTTGCGGTGGTGTTGTTTTTACGGTCTTTTAGTGTAGGCTTTGCAGTGGGTTTTACGGTCATTCAGTTCGGTTGGAAAGGGCTCGTTCTTGCTGGCTTGGGTATTTTTACTCACCAGCTTATTTCTATTCTGGTGTTACTCGTCGCAGGTGTGATGGCTGTTCGATTTTCCTCAAGAATTTTGCAAAAAACTGAATCGTTGACTACATTGTCAATCAGGTTCTTGGGATATACTGGACTATACGTTTTGTGTGCTGCAGGACTGATGGTTAGTGCCGGCCTGCAGGCGTTTGTAATGCCTCACTTACTGTCAGCGGTTTTAATTGGTAAGTAGCGGCCTCGAGAGAAGCTAAGTCAACCTGAAAGGATTTGAATCGGTGCGCAAGTTTACGGACATCAACGAAGGTTTTGTCTGCAGTCATTGTGGAAAACATGTACAGCCGTCGGCGAAGTCGTGTCGTAACCATTGTCCGCAGTGTCTGTATTCGGTTCATCTCGACGACAATCCCGGTGACAGAAGCGCGGACTGCGGTGGACTCATGAAACCGGTAGCCGTCCTTTACAATCCGAAAAAAGGCTATCAAGTGGTTCACAGATGTCTTGTCTGCGGGACGGAAAAACGAAATGTATTGGACTTTGAAGATGAGTTACAGCCAGATTCAATGGATACAGCGCTTGCTATTATGAAAAATGGCTAGAGCGTAAGGGGGGCGTTTCAATGAGCAATGACAGTTCAGGTCAATCGATTGGAACGATGTTTTCCGCCTTTTTGACATTCTGCATAGTGGCCGCTGCCATTTTTGCCGGATGGCATTTTATTCTTAGATATGCGCCAGCTAATCCCTATAAAACTCCGCAAAAGCCATACGTTTCGGTCAGCAAGGCTATCGGAAACCAGCGAGTTGTCAGTTTGGAAAAAAAGTTGGAAAATGAAATTATCGATTTTTGGAGATTTGGAGCAGTTTAACATGCGACCTTTGGTAATGAGAACCTTTGTCGATTTGAGGCAGGACTTTGACCCGACGTGTGGAATACCAAGGAAGACGTGATACCGGGGAATCGAGGGACTGCACATGACGGAATGGATATCTGGTTTCATTGATTACTTATCTGTAGAGAGAGGTTTATCAAAAAACACGCTTGAATCCTATCAACGCGATTTAACCTCCTTTGCTGTTTACCTCAAAAAGCTGTCGTCTACGGGACTGCTTGAGGCCAATCGCACTCATCTATTAGGTTACATGTCCTACCTGCAAAGCTGCGGGAGAGCCAATTCCACCATGTCCCGGAATCTGGCAAGCTTGCGGTCTTTTTATCATTACTTGCTTCGCTCAGAAGTCATAGAAGCGGATCCCACCGTTCATGTAGAAACACCAAAAATTGAAAAGCGTCTGCCAAAGGTGTTGACTGTGGACGAAGTTGAACGGCTGTTGAGTGCGCCAAACACGGCCTCGGCATCTGGAATTCGAGACAAAGCCATGTTGGAACTACTGTACGCAACTGGCATCCGCGTGACCGAACTGATATCAATTCAAATTTCTGATGTAAATTTATCGGCAGGATTTTTGAAGTGTATGGGCAAGGGGTCAAAGGAGCGAATTATTCCTATTGGTGATGTGGCCCAAGGTGCGTTGCGAGGATATCTGAATGGCAGCAGGGACAAGTTACTGCGTAAGCATCAGACTGAAGCATTGTTTTTAAATCATTTGGGTGAGCAGATGTCACGGCAAGGGTTTTGGAAACTGTTAAAAAAATACAGTCAGGCTGCCGGCATTACGAAAGACATCACACCGCACACTCTACGTCACTCGTTTGCAACTCATTTACTGGAACGGGGAGCGGATCTACGGTCAGTTCAAGAAATGCTGGGTCATGCGGATATCTCGACAACACAGATTTATACACATGTGACGCGAGGACGTTTGAAAGAAGTGTATGCGACGGCTCATCCTCGCGCGTAATTCAGACACCTGGGGGGAATGAGGATGGATACTCGCAAACGCTGCATTTGGATTGTCTTGGATAGTGTCGGTATAGGGGCAGCACCTGACGCCGAAAGATACGGAGCAGCAGACGAGCAGAGCAATACAATAGCCCACGTCGCCGACGCATTGGGCGGTTTGAATGTACCAAATTTAGCACAGCTTGGACTTGGGAATATTACACCGATTGACGGTGTTCCAAAGTCTCTCAAGCCGGGCGCCTATGGCAGAATGCGTGAAGTGTCGTACGGCAAGGATACCACCAATGGCCACTGGGAATTTGTCGGAGTAATCCTTGAAAACCCGTTGCCCACATATCCCGATGGGTTCCCCCGAGAAGTCATCAAGCCGTTTGAAGACTATACCGGAAAGAGAGTGCTTTGTAACGAGCCCGCCTCAGGAACGGTTGTCATCGAAGAATATGGTCCATTGCACGAGGACACTGGACGGCCTATTGTCTACACGTCTGCAGACAGTGTCTTTCAAGTTGCCGCACATGAGTCTGTCGTACCTGTAGACACCCTGTATGACTGGTGTAGGTATGCTCGCTCCATTCTGGTTGGTGAGCATGGGGTGGGTCGTGTGATTGCACGTCCGTTTACGGGTTCTAAAGGAGCTTACCAACGGACGCACAGGCGCAAAGATTTTTCACTGACGTTCGGAGATACGGTTCTGAATACGCTGCAGCGTCATGAACTACCGGTCTGTGGAATTGGGAAAATCAGTGACATCTACGGCGGATCAGGCATTACCACGGCCATACATACGGAAAGCAATCAGGATGGAATGAATCAATTGGTGGAGCGGATGCAAGTCCAGGATAGCGGTCTAATTTACGCAAATCTTGTTGATTTTGATGCACTCTACGGTCATCGTAACAATCCAGAAGGCTTTGGAAGGGCCATCGAGGAGTTTGATGTGCAGTTGACAAAAGTCCTTGACTTGCTTCGAGATGATGACTTGCTGTGTATCACGGCCGATCACGGTTGTGACCCGACGGTCCCAGGAACAGACCACACTCGTGAATGGGTACCGCTGCTGCTCTTTAACAAGACGATGACAAGGTCCGTGTCGTTGGGTGACAGGGAGACATTTGCGGACATTGGCGCTACTATTGCCGAATACTTTTCACTGCCGTCGTCCGCAGCTTCCACTGGAACAAGCGTGTTGTCAAAGTTGTGGTGAGGGAATAAGTCTCAGGTATAGCAGCTTTCATTCCGCCCATTCTATAGATGGGGAGGGGATGAAAGATGCCAAAAGGTGTCCGGTGTTACGTTGAAGAATGTGCATACAATGACAGGGAATCCTGTTCCGCTGATTCGATTGAGGTCATGACGAACGGAAGCGATATTGTAGGAACCAGCAAAGGAACCCTGTGCCAAACGTTTATTTATCGGAATTATGTTCACAGGGATGATTCTGAACAGCCGAATATAGAGTCTTAACAGCGAGCCAAACGGCTCGCTTTTTTACGTTTATTTCCATGCTTATCTTTGTTCTTACAGCCTATAAAGACTTTACAAACTGTGCAAGCTAAGGTGACCGCAAAATCACGACCTTAGGGAAAGGAGTGACTGTTTTGCAAAAGAAGGGGAGCCGAAGCGTCAAGTTTACCGTAGCAGTTAGCTGTGCTACGGCCTTGTTGTTCACACCGGTATCTGCTTTTGCCAGTTCACAATCTGCAGATAAAGTTGAAGTTAACATTCATCCTCCTGTGCTTCAATCCGGAACACATAAGCCAGTGTCCAGTGAGAAACAAGACACGGACTTAGCCGAAAATGCACAGTCTGCAGTGATTATGGATTTTGCAACAAAAAAAGTGCTGTTTGAAAAAGACGCGAATAAGGAATTACCCATGGCGAGCATCACAAAGATTATGACCATGCTGTTGGCCATGGAAGCCATTGAAAAAGGTCAGTTGAAATTGACTGACACAATTACCGCTAGTGAACACGCAGCAAGCATGGGCGGCTCGCAGATTTTCCTTGAGCCGGGAGAAAAAATGTCGCTGAATGACATGATGAAAGGTATTGCCATGGCCTCAGCGAACGATGCTTGCGTAGCCATCGCTGAGCATATGGCGGGCACAGAGTCGGAGTTTGTGAAAAAGATGAATCAACGTGCGAAGGAACTTGGCATGAATCACACCCATTTTGTGAACTGTAATGGTCTGCCCGCTGAGCATCATTACAGCTCTGCAAAAGATGTTGCCGTCATGTCCAGGGCACTGTTACAGCACCAGCAGATTACAAAATGGACTTCCGTGTACAGTGATTATCTGCGCGAAAACTCCAGTCATCCGCTTTGGCTTGTCAATACGAACAAACTCGTTCGCTTCTATGATGGAATGGACGGACTTAAAACAGGTTATACGTCAGAGGCGAAGTACTGTTTGTCAGCCACAGCAAAAAGAAAAGGATTTCGAGTGATTGCTGTTGCCATGGGTGAGCCTAAAATTACCATTCGGAACCGGGAAATTACACAGATGCTCGATTGGACCTTTGGTCAATACACGTCCAAAATTCTTTATCAACCCCAGCAGGTGATTCGGCAGGTTCGCGTTCCACACGGGGTTCCGGAAAGAGTTAGCATTCAAACTTCCGACACGGTAGGTGTCATACACAAAAAAGGGGAAAAGCCAAACTATAAAACTCAAGTGGAACTGAATAAATTGAAGGCACCGATTAAAGCAGGGCAAAAGGTTGGTACGCTGAAAATTGTGAATGATGATGACGTGGTTGCCTCAGCAACGTTGGTATCCGCACAGAGCGTTAGAAAGGCGAACCTCTTCGAAAGTATCGGACAGACCACAAAACACTTGTTCACGTTTGGCAAACACTGACCCGGTGCTTTGGAACAGACCTCAAAGCGGTCAAAACGGTTTGTGACTCGTGATTGACTGACGCCGTTGACTGATGGCAAGCTCGAAAGTGCCAGGATGATAAATCGACACGAACACATAGATTTGTGTCGATTTATTACTCATTGTCGAGAACTTCATCGATTTCTATTATTTTTCCGGAAATGTGAGGCTAGACTTGCAAATAATCTACGCCAGCGCTAATTGCGCCTGCAAGTTGTCGTACTTGCAAATCCGATTCCAACTGCAAACCATAAAGTTGCTTCTTTTCGTCATACGGTAAACCGGAGGTGCCGAGTTCAAGAATTTTACTAACAACCTCCAGTGTTTTCGCCGGCATTTGAGCATTGTAATAAATATGTGCCAAAGCAAGATACAGACTGCTCTGAAGCTGTCGGTCCGATTGAACCATAAAGGTGGCTTGGACACCGTCTTGAATGGCTTCGTTTATCCGGTTTAGTTTTACCAAGCAAAGCCCGCGTTCGGACAGAGCGAATGCATGACGAAAGGTATCTTGGCTGAATTCCGAATCCTTTAAGCATTCATCAATTGTTTGAAGGGCCTGCTCGTACTCTTGCTTTTCTCTAAGGATAACGGCTAAATTGATTTTACACTGATTTCGGCCTCGCATATGTCGTACGGATTCATACAGCGCAACCGCACGATTTGTATCTTCGGTGGCTTTCCCGAATTCGCGCAGTTTGACACGCACGTTGGCTAAGCCGTGGTACACAATGGCCAGATCCAAAGTTGCTGAGTAGTTCTGAGCTTCGTCGAGGGCATGCTGATAGCTTTCAAATGCAGCTCTGTATTCCCCCAACATGTATAAAATGCGTCCAAGATTTGCATGAATTTTCATTGAGATGGGCATTTTCAAGTCTTTGTGTCGCAGCAGCAACTGCTGACCACGAAACCAGTACATACGAGCCAGCCGGAGCTTTTCTCTCTTTCGTTGCAGCGTTCCCAATTGGTAGTATGAGTGGACGGCAACGGCCGCTTCATCAGATTCAAGCGCAGCTTCAGCGGCATAGTTGTACATTTGTGTTGCATTTTCGAGATCGCCTATGTGCTGATAGCATTGGGCAGTCTCAGTGTATAACGTAAACAAACGCACTTGCGGCGGCGGAGAAGCAATGAGCGTTACATACAATTCCAACGCCTCGTGATACTGATTCCCATCCATCAGAGTTTTTGCACGTCTGTATCGTTGGGTACTCTCATGAACATGAAACTCATCTTTGAAGAAGCTTTTGGAGACTCCCAGCGCTTTCGAGATAGATTCAAGTACGGTTTCCGACGGCAGCGCTCGGTTTGCTTCAATTTGGCTTACCATACTGGCCGAGATTAAAGTACCGCCCAGTTCTTGCTGCGTCATGTGGCGTGCCTTACGCAACATTCTAATTTTGGCTCCCAAGCTATCCATTCTCCAAATTCAACCACCATTTCGACTTTTCCCCATTGTACTACTTGGTTGAGAGATTGAGAAGGCAAGGTGAGTGCGGAATTTGCCGAATTTATAATTATTCACACTAGTTTCGTCGACGGTGCAGGAGTTTGAGCTAAAAGATTGTAAACTACACCATGAGAACATGACCACCAACGGGGAGGGACACACCCATGAACATGACGGCACAAGTGGACAACAGTGTACTAGTGGTTCAACTTCGCGGCGAACTCGACCATCACGCTGTTGAAGGCATTCGTGATGAGATTGAAGAACAGTTGAGACAAACGGACTACCGTGGATTAGTCATGAATTTCCGCGACATTGACTTTATGGACAGCTCAGCTTTGGGTCTGATTTTGGGCAGGTATCGCAGCGTTAGCCAGCATTCTGGGAAGATGGCCTTATGCGAAGTCACGGCGAGTCTTCGTAAGATTTTCGAGTTATCCGGTATTCTCAAGATTTTGCCCCTGTTTGAAACCGAAGATATGGCAATCCAATTTGTGAAGGAGAGCTGAAGATAATGGCGGGAAATCAGCAAACTCCCACAGCTGTAGACAATTATATGACATTGGAATTCTCTAGCAGGTCAGAAAACGAGTCTCTGGCCAGAGTCAGTGTGGCTTCTTTCGCCGCGCAGCTTGACCCAACACTCGACCAGTTGACGGAACTGAAAACAGCTGTGTCTGAAGCTGTGACGAATGCGATTATTCACGGCTACGAGAGCAATGAAGGCAAGGTTCGATTGGAGTGTAGTCTATATCAAGGGACTATCGAAGTACTTATTACCGATTTCGGCGCAGGCATTGCTGACGTTGAAGAGGCGCGACAACCCTTATTTACCTCACGTCCTGAATTAGAGCGCTCCGGAATGGGCATTACGATAATGGAAAACTTTGTTGATGAACTTGTGATTGACTCTAATCCTGGACAAGGCACGAGGGTTCTGATGCGCAAGTTCATCAGTGAGCCTTCGCAGCAACAGTGACGGGGAGTCCTACATGATGGATCATGCAAACGGAGCAGCGGAACGATCGCACAAGTACTCTGACGAAGAAATCAGAGATTTGATTGCCAGAAGCCAATCAGGGCAATCTGATGCTAGAGACCAACTGGTATTGTCCAACCAGCGTTTGGTATGGGCTGTCGTCCAAAGGTTCCTTGGCCGAGGGTATGAGCCGGACGATTTGTTTCAAATCGGCTGTATCGGCTTAATGAAAGCAGTCGACAAGTTTGATTTGTCTTATGAAGTAAAATTCTCTACATATGCTGTACCCATGATTATTGGCGAAATTCAGAGGTTCCTGCGAGATGACAGCACTGTGAAAGTCAGCAGAAGTCTGAAGGAAACAGCCAAAAAAATACGACATGTTCGTGATGATTTGGCTAAGGAGCTCGGCAGACAACCCGTTATCTCCGAGATTGCGGAAGCCTTGCAGATAGAACCTTCGGAAGTCGTGTTTGCGCAAGAGGCATTGCGCTCACCCGCGTCAATCCATGAGACAGTATTTGAAAATGATGGAGATCCGATCTACCTGATGGACCAAATTGCAGATGATGACAATGAGGTTTGGTTTGACAAGATTGCATTGCATGATACGCTAAATCATCTGCCTGAACGGGAACGCCTGATTGTCTATTTGCGATTTTTCAAAGACAAAACACAGTCGGATGTGGCAGGTGTTTTAGGCATATCACAAGTCCAGGTATCGAGGCTCGAAAAACGTATCTTACGGTACATTAAGGAACAGTTGGAATAAATGCGGTAAATGTGTGTTTGTCTGTAATAGATGGTGTACATTGTGTTACTCTTAGACAGTCGACCTCCACAGTGTGTGGAGGTTTTTTGTGTTTGACTGAATTGATTTCCGGACAAACTACAGGAGATTTCAAGGGAGGTGGGTTGCGTGACAACGCGGTATTTGAACGACAAGAAAGCGTACGGACAGTTCGTCAAACAGCATAGACCGGCTCGGACCATCTTTCGCAATACGATAAGGGCATATATGGTCGGTGGTGCAATCTGTGTAGTTGGACAGGTCGTTCAAAACTTGTTTATTCACTACGGACACTTCTCCATCAAGGACGCAGGAAATCCAACTGTAGCTGTTATGATCTTAATGGCCGTTATTCTCACTGGATTGGGCGTATATGATAAATTCGCCAATTGGGCCGGGGCTGGAAGTGCTGTTCCTGTAACCGGTTTTGCGAACACCATGGCGTCTGCAGCTATGGAATACAAGAGCGAGGGGTTCATTAGTGGAATTGGCTCCAATATGTTCAAATTAGCCGGGCCTGTAGTTGTCTACGGTGTGGTAAGTGCCTTTTTTATTTCACTGATTCGCTACCTTGTTACCCATTACTAAAGGAGGCATCAGAGCGTGTCCAAGGTTGGCAGGCAAACGTGGAAATTCAGCCGCGGCGCCAGTGTGTTGGCGACAGGGACAGTTGCTGGAACGGTGGAAGGGAAAGGTCCTCTGGGAACCGACTTTGACCTGCGGATTTCAGACGATCACTTTGGTGAACCTTCTTGGGAGAAAGCGGAACAGAAACTGTTTGAAAGTGCAGCAAAAATCGCTCTCGATAAGGTCAGCCTCTCAGATGGAGATTTGGACCTGATTGTTGGCGGTGATTTAAATGCCCAACTGAGCAGTTTTTACTTTGGATTGCGCGCATACTCAACTCCACTCATTGGGACCTATGGCGCCTGCTCCACCGTTACAGAATCCCTGGCTGTTGCAGCGATGGCCATTGACAGCAACAACGTAAATTATGCCCTTGTAGGGACGTCAAGCCACAACAGTACGGCTGAGCGGCAGTTTCGATATCCTACCGAATATGGTGTCCAGAAGCCGCCAACAGCGCAGCGAACGGTGACTGGATCGGGAGTCGTTGTGCTGGGCAGCAAACCCTTTGGCGAAATGCGCATCACACATGCCACAATCGGTAAGTTAGTCGATATGGGAATCAGCAGTCCATGGGAGATGGGAGCGGCTATGGCTCCGGCAGCCTTTGATACCATTCAAGCGTTCTTCCGGGAGAGCGGGATGAAACCGAAAGACTTCGACTGCATTGCTACGGGCGACCTTGGTTACATCGGGCATGAACTTTTGGCCGAAATGTTTCGTGACGCTGGTATGGACCTTGGTGAACGTCTGACAGATTGCGGCATGCTCATCTATGACAGAGAGCAACCAGAGGTGTATTCAGGCGGCAGTGGTGGTGCATGCTGTTCGCTTGTTACTTTTGGACACCTGCTTGACAACCTGTCTTCCGGCGTCTGGAATCGAATGCTGGTTTGCGCGACAGGTGCACTATTATCTTCTGTCACGGTACAACAAGGGGAGACTGTGCCCGGTATCTGTCATGCCGTGGCGTTCGAACGGGTGAGCGCAGAAAACACAGATGGAGGGACGAAGTCATGATTTTTTTGTGGGCGTTCGTTATTGGCGGCGCAATCTGCGCCATTGGCCAAATTGTAATGGACACTTTCAAATTAAATCCAGGTCAAGTCATGGTAGGGCTTGTGGTCGCTGGCGCTATTCTTGACGGGCTGGGCCTCTATGATCCTCTAATTAAGTTCGCGGGGGCCGGTGCCTCAGTCCCAATAACCAGCTTCGGAAATGCATTAGTCCATGGTGCATTGGCTGAAGCACATGCACACGGTTTGATTGGAATCGTGACAGGGATTTTTGAGGTGACGAGTGCTGGAATATCTTCAGCGATTGTTTTCGCTTTCCTGGCAGGCATTCTTGCTCGACCGCGGGGATAGTGTGACGAAACAGAAAAAGAGCGCTATCCCCTCCCTTACAAAAAGTGCCCATTCTCTTCTTACACCGTTGGCATATGCTACACCAGCGAACCGAGCAAAGAGGTGGAGTAAGATGATGAACGTCCTTATGTTTCTCCCAAGACTGTTTCGGTACTTTGGTATGTTCCAGACATTTATTGGAGTAGTCCGTCCAATTTGGCCGCATCTTGCGCAAATTTGGCAGCGGGTTCCCATTCCGAAAGCGGCTAAGACGGCATAATTGCTGTTATCCGGACGGTAAACACCGCCCCGACAGCAACAATGTAGACCCCGTCACACTGATGGTATAGTATGGATATCAAGCAGGTGTGATTATTTAAGACTTGGCGGGTGAAGTCTGTGGGTGAGATTCGAATTCAGGGAAATGTGCATGACATCAGGATTGTCAAGAAAGGCACAGTTACCTATATGCGTTTCGGATTGCATGGAGGGTGGCAGGGAGCGCTTCACCACCAGCACCCATCCCGTCCGGTCTTTCCATATCAAAGGGCTTTTGCCGCTGCTTTGGAGATGGTTGGACCCATTCACTCGTTTCTGTCGGTGGGCGTCGGCACTGGAACCTCCATTACAAGTGTGACGAATCGATTTCCGGAGTCAGAGATTTATGGTGTGGATGTGGACGAGCAGGTCATACAGGCTGCAATCCAATACTTTAACGCTCCTTCCTATGAGAATGCGAATTATTTTGTAGGAGATGGACTTAAGTACATACGAAGCTCTGACAGAAAGTTTGATTTAATGTTTCTCGATGCTTACATGAGCACTCAAATTTATTCCCCAGTACTGGAACTTGATGTGCTGCAGTGGATTGATGAAGCGCTTGCTGAAGCCACGGGCACAGCCTGTTTCAATGTAATCTCTCAAGTTCCGCCGTATGGACAAGTGAAGCGTTGGTGGCAGGAGGCAAAGAACCGCTTTCCTTCGGCCATTATGATCCCGGTGGGAGTTCCCTATACCAGTCAAAATACACTTGTCATTCTCTCCAAATCCGAGCACATTTCCAATCTTCGTATCCGTTCTGCATTGCGTCACAGTCAGATTTTGTCACCCTGGGAACGCCTGACGTGGCCGCTTCGGCTTCGTTCCTAGCCCAAGCATAGGTGCCATGGGTCCCTGCTGGCGTCATTTGACTTCCGTCGAGTTGTATAAGTTTATGCTATAATGTGCGTAAATCTCGCGAGAATGGGGATTGTTTTTGCGGTGGAATTTAATCCAATGTAAAAGGAGTTCACGGTTTGTCGAATTTACTTGGACCTGCGTTCATCTTCTTTGTACTAGTCATACCAATCAGTCTCGTGATTCACGAATATTCGCATGCCAGAACAGCTGACATGCTTGGTGATAGAACGCCGCGCTTGGCGGGCAGGTTAACTCTGAACCCTCTGGTCCACTTGGATCCACTGGGATTGATTATGATGCTGTTTGCACCCATCGGCTGGGCGAAACCAGTTCCCATCAACGGCGGCAACTTTAAGAGACCGCGAACCGGTTTGATTCTGACGGCTTTTGCAGGGCCCTTTTCTAATCTGGTTCTCGCTGTAATTTGCTTCACTATTCTGCGCGAGTGGAGCATACCGACCAGTTCAATCCAAGATTTTTTACATCGGCTCGTGTCCTGGGGGGCTTACATCAACGTTATCCTGTTTGTCTTCAACCTGATTCCAATTCCTCCACTCGACGGATCCCGAATTGTGTCCAACTTTTTGCCTTATAAACAGGAGATGGCTTATCGAAAGCTGGACGTGTATGGACCGTTCATTTTACTTCTGCTTTTTTTAATACCGCCGTTGAACAATTTGTTGATGATTCTTTTTCAGTATGTCACAACTCTTATTGCTGCGGTATTTGGCGTCGTACTGGTTCTGTAGGCAATTTGGCGGCACGATACAGGCTAGACTAGGACTGTTTGTAGACGATTTTTTGAAGGCGGGTAGGAGCGCGTGGCTGCAGCTTATGAAGTCGTGTTGGATAAGTTCTCGGGTCCATTGGACTTGTTACTTCACTTAATAAAAAAACAGGAAGTTGACATACACGACATTCCGATTGCTTCTGTTACAGAGCAGTATTTGGAATACCTTCGTGCCATGGAAGAACTGTCTCTGGAAATTGCCAGCGAGTTTCTTGTCATGGCTTCTACCTTATTGGCCATCAAAAGCAGAATGCTTCTGCCGCGGCCCGCACAGGAGGAGGACGACGAAGAAGTTGCTGATCCAAGGGAATTGTTGGTTCAACAACTGATTGAGTACCAATTGTGCAAGCACGGCGCACTCCAGCTGAAAGAACTGGGTTTGTCGCAAAGCCAGATATTCTCGCGGCCGCCGCTTGATTTAACTCCGTATACGCCTGATGCGCCGACGCGGGTGGAAGGCGTGTCAATGTGGGATTTAGTTGATTCACTTGTGAAATTACTTCGTCGCATCCCGAAACAGGACAGAGTCGCTCAGATTCCCGGCCGCGTTGTAAGTGTGGAGGAGATGATGGAGTCGATACTGCGTAAACTGCAGAGGTATGGGTCGTGTGGTTTTTTCGAGCTGCTGAGTTTTTCTGTTACCCGTACGGAAGTGGTATCCGGTTTCCTGGCGTTGCTCGAATTAATAAAAAATGGACAGGTCCATTGTCGGCAATTGACGTTGTTTGAAGAGATTGAGATTGTGTTGGGTGAGGAGGAGTCTAGTGCTTATGTCGCTGACGGCCCCGCTTGAGGCTCTCTTGTTTGCTGTTGGCAGCGAGGGTCTAACTACAGAGGAACTTGCACATGCATTACAATTGAACATAGACGAGACTTTGTCGCTTTGTAAACAGCTTCAGGCAGAGTATGAACAGCGGGAATCAGGCCTTGCGGTGACCGAGTTGGCAGGAACTTGGCAGTTAGTGACGCGTTCCGAGTACTCGGATTACATACGGCGCTTAGCTGCGTCGCCGTCGTCTACTCAATTAAGTGCTGCCGCTCTTGAAGTTCTCTCCATCGTAGCGTATAAACAGCCTGTATCACGGATGGATATTGAGTCGATTCGGGGGGTTCAATCGGACAGAGTTGTCGCAACCCTGGCACATCGCCAACTAATAAAAGAAGTTGGTCGCAAAGAGGCCCCGGGCAGACCTGTTCTGTTTGGTACGACAGATTTGTTTTTACAGACCTTTGGCTTGCGCAGCCTTTCGGAACTTCCGAAGTTACCGGAAGAGCAAGAGGTCTCACAAGATTTGTCACTGTTCGAGGTGAGGCCCGAAGAACTGCCGCGGGACTAGTTTCCTCTGTGATCCATACTGCTGTGATCCATACTGCTGTGACCTACACTTCGTTCGTCAAGACGCTTTGCTTTTGTATATAAGACAAGTGTTACGGGAAAAGTAAAACCGTCCGATATAACGATGGGGCGGTTATTTTCATGTGGCTTTGGTTCTTTATTGCCGTTTTTGTCTTCCTGATTCTTGTCATTTTGTTGTGGCTTTCTTTGACTATAGAAGTTTCTGTGTCAAAGACCGGCAGTGAATTTACCGGATTTGTGAAGTTTAGCTATTTGTTTGGACTCATCACAGTTCGCAAGTCTTTTTCCGACGTGAAACCGACAATGACTGACGAAGGCCCCTCCTTGAACAGCTCCGTTCATAATGCAAAGAAGTCACAGCACAGGATCTTCACAGCGGAGGAAGCATGGAAAATTCTAAAAGACTGGCCCACGTGGGTCCGGAAGTTACGGCGTTTTACACCTATTGGGAAATGGACGTTAAGAAAAACGAAAATCACAGCATTTTCAAGTAAGTTGACAATTGGAACAGGGGACGCACCCAGTACTGGACTTGCAGTCGGATCAGCATACGGAATCATTGGAGACGTCGTAGGAGTGATGAGCCACTACATGCGACTGGAGCGATTGCCTACAATCCATGTCAAGCCAGACTTTTCTGAAGAGGTGTTTGACTTGTCGCAGTTGTGTATACTCCAAATTCGCGTCGGGTACGCTATGTGGGCAGCAATTCGTTCTTTTCGTATATGGAAGAGCAAGAGGGGGCAATAGCCATGGAGCATCCCATTCAGGGACTAATGCAAACTGCAATGAGTAACATTCGTGATATGGTGGATGTCAATACAATTATTGGCGATCCCATTGAAGCACCTGACGGAACAGTGATTCTGCCAGTGTCAAAAGTTGGGTTTGGATTCGCAGCAGGCGGCAGTGAGTTTGAGGTGGCAGATTCGTCTTCACACACGAAATCGGGCGGCGGCAACGCCGGTCAGGAAAGCAGCGGAGAACATCCCTTTGGAGGCGGTTCAGGAGGCGGAATATCCATAACTCCTATCGGCTTTCTGATTGTTAAGGGCGATAACGTACGCCTTCTATCCGCGGACAATCAGAACCAACTTTACGACAGAATGATGGACATGGCACCTGTTGTAATAGAAAAGATTCAATCCATATTTAAGAAGGACTCCAAATCATCGGAAACAAAATACTCAGAGTCCGTCGGCAGCCATGAATCCGAACAACCTCCCACCCACTAAGCCCGGTGATTTCAACGCGCAGACAAGTTCGTGCATGGCACAACAATGAATTCGTGCATGGCATAACAATGAAATAGTTTGTCCTAAATAGCATGAGGCTGGCATACCCTTAAAACAGATGGACATCTTCTGTAGGGGGTGCCAGCTTGATTGACCTGATTTGGCTCGGTTTGTTTGTCGTAGGTCTTGGTACAGCCGCATTTACGGGACGGATTAATGAAGTGTCCCAGGCCGTTCTCGGCGGTGCGGAACGAGGCGTAACACTATCCTTTGGCTTGATTAGCGTAATTGCGCTTTGGTTTGGTTTAATGAAAATTGCAGAAAAGGCTGGGGTCATTGAGTGGTTGTCCAAACTGCTGCGTCCGATTGCGCGTTTCTTGTATCCATCCGTTCCTCCGGACCACCCGGCAATGGGATCAATCCTTGCAAACATGAGCGCGAACATTCTCGGGATTGGCAATGCTGCGACTCCGATTGGTCTCAAGGCCATGAAGGAACTTCAGGAACTCAATCCTGACAAAGAGACAGCTAGTGACGCAATGTGTACACTGCTCGCTATCAATACGGCAAGTATTACTTTAATTCCCACTGCTACGATTGCAATTCGGATGCAGTATCATTCAGCCAATCCGACTTCAATTGTGGGTACTACTGTCTTGGCAACGGGAATGGCTACACTTGCAGCCATTATTCTGGACAGGTTGTTCAGAGCGATGGCACGTCGAAAGAAGGCGACTTGATGCAGGCTATCATTTCTACCATCTCCGCTTGGATGTTGCCGTGCATCATCGCCGCCATTTTGGTCACAGGCTATGTGAAAAAAGTGTCCATTTATAATACTTTTATCAACGGCGCAAAAAGTGGATTTGGCACTTCTATTCAACTTATGCCGCATTTAATCGCTATGATGGTGGCCGTTCAAGTTTTTCGGGCCTCCGGCGCTATGGGAATTATTGTACATGCTCTGTCACCCTTGTTTCACTTTTTTGGTATTCCGCCGGAAGTGGCTCCCATTGGACTCTTACGGCCTATCAGCGGCTCGGCATCACTTGCCTTTATGACGGACATTTTTCAGCATCACGGTGTGGATTCGTGGATGGGACAACTTGCTTCCACCATGCAGGCAAGTTCGGATACGACGCTTTACGTGATTACCGTCTATTTTGGGAGCGTCGGCATTTCCAACTTCCGATATTCATTGAAGGTTGGTCTACTAGCTGATTTAGCGAGTGTCGTTTTTAGCGTGTTTGCTGTGACGCTGTTGCTCGGTGTTCCAAAGTTTTGAAGTGCCCTTGACGATGCAAAACGTCGACTTCGCATTCTCTTCCTAAACCAGTATAATGTTCCGTGTGCCTTTGGACGATGAAGGCGACAGGGAGTGATGGTTTTGGAGAGGCTGCAAAAGGTACTGGCCCACGCCGGGATTGCATCAAGGAGAAAATGTGAACAACTGATTGTAGACGGCCGTGTGAAAGTAAACGGACATGTGTGCACGGAGCTAGGTACACAGGTCAGAGCAGACGTTGATAAAATTACAGTTGACGATAAAGTGGTGGTTCTGGAAGAGAAACAATGCATTCTTCTACATAAGCCCACTTCTTATGTGACAACCGTTACAGATCCTGAGGGACGACGAACGGTACTACAACTGGTTCCGTCCAGTCTCGGACGCCTGTATCCAGTCGGGAGACTAGATTACGAAACGAGTGGTCTCTTGCTGTTGACAAACGATGGAGATTTGGCTCAGGCGCTGATGCATCCGTCCCACGGCATCGAAAAGGTGTATCGCGTGACACTTGTCGGAATGCCGGAGAAGGAAGAGCTCAAACAGTTGGAAAAAGGCCTGCCGCTCGAGGACGGTACGACAGCACCTGCTGAGGTCAGTGTCCTGCGAAACCATCCGCTGGAATCGGTTATAGAACTCACGATTCATGAAGGCAAGAACAGGCAAGTGCGCAGAATGTTCGATTACTTGGGCTACACGGTAAAACGCCTGAAGAGAATTGCTTACGGTCCGCTTCAATTGGACAAACTTCCGCCAGGGAAGTGGAGACCGCTCACGAAGAGTGAATGGGATACACTCTACGAGGGTTCCGGCGTCACCGCGCCTCCGTGGCCTGGTGCAGCGATGGAGGTTAAAAGAAAGCAACAGCGACGCAGGAGCAATCAAACGCAAAATAAGCAGACAAAAAGCCGCGGCTATCGGGGAAAAAGGCGCCCGTAGAGATGTACAGACAGCGAACCTGAAGTCAACAATAACGCAATTTGAGTGAATGGTTCCCCCTTCGACTGCAGATATTAAGTCGATAAAAGAGCAGCGGTACGATGTCAAGGCCCTAAGGTGACATAATATTTGTCGAATTGCTACTACGTTGGACGTGGTGCCAAAATTAGCAATACTCAACTAAGCCCACCCTACCTAGATTTTTAAAATATGGTGAAAAACCTAGGAACTGGTGGATAGAGGTCGATCGCGGTAAGTTTATGCGCGTTGTCGGACCCCTCCTTCCGGAGTGTAAAGTCGGTTGGTCTTTAGCAGATAGAAGACCACTCGCATCAGTTTCCGGGCTGTAAGCGCAAGGGTACGTCCCTCGGCAAATTCCTTTGGCTCCGCTCTCTTCTTGGCATAGTACTCGGCGAAAACAGGGTCGTGCACCCGGACACTGTTTGCCGCTTCAACCATGTAGTACTTGAGGTAGCGGTTGCCAGAATGAATCAGTCGAGTTCGGTTGGCTGTGAATTTCCCGGACTGGTGAACGGTCCAAGCGAGCCCGGCGTGTTTAGCGGCTTCCGCGTGGCTCTTAAACTGGCTTACATCCAGCTCAGCTACAATGCCGGAAGCAAGAATGGGACCGATACCGGGAATGGAATCAAGGGTTTGCGGGATCGTCGCCAAGTGGTCCTCAATTCCTTTGCGTAGTGCCTTCAGTTGCTCTTGTACCGTTCGAATCACGCGAATACTAGAAGCCATTGCGAGATTGACCGAGTCCGACATCGACTGGGGTAGCCGGTACGAGGAGCGAGCAGCCTTCTGTAGCACTTTAGCAACGACCTCAGGATTTTCGAATCGGTTCTTGCCATGTGCCACAAGGAATTCAATGAGACGCTCAAGGGGCATCTCACAGAGTTCCTCAACGGATTCGAATTCCTCCATGACAGCAATGGAAGTTGCCGAGAGCTTGTTTCTCTTAAAGGGACCTGTGCTGCTGTAGTCACTGAACTTGAGATACAAGTTCGTCATGAGGAAGTTGCTCTCTCTAGACAGATCCTGCATCAGGTGGTAGCGGGCTCGCGTCAAGCGCTGCAACGCCATGAGCGGCTCGCTCCAGGTAAAGGGATGCGGGAGAAGGCCTGTCCGAAGCTTAGCTGCGATAAACCAGGCATCTACTCTATCGTTCTTGGGGGCACTCAGGTAATGGGATTTCTTAAACTCCCTGATAAGACTGGGGTTAAAGACGTAGACCCTACGCTGAACACCAAAGTCCAAATGACGTTGCAGATACATGGCGGCATGGGTTGAGTAGCATCCAGTATGTTCGAGACCAAAGAGAATCTCTTCAGCCTGTTTCTGTTTTGCCAGCTTGGAGATACGATCCTGAAACTCTAAAATCCCAGGACGATTGTTGGTAACGGTGAATCGACTCACAGGTCGTTTCTCATCGTCCTGTGTTAAGCAGCAAACCACGTTCTCTTGGCTGCCTACATCAATTCCGACAAACAAGGAGGAAGTCAATATAATCACCTCCTTCAGGTTGGGATGCAGATGCCTGCGACCTCGGGATGACCCTGGGAAACCCATGAACGACAGCCTTGCGAGCTATTGGAATACACCAGACGTCATCGGTGCACGAGCCTCCTTCTGCTGGCAGGAGGGATGACGGACCGGGAAACAGTCAGCGTGTAGGTCTATTCCATGGGGCCAGGGGAACAATCTTTCCTCGGAAGACACCCTCAGATGAGGGGCAACGGGAGGGATAGGAACATTCCCTTGGTAGACACCTACGGCTATTTTCCCAAGATCAGCCCGAGGTCGTAAACACTCACTTTGTCACAGAAAGGTCTATCAACATTTGATTAGGTTTTCAAGGAACAGAAATTTAATAGAGCAACTACATTATGGTTTTACGTAAACCAATTCAGCAGCTGTTCTTAATATACAAGGGGGGATTAGCATGAAGAAAATTGCACTTTCGGGTTTGGTCGGGGGCTGTTTCGCGCTTCTTTTGCTCGGCGGTTGCGGCAATAACAACACAGCCGGCCCAGGAGCAATGGCAGAAAATGCAGTAAATGAAGCTGTGAATAACACCGGACAAATGAATCCAGCTCATCATCAACTGACAGTTGAACAAGCCGTAGCAAACCGTGTTGCAGGTGTGAATGAGGTTCGCCATGCTTCTGTGTTGGTTGCAAACCGAACTGCATATGTTGCTGTTCAAATGCAGCCTGGGGTAAACACAGATATGACGAACAAGACGAAAAATCACATTATTCGTATTGTCAAGGAGAACCACCCAGAAATCACAAATGTGATGGTTACCGCAAATGCGGACGCTTATCAGCAGTTCCAAACCTATGCGAATGAGTTGAATCAAGGCAAACCAGTAACCGGTATCTGGAATCGTTTTAGTTCCATGGTGCAGCGGATTTGGCCAAATGCGAGTTGATTTATACTAGATGATAGATACAATAAAAATGTATTCTCGTATTGAGAAGCGCGCGAGGATTGACTCGCTCGCTTCTTCTTACATATTTAATCTTAACTATTGCTACCAATTTCATTCACAGTCATAATGATAGACGAGCGTATTGTCTAGGAGGGAATTAGATGGAAAATACACCACGCGTCCTTGTGGTGGACGATGAGGAACGAATCCGCAGGCTGGTGCGAATGTATATGGAGCGCAGTGGCTTTGCCGTTGACGAAGCGGAAGATGGAGAACAAGCGTTGGATATGGCCATAAACAAGGAGAACTATTCTTTGATTGTGCTTGATTTAATGCTTCCTGGGATGGACGGACGGGATGTCTGTGCCCAAATACGGCAAAAGAAGCAGACCCCAATTATAATGTTGACGGCTGCAGGCGACGAGACCAATCGAATTCACGGGTTTGAATTAGGAGCTGACGATTATGTTGTGAAGCCCTTTAGCCCTCGTGAGCTCGTGATGCGTGTAAAAGCTTTGCTTAAGCGCTCAGGTGAGCCTGAAGTAGCCAACACGGAGTTGCATCCTGTTTTGACGTTTCCCGAACTTGTTATACATATTGACGCGAGGCGGGTGGAGGTACGCGACGAAGAAGTCGGATTGACTCCAAAGGAGTTTGATTTGCTTGTCTATCTGTCGCAACGTCCAGACAAGGTCTTTACTAGAGAAGAATTGTTGCGCGATGTTTGGAATTATCAGTTTTACGGTGATCAACGAACTGTAGACACCCATGTTAAGCGTTTGCGCGAAAAACTCGGTCAGTATTCGGAACTCGTCAGTTCGTACATCATCACAGTATGGGGCGTCGGTTATAAATTCGAGGTTACTCCATGATAAGAAACAGTATCGTCGCCAAATTGTGGCTTACAATTGTGGCGATGGTAGTTGTTGTGTTGGCTCTGCTGTCAGTTCTGTTACAGCAGTTTCTTGATCATTACATTTACCAACAGCAGAGCCGCCAACTAGTAAGAATTGCGCAAAGCGTACAGATTCTTGTAAACAACGGTGAAACACCGTCGACAGCGGCGCAGGTAGCGCAAAAGCTGACATCTGTTCAGAAAGCGCATGTACAGGTTATCATTGCAGAGCCGATTGCTCAAAATAAACAGTTAAACAGCGAATATCAACACCACTTCACTGCATCCCAAAAACACCAGTTTCAGTCCGGCCAGCCGGTTACCATTCACATTCGGGCTAAGGATCGAAACCCCGAGCACGACAGCATAAATGTGTATCTTAGAATTTCACACGCAAAAACCGTGGGCATGTTGGAAGTTTCGCAAAAGATGAGTGCACTCCATGCGCCTATTACCCTTATGCGCAATTTGATTGTCTTTTCGGTAGGTCTCAGCATTCTTTTCACCACGGCCCTGGCGTTTGTATTATCAAAAAACATTTCGCGGCCTCTTGTCCAGATGAATAAAGTGGCGGAGGAGATGGCAGACGGCAATTTCCGTGGGAAAATCAGAGTTGTTACAACGGACGAAGTGGGACGCTTAGGCAGAACTTTCAATACGCTTGTTTCTCAGTTAGACCACACGATAGCTGCCTTGTCCCGGGAGAAGGAACAGCTGAGCAGTATCCTGTCTTCACTTAACGACGGCGTTGTAGCGGCCGACCTAGAAGGAAGTGTGACGTTAGCAAATCCTCCGGCCGTGCGGAGATTCATTCCCTTGATGGATCCTGATTCTGACGGTGAAATCCGAAAACTCCCGGCCGATCTCGCTCAGTTAATGTCTTCGGTCATTAGCAAACGAGGTCCGGTCACTCGTGAGTTGACTTGGACTGGGCGTGAAATGCTGGTCACAATGACGCCGCTGTATGAATCCGACGGAGAGCAGATTCGCGGCGTTGTGTCTGTACAGCGAGACATTACCGAGGAGCGCCGGCTGGACAGGTTGCGCAAGGACTTCATTGCCAATGTGTCACACGAACTGCGGACTCCGCTCAGTATGATGCAGGGGTACTCTGAAGCTCTGCTGGATGACTTCGGGGATGACAGAGAGCAGCGGATAGAGCTATCGGAAATTATTCATGACGAGGCAATTCGAATGAAACGCCTTGTAAATGATTTGCTGAATCTGGCGCAACTTGAGTCCGGGCACTTTCAAATGTCTATGAACGAACTAAACTTGGTTCAATTTTCAGAACGAGTTGCCCGAAAGTTTCACGCTATGGCGCAAGATGAGCGTATCACTTTGAAACTAGATATGGCTGAGCGTGATATTATGATTTTAGGCGATGCTGATCGAATGGAGCAGGTTCTTACAAATTTGATGGACAATGCCATTCGACACACGCCGGAGAACGGCATGGTTACGTTGCGCGTTCAGGCCATTGAAGCTCACGCGTTGATTCAAGTGAAGGACACTGGGAGTGGAATATCGCCGGAAGATTTGCCGTACATTTGGGAACGCTTTTACAAAGCGGACAAATCAAGGACACGAGGGCAAGGAAAATCGGGAACCGGACTGGGCTTGGCGATTACGCGTTACATCGTTTTGGAGCACGGCGGAGATATTGCGGCAAACAGCAGTCCCGAAGATGGCACAACGTTCACAATTTCAATTCCGCTGCTGGGCCATTTCATTCCCGCAAAAAATGATGGAGGCTAATATGGGTTGGGTCTATTATCTACGTCTTGTCGATTCAAAGTTTCAAGCAAAATGCCTTGAGGAGCGACTTCGACAGTCTGTAGAGTGGCTTGATACTTATAAGCCGCAGTACATTGCTGTTTATCAAACTCCGAGAGGACGGTACGGAATTAAAGCATTGCTGTAACACCTCGTTACAGCGTTTGGACAGCTGTGCAGTATTGACGGGGACAGGTGTGTGCAGGAGGCCCTTGATGGCGTTCCCCTGTACACACCTTTCTTGTACAGGTAGGTTAATTGAAAGTCACCTCTTACAGATGATACAGACTATTGCTTCGTCTCCTTCAAGTGGGTTGTGGGAGGCGTCTTTTTTGGGATAATAATTCTATCATCATTGCAAGAAACTGTGAGTCTTCCTTTGGTAGTGTGCTCATGCGGTGTGCTGCTTCAAGGTATGGAAATGATGCCTCGTTGAGGATAAAGTTCTGTAAGTGCAAAGGCAGTTCCTCTGGTGAAGACTTCATCTTAGGTACCTTAAAATCAATATCTTCATCACACAGGGAGTTGAGTGGAATTCCTAAAGAGTCAGCGAGACGAATTGCATATTCTAAGGATGGAAAGCGTTTACTGCGTTCGATAGAGGAAATGTGCGGCGTCGAGATACCTGCGCGCAGTGACAGTTCCTGCTGAGACCATCGACGTTGAAGGCGTAGAGCCCTTACCCTGGTACCGAATGATTCATTCAAGAATACTTCCTCCTTTAGAAATATTTGCTTCTCGATTTATACGGTAATATTTTCCTGTAGGAATGTAAATACAATAAATGAAATTCTATTCAACTTTTGAAAGGAAACGTTACAAATTTATGACAGATGTCTATATTTCTAAGAATAACTACCAGTCGTACCTGCATCCCGTGCGTCAGCTTGTGTCAGAGTCCCGCTTCATTACCGCAATCACAGGAGCAGGCATTAGTGCAGCAAGCGGCCTGCCGTTGTTGGGCGATACGGTTCAAGGAGTCGAATTAAGGCACTTTTTCCAGGCAGAGTTGCTCAACAGCAATCCTGTCCAATACTACCGTGTTTACAAAGAAGTACTTGAGAAATGGCGACGAGCAAAACCCAATGCGGCACACTCTGTGCTGGCGAGGGCAGGGGTTTGGGTCATCACTCAGAATATTGACGGCTTACACAGGGATGCTGGTACACCTCATTTAATTGAGCTGCACGGGAATTTGAGGGAGCTCAGGTGCGGACATTGCAGTCTGATTTTTTCCAGTGATATGGCGCATGACACACCGGTACCTGTCTGTCCTGAATGCAGTTCGGTTCTGCACCCTGGTATTACCCTTGAAGGAGAAGAGGTTCGCCACTTTAGTCGAGGGATGGATTGGGTAGGCAGATCGGAACTCGTGTTGATTGTAGGGACAAAGTTAGAAATGTACCCAGTTAAGGACTTTCTCAATGAGGTTCGAAAGAACAATACACCTTGCGTTGTTATCAATGAAAGCGGGGAAAACATTTTACCTGAATTGTTCTCCAGAGAAACCTTCTAGAGCGATCCCCTAGAGCGATCCCCTAGAGCGATCCTCTAGAGCAGAGAAATCCTCTAGAGAAAACAGCCGAAGCAACGAGTGCCTCGGCCAATATGTAGAGAAATGTTTCGGTTCAGTGCTTCAGTAAGCATTAACGTATCGCATATCCCGGAAAGCAGCCACTACCAGCGGGAATCCGCCGTCACAAAAGCAATTGCTTCAAAAGCTGCCGCCATTGCGAGAAAAATTGTTGTCATAGTGGTACGATGGTCCGAGAAGAACAAGGCCATTACTGCAAAAACAACACACATGATTGCAATACCTGTATAATAGCGAAACATGAACCTGCACTCTCCTTTCAGGGCCAATCTGTATTTCTGTTTTGATGATAGCACCCCAGTAGGTTTTTTCAATGAGTTTCATTAACGAAGTCGTGAACAACCCGTGGATATTCGTATTTTTGTAAGTTATGATGGATTTGTATTGCCGTTTGAATAGGTGTTTTGGAACGTGTTAAGGAGGTACAAGGCATGACCATGTACAGCTTTGTCTCCGAACAAAGCAGAAAATCACACTCTGTGAAAAATGTGTACGATTACTTGAAAACTCACGTTAATAAGGGACTGTGGGATAAGAATATGACATGGGAATCTATTTCTGGTACGGAGGGTATTCCTGTTCCTGAAAAGGACCGGTACAAAGTGATTAACCTTCGCCTGCATGACGAACACTTGAGTCCCTACTTCAAAACCAGCATGAATCTCTTTCACATGCTGATGTTGGATGAAAGTGCTGAAATGCGATTGTACAAAGCTGAAAATGGATGGCTCCTGACTTTTGAAGGGGTGCCGCAGGAACCACAACCCTTCGGACAATCTGGATATGATATGAGGTAGAAGTGTTACGATGGGTCTGATTGAGTTAGACGTGCTGACCACTCCACTGATTGGTCGAGTTGCCGCAAGCTCCAGGAAACCAAGCCAACGAGATACAGAAGCAGGAGAATGTTGGAGACTAACCCGGATTGCAATGCGAAGGTGTCATAGATACCATGAGCAACTGCAGGAAGAATGTACGCCCAGGCTTTACTTCTGCCGTGCCAGATGTGTCTGGAAAATGCTGTGCCCATGATAATACCGAACATAAAGTGTGCGGGAACAGCGGTTACAGAACGTACTACCGCAGTCGTCAGCCCCGAGCTGGTAACGTACAGAATGTTCTCAACCGCTGCAAAGCCCAGCGCGACTGCACCGCTGTAGACAATTGCGTCGATTGGACTTTTCATCAGTCCTTGTTGAAGTGCTTTGCGTTCTACAATACTTGCCTTTAAGAACTCTTCTACCATACCGGCCACGAAGAATGCGGTGATAAACGTTGTGCGCAGAGTGGCCGTGTGAATACCGCTGCTTGTATCAATCAGACCTCGCTCAATCAATCCCGCGGGTAGTACTATCCCTGCGCCGAGCAGGAACAGTTTGTATACATGCCTTTTTGGCTCCGGATGCAATTTATCTCGAGTATATAACCAGGCTAGCAGCAGCAAAGCCGGAATCAGTGCAATAGCGGTATAAAATAACACGGGACATCTCTCCTTTGCGGTCATGCGTAGGATACGTTGAGAAACTTGCAATGATACATTAGAGTGTTTGATTTGCAACGACACCTTGGTCACGCCCGGTCTTTTGACACTTGGTGCTGTGGACCCATGACGCTGATTCAATTGTCTTGGAAAGCGAGGTATCTATAGATTGACTGAACACCACGGATTGATCCAAGGTCTTATTCATACGTTCGGTGAGACAGTGTCCTACGAACTTCAGTTGGACAGTACAGTTGTCCCGTTGCGGGTCGGGCAGGAACTGTCGATTCATTTCACGTCGCGTAAAGAATGCATCCATTGTGGACGACGGGTTAAGAAGTTGTACCAGAATGGATATTGTTTTCCATGTATGCGCTCCTTGGCTGAATGTGATTTGTGCATTGTAAAGCCTCACGAATGTCATTTTCACAATGGCACGTGCAGAGATGAGGATTGGGGTCAAGCTCACTGTTTCATCCCTCACTATGTTTATCTGGCGGTCAGCAGTGATATAAAAGTCGGTCTGACCAGGAAAGGGCGCGAGTTAACGCGTTGGATGGAACAAGGCGCGGAGCAGGCTGTACTCTTGGCAGAAGTGCCCACTCGCAAACTTGCTGGAGAACTCGAGATGGAAATCGCTAAACACGTACCCGACAAAACAAACTGGAGAAAAATGTTGATTGGTGGATCACCGCAGATTGACCTGCTAGAAAAGAAGAGGGAGGTATTGGAACGGTTGGATACTGCTTGGGAACCGTATTTACTCCGAGAGCATGAGCAACCTCGGCAGTTTTCGTTTCCACAGGATGACTTGTTCGAACCAAAACTTACTTCTCTTTCATTGGACAAGCAAGGCGATATAGTCGGGCGGATTCGTGGATTAAAAGGACAGTATGTTTTGCTTGATGAAGGTGTACTTAATCTGAAAAAGCATGCGGGTTATGACATTGAATTATCCGTTTCGGCCGGTTGAGACATGTCTGCCGCCATTGTGGACGTGCACTTTGGCACGTTTTGAGGAAGGGATAGCTTGAGTTCACTTGGGGATGCTAAGCGGGTAAAGGAGGCACCAGGATGTCTTGGGTATATGAGGCCCGCTTATACGAATCCAAATCGGTTGCATCATATGTTGCTATGTGTGTGCGTGATGACAGGATGCTGCACGCCGATGAAAACCCGGTGAAAGTTCAGGTGTTCCGAACACGGAGGGGAAATTACGGAATTAGATATCGAAGTTCACAAGGTTGAAACCATTTTTGCCTGTGGCTCTTACCAAGACTGTGGAATTTGAGTTATGATAAAGGTAGCATGTTCCACAAAGGGGTTGGCTTACAATGGCTTCGTCAATGAGCATGAAATGGTGCAAAAAAAACCTGGAACACCACTCACAATCGGTCTATGACCTACTCAAGGAAGAATATCCTGATGTAGAAATGAAGGTGGAAGACTGCGTCGATGTGTGCGGACTTTGCACAGACGTGCCCTTCGTTTTAAGGAATAACGCGATTATTGCTGCGCGAGACCCCAGAGGTTTGTACATCAAATTAAAACAAGGCATGGCATTCCTTGAAGAAGAGACACTTCCAGGTACTTATGCGGCTGCACAGGATGCTGCGGCAGAGGACAGTGCATCTAAAGAAAACCAAGATGAGGCAAGCGCAGCAAAGAAATAATCTACAGTTTATAGTTGATAACGCCCAAGCCGCCTTCGAGGCGGCTTTTTAGATAGGCAAAAACACATTAATGACGACTCATCTCACTAATGGCGGAGTATACGAATATGATGGTTCAGACAATTGTCCCATCCCTCAGAAGTGAGGTGACATCAGGTGCAACAACCAGCACGAGGCAAGAGAACTCGTCAACACTCTGTGCAAAGTACACACACAGCTTTACCCAATTTTGTGTCCATAGTGGAACGGTACCAGAAGGCCGTTGTTGGAATTGAAGTGGTACACGAGCAAAATTCAAACCGTATGTTTTCATTCGGAATGCCGTGGGAGCGGAACACACCGTTTCAAAGTGTCAACATTGGAACCGGATTTGTCTTCCATCGCCAAGGGTACATCCTAACCAACGAACACGTCATTCACGATGCAACGCGTGTAAATCTACGTTACAGAGGTCGAAAGAAACCTGTTACTGCCACCGTTGTTGGGACAGACTACTTGCACGACATTGCAGTGCTAAAGGCAGACGTTCCATTTAGCGGTCACATTTTGAAGATACGAAAAGACCGCCGAGCACGGGCTGGGGAGTGGGTATTGGCCATCGGTTCTCCTCTCGGTCTTGACTCCACCATCACAGCTGGCATTATTAGCGCGACCGGACGCGGACTGCAGATTGGCGACAGAGAGTATCCGAGCCTCATCCAGACTGATGCAGCCATCAACCGGGGCAACAGCGGCGGTCCGCTGATTAACTTGCGGGGAGAAGTCGTAGGTATGAATACAGCAGTGAGCCAGAGTTCACAAGGCATCGGCTTCGCAATTGCCGCAGACGTATTACAGGATTCCTTGAAGCAAATCTTGTAAATAGAGTGTTCATTCCGAGAATATCATAGGTTTGTGGTAAGGCGTGTGAGTAGGAGATACTGACACGCCGCTTTTTTGATGTTGAGCAACCAGGTACTGGTCCTCCACATCGCAAATGATTCAAACGACTCTGCTGCTGCACGAATACAGTTGGAGGAGACGAGGGAGACGAGGGAGATGAGTTGCAGAATTGTACGTGAGATGTCGGTCAGAAGTCTGTCATCTCCAGCACGACAGGACAGTGATCACTTCCATACACATCGGCATCCATGTAGACCTCATTAATATAGGACTCCAGTCTGGCGGAAACCAAGAAGTAGTCAATGCGCCAGCCGATGTTGCGTTCCCGGACTTTTGCCATGTACGACCACCATGAATAGGCGTCTGTGCGCTCAGGATAGAGGTGGCGGAAGGCATCGGTAAAGCCGGCATCTAATAGCTGCGTCATTTTCTGCCGTTCTGCATCGGTAAAGCCAGAGTTGCCGCGATTATTCTTGGCGTTTTTTAAATCAATTTCCTGATGCGCTACATTCATATCTCCACAAGCAATCACTGGTTTCTCTTCATCCAGTGCCAACAGGTAGCGTCGAAACCGTTCTTCCCATTCCAACCGATAATCGAGCCGGGACAAATCCCTCTTCGCATTTGGTGTATATACGTTTACTAAATAGAAATTAGGGTAGTCAAGAGTGATGACGCGGCCCTCCGGCTCTGTAGCGTCCTCCAGTCCGTAACAGACAGACCCTGCCCCGGACTTGGAAAATACCGCCGTGCCTGAATATCCCTTTTTCAAGGCGTAGTTCCAATACTGTTGATAGGTTTGGCCGATTTGCAGGTCAATCTGCCCCTTCTGCAACTTTGTTTCCTGTACGCAGAAGATGTCTGCATTTACACTTTGAAAGTAATCATAGAATCCCTTTTTCACACAGGCCCTTAAGCCGTTGACGTTCCACGAAACTAGTTTCAGAGTCTTAACCACCTTTGCACTTGCAATACTTTCAGTTTAGCATAGAGTCAGAAGAGTGATGAATTTGC